>PLIQ01000073.1 GCA_003140115.1 Actinomycetota bacterium | reverse complement strand
GACGGCGGATGGCGATCCTGCGGGAGCGGATCGAGGCCATGAAGGCGAGCTTGACCGCCGACGAGGCGAGGTACGCGGGCGAGTACGTCGCGTTCGACCGGATCTGGTCCTGGCCCAAGCCGGCGCAGCGGCCCCATCCGCCGGTCCTGGTCGGCGGGAACGGGCCGGGGGTGCTGGATCGGGTACTGGCGTTCGGCGACGCCTGGTTCCCCAACCATGATCGCGGGGACGTCCTGGACCGGGCCGCGGAACTGCGCGCGCGAGCGGACCGGCCGATCGGGCTTACGGTCATGGGTGTTCCCGCCGAGGCCAAGGTGCTGGAAACCTACGAGGCCGCGGGGTTCCAGCGGGCCGTGCACTGGCTGCCCTCGGCTCCGCGCGGCCCGGTCGAGCGGGCCCTGGACCAGTACGAGGCGGCCATCGCGGAATTCCACGGACAGTTACGGCTTTTACTTTGCTCGGGCGGTCAGCGGGTGCGGACCAGGGTGTCGAACAGGTGGGCTAGCTCGGCGGCGGGATCGGTGGTGAGGCCGCTGTGTACCGGGCCGGGCTGGACGATGGTCGACCGGGGGGCGGTGAGCCAGCGGAAGCGCTCGCCCAGCGGCCGGTCCGCCAGCGGCCCCTCGGTGCAGGCCTTCTCGAAGGCCGACAGGGCCGTCCGTACCGCGTCCAGGTCGACCGCGGGGTCGACGGCCAGCAGGCGGCCTTCGTCCAGTTCGATCCGGGCGCACAGGTACCGGTAAGCCTGGGCGTAGACGATCACCCCGACGTTGATCACCTCGCCCCGCTCGACCCTGGGCACCACCCGGACCAGCGAGTACTCGAAGACCTCGGTCATTCGCGGATCACCTCCGGGACGATCGGGGCGCGCGCCAGGAGGTGTTCGGTGTAGGCACTCGCGCCGCGGTCGCCGAACCACTCCCCCGGGACCAGGGCGGTCACCTCTTTGAGGAGGGCCTCGGTGATCCGCGGGGCGAGCTCGGCGTGGGCCTCGGCGAGCCTCGTGGCCTGGTCGCGGAGGACGTGCTCACGAGCGTCGAACGGGCGCCGGGGGTCGGCCGTCGGCCAGTTGTGGTGGAAGTACAGCGCCGCCCCGTGGTCGATGAGCCAGATGTTGCGGTGCCAGACGAGCAGGTTCGGGTTGCGCCAGGTGCGGTCGACGTTCTGGACCAGGGCGTCGAACCACAGCACCTGGCTGGCGAAGTCGGGATCGGCCGTCCAGCCGAGCGGGTCGAAGCCCACCGAGCCGGGCAGGAAGTCCACCGCGAGGTTCAGGCCTTCGCTGGCCCGGAGCAGATCCTGGATCTCCGGGTCCGGCTCGCTGCCCGGGATCCGCGGGTCCAGGTCGGCCAAGACCAGGTCCGGCACGCGCAGGCCGAGGCGTCGGGCCAGTTCGCCCGCGATGATCTCGGCGACCAGCGCGAGCGGGCCCTGGCCGGCGCCGCGGAACTTCATCACGTAGGTGCCGAGGTTGTCCGCCTCGACGAGGGCGGGCAGTGACCCGCCCTCGCGCAGTGGAGTCACGTACCGGGTCACCGTGACATGGGCGAGCACGCCGGCCAGAGTATCGCTCGCGGCCGGGCTCACAGCGCTGGGGCTCACAGCGTGGGCGGCAGCCCGAAGGCCGGGAAGAGTTCGGCGCTGAACGTCGTGACCTCGGCGATCAGGCCCTCCTCGATGCGCATGACATCGAGCTTGAACGCGCGGAACTGGCTGTCGCCCGGCCCGCGCAGGTAGCTCGCGGCAGTCGGCATCCGGTTGGCCGCCACGGGGAACAGGCGCCAGTCACCCATCGCGGCCGCGGTGGCCATGAGCGGCCTGATCTCCTCTCGCCCGTCGTAGATCCACGGGTTGGGCGGCATGGTGATCCGGAGGTCCTGGGCGGCGAGGGCGATGGCCGCCTCGGCGTCGAGGCGCTCGTGCGCGGCGATGAACTGCTCGAGCAGCGCGCGCTCCGGCGCGCTCGGCTCCCGGGTCGACCAGTCGGCGCGGCGCGGCGGCAGGTGCGACTGCATGGTCGCCCGGGCGCGCTGCAGGGCACTGTTGGCCGCGGCGACGCTCGTGCCCAGCGCTGAGGCGGTCTCGCTGGCCGGCCAGCCCAGCACGTCGCGGGCGATCAGCGCGGCGCGCTGCCTGGGCGGCAGGACCTGCAGCGCGGCCAGGAAGGCCAGCGAGATCGTCTCCCGCTCGATGGCGACCGCCTCGGGCTGCTCGTCGGCCGGCGCGGCCTGGTCGAGCAGTACGTCCGGGTACGGCTGGATCCACGGCACCTCGGGATGCGAGCGCATCCCGGTGGCGCGCCGCGAGTTACGGCGGAGCATGTCCAGGCAGACGTTCGTCGCGATGCGGTACAGCCAGGCCCGGAACTGCGAGCCGCCCTCGAAGCCGGACCTGCCGCGCCAGGCGTTCAGGAACGTCTCCTGCACGGCGTCCTCGGCCTCGTCAAACGAGGCGAGCATCCGGTAGCAGTGCACGTGGAGCTCGCGCCGGTGGCGTTCGGCCAGCGCCGCGAACGCGCGCTCATCACCCGCGATCGCCGCCTTGTAGTCCATGTGCCAGTCTCCCAGGTATGGCACCGGCCGGTCGCCGATGCTCACCTGTGAAACGGCGCTCGGCGGCACAACTCATCGGCGCCGCGGCCTACTCGCAGGTAAGAGGCCGAAAACCTGTCGCATGTTGTCGGGGACGAGGGCGGCGTACTCGATGTGTTCGGTGATCCAGCCCCGCACGAACGGGCAGTAGGGCAGGACGGACAGGTGGCGTTCCCGGGCCGAGTCCAGGCTGGACTGGATGAGGCGCCCGGCGACGCCGTGGCCGCGGAACCGAGGGCCGGTTTCGGCGTGCAGGAAGGCGATCACGCCGTCGTGCAGGTGATACTGAACGAACCCGGCGAGCTCGCCATCCACCCGGATCTCGAACTGCGCCTGCTCTGGGTTGTCGTCGACCGCCAGCTCCATGCGCTTAAGGATATTGACGGGCGGGTCAGCTTACCTCGGTGGCGTAGACGACGGTGTTGCTCAGGTAGTGGTGCGTGGCGTAGTCCCAGGCTCCGCCACAGGTGATGAGGCGCAATTCCGGATCGGGGACCGGGCCGTAGACGTCTTCGGTCGGGAAATGATCCTTAAGGTAGGTCTGGACCGAGGTCACGCGGAACTCGACCAGGGTCCCGTCCGCCCGTTTGACGTAGATCTTGTTCCCGCGGGTCAGCTGGTCGAGCCGGTCGAACACCGCGGGACCGCTGGTCGTGTCGACGTGGCCCACGATGATAGCTGAGCCGATGGATCCCGGCCGGGGGCTGCCCTTGTACCAGCCCGCGACCCCGGCCTGGGACAAGAGCGGTACCTGCAGCGTGCCGGTCGAGGTCAGGCCCAGGGTGAGCAGCTTGGTTTGCACGCCGATCAGCGGGATGGTCAGCGAGACCGGGGCGGCGACCGGCTTGGGCGACGTCGACTGCGGCGGCGCCACGATCGGGGCGGTCGGCGCGGGCAGGGCCCCCACCCCGGCCGCCAGCGGGCGCATGGCCGGAGTCGAGTGCCGCGTCAGCAGCAGGCCGGTCGCCCCGCCGGCGATCACGAGCAGACCGGCCGCGAGCGCGAGCGCCGCGGCCGGCCTACGGGTCGGCATGAGCTAGACCCCGGCGTGCAGCTGACGGTTACGGCGCAGCCTCAGTCCGCCGGTGAGGGCGAGCAGGCCGCCGGCTCCGATGGCCACCAGCCACGGCACCGCCGAGCCCGGTCCGTGCGGCGCGGTGCCGCCGAAGCCGGTACCGACACCACCCAGCGGCGGCTGGCCGCTGCCCGACGCATCCTCCAGGTTGACGATCTCCAGGCCGTTGGCGCCGTCGAGCACGACGAGAGTGTGGACGGTGCCAGCGGCGAGGGTGACGCTCGAGTTGGCGTCCGTGCCCCCCGCGCTTACGCTCACGCTCTCGGTACCAGGGGTAACCGCCTGGTAGGCGCTCACGCTGGCGAACTTCAGGCTGCTGGCGAGCGACGTGGAGCCGAGTTTCACGTTGACCACTTGCTGTTTCAGCGAGGCCTGGATCACGCGGACCAGGGCCTGTCCTGACGGCGTGGTCAGGTCGTCGTCCAGGACCGCGAGCCGCAGGCCCGATTCGGGCCCCATCCCGGCCACCGTGTAGGCATGACCGGCGGCGACCGTAACGCTGGTGGACAGGACGGGCTGGCTCGTGGCGGACGCGCCCGCGGCGCGCATGGCCACGCTGTAGTCCCCGGCCTGCACCGACTCGTACGGCGAGACGGTCCCGTAGGCGACGTGATGGAGCACGATCATCGCGGTGGAGTTGTCGAACGAGTACAGGTACACGTCGACCGCAGGCGTGTTCGGGGATAGGTGGGCCAGTCTGATCCAGCCCGTACCCGTGGTAGCAGAGGACGCGAACGCCGTCGCGGGAATGCCTAGCATCAGGGCCGACATGGCCAGCAACATGAGCAGTTTTCTAGATGCCTTCCAAATATTCATGACCCCTCCCTTTACCCCAGCCGATGAGATGCTAAGGGCCGTTCATTCCCAGGGGACCTGGGGCGTCGTACCGCATGGTGACTGCCTGACCGCTAGCGATCCTGATTTTGCCGTATTGCGAGGGTTGGTATGTGGTTTGCTGATTCAGGAACGCGAGCATCGCCGACAGGCCAGCGGACCCTGTGGCGCCGATCTCGGCGCCACGTAGCGGAACCGCGAAACCCGCACCTGGCGACGGGTCTGTAAAAAGTACCAGCCGTACGGGCATTTCGTGGGCAAGTAGCCCAAGCGTTATAAGCAGGCGAGGATCGACGTTGCCGGCCAATAGCGCGCCGCGGGCCTGCGCGGAGGCCCGGACGTTCTTATTGCTCAGCAGTTGGTGGCCCGCTTCGATGCGAGCGCTGCGATCCGCAGCGAGCGAGGCGTCGAAGGCAGCGGTCCCGCCCGGCGCGAGATAGCGGATGTCGATCTGCTGGGCGCCAGTGCCAAAACTGGCCAGGACCTGCGGCGCGTACACCGTGGCCAGGCGCGGGCCGAACTGGCTCTGCAGCGCCGGCGTGGCGACGATCACCTCGACGCCCAGCGGGTCGGGGGCCGATGGCTGCACCACCGAGAGCCTGCTGGCCGAGACGTTGGCCGCCTCCAGTGCCTGGCACATCAGCGGGTCACAGCCGATCAGCACGCTCGGGAGCATTTGCTGCGCGATCCAGGCTGCCGCCTGGCCGCGGTTCGCCGCGGCGATCTGCAGCGCACTGGACGTGCTCGGCGTGCTCGGGGCCGGATCGGCGGGCTGCACCGCCGATGCCTTCTGTGCCTGTTCTCCCTGGTGGGTGAAGGCCAGCGTGACCAGGGCCCCGACGGCCATAGCGGCGACCGCGCTCAGCACCAGGACGCCACGCCGGCGCCGGGAAGCTGGCCGCCGACCGCGCTGGGAGTGCCTTTGCAGCCACAGGCGCAACGTGGTGGCGGCGACGGTCGACCAGGGTGGGTCCCCGCTCGTCCCCGGCGTCAAGCCGTGCTGCTGCTCGCCCATCTCCGCACCCCCACAACCCCGCGGGATCGCGGAGTTGTACCAAATCTATTTGATCATACGTGTTCTGGAGATTAGTCCAATACAATCACTTATTGCTTGCTATGTCGCGAAGTTCGCGATCCTGACATGGATGACCACGGTACGCTTTTTGCCCGATAAGGCAGATCACGAGTTGATCTTCGTGTGCGCCGGCGCCGGTGCCCAACCGAGGTTCCCGCACCGTGGTACCCGGGCCGGTCCCCCAGGTTGATCGCGAGCGCTGGGCGCGGATCATCGCGCCCAGGGCATGGGCCGGCCGCCGCGGCGGCAGGCCGGTGCGCATCTTGGGGTCCGCCCCGATCGCTTCGCACATGGCCTACGGCATAGATGTCGGGATGTGCGCTGAAAATGCGACTGACGTAGCCGACACCCCCCGCGATCAGGACCTTCACGTGCCGTCCTCCGATCATGGTCGACGGAGGGAGCCTACAACGGACCCGGCCCGCACCGGAAGAACCTTGATCCAGAGTTAATGTATTGGGCGGTTAGCTGTTATTGCGACCGAGGATTTCCGCCGCGCGCTCCCGCATCTCCACCTTCCTGACCTTGCCCGTCACCGTCATCGGGAACTCATCCACGACATGCACGTACCGAGGGATCTTGTAATGCGCGAGCTGCCCGGAGCAGAACGACCGCAATTCCTCCGCGGTCAATTCGGCAGCGCCGGGCCGCAGCCGGACCCAGGCCATGAGTTCCTCGCCGTAAACAGCATCCGGGACGCCGATCACCTGGGCGTCCAGGATGTCAGGATGCGTGTAGAGAAATTCCTCGATCTCCCGCGGGTAGACGTTCTCGCCGCCGCGGATCACCATGTCCTTGATCCGCCCGGTGATGGCCAGATACCCGTCGGAATCCATGACGGCGAGGTCACCGGTGTGCATCCAGTGCGCGGCGTCGACCGCTTCGGCGGTCTTGTCCGGCTGCGCCCAGTAGCCGAGCATCACCGAATAACCGCGAGTGCACAGCTCGCCAGGCGTACCCCGGGGCACGGTCACGCCGGTCGCCGGGTCGATGACCTTGACCTCCAGGTGCGGCCCGACGCGGCCCACCGTCGAGGTGCGGCGGTCCAGCGAATCGTCGGTGCGGGTCTGGGTGGATACCGGCGAGGTCTCGGTCATGCCGTAGCAGATAGACACCTCGCGCATCGACATGCGCGACATGACCTGCTTCATCACCTCGACCGGGCACGGCGAGCCCGCCATGATGCCGGTGCGCAGGCTGGACAGGTCGTAGTCGGCGAACCCGGGCGCGGACAGCTCGGCGATGAACATCGTCGGAACGCCGTACAGCGAGGTGCAGCGTTCGGCCTGTACGGCTTCCAGGGTCGCGGCCGGATCGAAGCTGGGCGCGGGGATGACCATGCACGCGCCGTGGCTGGTGGCCGCGAGATTGCCCATGACCATGCCGAAGCAATGGTAGAAGGGCACTGGAATGCAGATCCGGTCGGCCTCGGTGTAGTCACACAGCTCGCCCACGAAGAAACCGTTGTTGAGAATGTTATGGTGCGAGAGCGTCGCGCCCTTCGGGAAACCGGTGGTACCGGAGGTGTACTGGATGTTGATGGGGTCATCGGTGTCGAGCTGAATGCGGTTGAGGACCGCACGATCCAGCCGCCGCCCGCTCTCCAGCAACGACTGCCATTCCGGGCGGCCGATCAGCACGACATGCGCCAGATCCGGACATCGCGGCCGTACCTCGGCGATCATGCCCGCGTAGTCGGACGTCTTCAGCCGCTCGGCCGAGATGAGCAACGTGGCGCCCGACTGATTGAGCACGAACTCGAGCTCGCGGGTGCGGTAGGCCGGGTTGATGTTGACCAGGATGGCGCCGATCTTCGCCGTCGCGTACTGGGTGAGCGTCCATTCCGCGCAGTTCGGCGCCCAGATACCGACCCGGTCGCCCTTCTGGATGCCGATTTCCAGCAGCCCGAGCGCCAGGGCATCGACGTCGGCGGCCAGTTCCGCATAGGTCCAGCGCCGTCCGGTCGTCCGGTCGACGAGCGCTTCACGGCCGGAGAACCTCACCGCCGTCGCGTCGAAGCTCCCCCCGATCGTGTCGCCCAGCAGGGGCGTTGCCGATTCACCGGACGAGTAACTCAGTGCTGCAGACATGGCCCGCTTACCTCCAAGCCTGGTTTACCTGGCATTCCAGTCACAGTCCAGCATGGCATGGTTTTGCCGGTCAGCTTTGTGGTCGAGTTGACATACCGCCGTCATCGTCATAGCGGATAATGAGTGATAGATATGGGCGGTCCCGGCCATAACCGCCGAGACTGGGGAGGGTAAAAATGCAACTCCGGCTGCTTGACGTCCCTGTGGACGGGGGGGAACTGCGGGTGCTCCAGTGGGGCACCGGCAAGCGAGTGGCGGTCGCCGTGCACGGGATCACGGCCTCGGCCATGTCGTGGCAGGCGGTGGCCCGCCAGATGCCGCCCGGCTGGACACTGGCGGCGCCTGACCTGCGCGGGCGCGGTTCCAGCGCCCACCTGCCCGGTCCGTACGGCCTGGAACGGCACGCGGCCGACGTGACCGCGATACTGCGGCATTTCGGCGGTTCGGGGGTCCGGCCCGTCCTGGCCGGGCATTCGCTGGGTGCCTACGTCGCCCTGCTGGCCCACGACGCGCACCCGAACCTGTCGCGGCGCCTGGTCCTGGTGGACGGCGGCCTGCCGCTCCCGGTCCCGGACGGCATCGACCCGGACGTGGCGCTCGAGGCCTCGATCGGCCCGGCGATCGCCCGGCTGCGACAGACCTTCCCCAGCATCGAGGCCTACCTGGACTTCTGGCGGGCCCATCCGGCGCTGGCGGACCACTGGACCGCCGATGTCGAGGCGTACGCCCGCTACGACCTGGCGGGCGAGCCGGGCAGCATGCGGTCCAGGGTGGTCCCGGCCGCGGTCAGCGCCGACAGCCGGGACGTACTCGCGGCTAAGCCGTTCGCGGACGCACTCGGCCGCCTGACGCAGCCAACTCCGCTACTGACCGCGCCGGGCGGGTTCCTCGGCGAGCCGCCGGGCATACTGCCGCCCGAACTGGTCGAGAAATGGGCGGAACTCGTTCCGCAGCTAAGGCCGCTGCGGGTGCCCGACGTGAACCACTACACGATCGTGTTCGACCCGCAGGGCGCCGCCGCGGTGGCCCGTGCCATTACCACCGCCGCGGCCTAGCCCAGCGCGGGGCACCGGACCGGCCGCTGCGCCGGATGAGGCACCATAGAGTCGTGACCCAGTTGGCGGAGGCGAGAACGACAGGGTCGTTCGGCATGCTCCTGGACGTCGTCGCCGCCGGGAACGTGCTGGTCCTGAGCGGAGCCGGGTTGTCCACGGAGTCCGGCATCCCCGATTACCGCGGGCCGACCGGTCTGGCCCGGCGGGCGACGCCGATGACCTACCAGACCTTTACCGCAAGTGCGGCCGCCCGGCGGCGGTACTGGGCCCGCAGCCACCTGGGCTGGCAGCACATCGGCCAGGCGGCCCCGAACCACGGTCACCACGCGGTCGCCGAGCTCGGCCGCCGCGGGCTGCTGGCCGGGATCATCACGCAGAACGTCGACGGCCTGCACCAAGCGGCGGGCCCAGTGATGGGTGGAGCCGAAGTGACCGAACTGCACGGCAGCCTGCACCGGGTCATCTGCTTGTCGTGCGGTCAGCGAACGGCACGCACCGACCTGCACCGTCGGCTCGCGGCGGCCAACCCCGGCTGGGACGCGGGGTCGGCGGCGTTGATCAATCCTGACGGGGACGCGGTGCTCGCCGATGACGCGACCGACTCCTTCCGGGTCGTCGACTGCGCTTTGTGTCACGGAACGCTCAAGCCGGACGTGGTGTTCTTCGGCGAGAATGTGCCCCGGGCGCGGGCCGAGGCCTGCTACACGATGGTCGAACGGGCCAGCTCGCTGGTCGTCCTGGGGTCCTCGCTGACCGTGATGTCGGGCTTGCGTTACGTGCGGCACGCGGCGAAGGTGCCGGTACCGGTTGTGATCGTCAATCAGGGGTCCACCCGGGGCGATCGGTACGCGGCCGCGACGCTCGACGCTCCCCTGGGCCAGGCGCTTACCGCGCTGGTGGCCACGCTCGAGGAACGGTGATGACCACGTGAGCGACGACTTCGACGTGGTGACCGGAGCGTTCAGCTACTCCGGGGCGGTCATCGCCGGCGAACTGCAGGCGGCGGGCCGGCGGGTGCGCACCCTCACCGGTCATCCCGGCCGCGCGCCCGCGGGTACCGCCATCGAGGTCAGGCCGCTGGATTTCGCCGATCCGGCCGGGCTCGCCGAGTCGCTGCGCGGCGCCCGGACGCTGGTCAATACCTACTGGGTGCGCTTCGCGCACGGGCAGGTCAGCCACGAGAGCGCCGTAGCCCAGTCGCGGGTGCTGTTCCAGGCGGCCGCCGAGGCCGGCGTGCACCGGGTGGTGCACGTGTCGATCACCCATCCCGACGCCGACTCGCCCTACCCGTACTTCCGCGGCAAGGCGGCGGTCGAGCAGGCCCTCGCCGATCTCAGGCTGCCCCACACCGTGCTGCGGCCGGCCATCCTGTTCGGCGGCAACGGAGTCCTGATCAACAACATCGCGTGGCTGCTGCGGCACCTGCCGGTCTTCGCCGTGGGCGGGACGGGCGAGTACCACATCCGCCCGATCCACGTTGACGACCTGGCCCGGCTGTGCGTCCAGGCCGCCGGCGCCACCGGATCCGAGGTCATCGATGCGGTCGGGCCGGACCGCCCGGCGTTCGGCGACCTGGTGCGTTTCATCAGGGACGCGGTCGGCAGCCGCAGCCGGGTCATCAACCTGCCCGGATCGCTGATCCCGCCGGCCGCCCGTCTCCTCGGCCTGGCGCTGCGCGACACGCTGCTGACCGCCGAGGAGTTCGAGGCGATGGCCGACGGCCTGGCCGACACCGACGGCCCGGCGACCGGCGAAACCTCGCTGACCCAGTGGATCACCGACCACAAGGGCACCCTGGGCCGCACCTACGCCAACGAGCTGACCCGCCATTTCCGGTGACCGGCGGGACTCTCCACGACAGCGATGTTCCATCGGTGCTGCCAGAGCGGCAGCAATGGTCCATGGGTGCCGCTGCGTAGGCGGCGTCGGCGGACCCGATGGTGCTCTGGACGGGAGCCCTCAGCCGAGGGCGCGGGGGTGGGAGGTCGCGTAGACCTCGCGGAGCCGGTCCACCGTGATCAGGGTGTAGATCTGCGTGGTCGCGACCGACGCGTGGCCAAGCAGTTCCTGGACGACCCGGATGTCGGCCCCGCCGTCGAGCATGTGCGTGGCGAACGAGTGCCGCAGCGTATGGGGCGACACGTCGGCCAGGCCGGCCCGGTCGGCGGCGGCGTGCAGGACGCCCCAGGCGCCCTGCCGGGTCAGGCGTCCGCCCCGGGCGTTCAGGAACACCGCAGGGCTTACCGAGACCCGCCGGGACGCGGCGGCCAGGGCGGGCCGGGCCCGGACCAGGTAGGCCTGCAGGGCCCGCACCGCGTAGCTGCCGACCGGGACCACCCGATGCTTGCCGCCCTTCCCGGCCAGCCGGACCACCGGGTCGTCGTCCAGGTGGAGTTCGTCCACGTCGAGTCCGGTCGCCTCGGAGATCCTGGCCCCGGTCCCGTACAGGAACTCCAGCAGGGCCCGGTCCCGGAGCAGCCGGGGGTCCGCTGACAGGTCATCGGGGCCCGGGCCCGACGCGTCCAGCAGGTGCTCCACGTTGGTCACGGTGATCGCCTTCGGCAGGCGCCTGGGCGGTGTCGGGGGCGGCACGTCACGCGCCGGATCCGACTCGGCCAAGCCCTGGGCGGCCGCGAACGCGTGCAGCCCGCGGACCGCGATCACCGCCCGGGCCGCCGAGCTGACCGCCAGCGCCTGGTGCTCGGCGTCGCCTTCGCGGAGGGAGGCGAGGAACTCCGCCACATCGGCGGACATGACGTCAGCGAGCCGAGCCCTGCCCCGCCCGGCCAGCGAGGACTCGTACCGGCGCAGGTCCCGCCGGTACGACTCGACCGTGTTTCCCGCCAGTCCCCGCTCCACCACCAGGTGCGCCAGGTACCCGCGCACCGCCTCGCCCACCGTCTGCCCCGGCGCCATGGCGCGCTAGTTGAGGACCTGGGCTAGGGGGGTGTAGGGCAGGCCGTGGGCTTCGGCGACGGGCTCGCAGGTCACCTCGCCGGCGTAGGTGTTCAGGCCCAGGGCGAGGGGGGGATCGGCGCGGAGCGCGTCCCGCCAGCCGCGGTTGGCGATCTCGACGGTGTAGGGCAGCGTGACGTTGGTCAGCGCGTAGGTGGACGTGTGCGGGACGGCGCCCGGCATGTTCGCCACGCAGTAGAACAGCGCGTCGTGCACCTTGTAGGTCGGGTCGGCGTGCGTGGTCGGCCGGGAGCCCTCGAAGCAGCCGCCCTGGTCGATCGCGATGTCGACGAGGACCGCGCCCGACTTCATCCGGGACACCAGGTCGTCGCTGACCAGCTTGGGGGCCTTGGCCCCGGGCACCAGCACCGCGCCGATGACCAGGTCGGCGTCGATCACGGCGCGCTCGATCTCGTAGGCGTTGGACGCGACGGTCTGGCAGTGCCCCTGGTAGATGGCGTCCGCCTGGCGAAGGCGGGCGACGTTCTTGTCCACCAGCAGGACCTCGGCCTGCATGCCGAGGGCGATCGCGGCGGCGTTCATGCCGGAGACGCCCGCGCCGAGCACGACCACCTTGGCCGCGTACACGCCGGATACCCCGCCCATCAGCACGCCGCGGCCGCCGCCGTCGCGCTGCAGGTGGTGCGCCCCCACCTGGGGGGCCATCCGGCCGGCGACCTCGGACATCGGGGCGAGCAGCGGCAGCGACCCGTCGGGAAGCTGGACGGTCTCGTACGCGATCGAGGTGACACCGGCCGCGAGCAGCGCGTCGGTGCAGGCCCTGGAGGCGGCCAGGTGCAGGTAGGTGAACAGCACCTGGCCCGACCGCATCCGGTGGTACTCCTCTTCGATCGGCTCCTTGACCTTGAGGATCAGATCGCCCTCGCCCCACACGTCGTCCGCGGTGGGCAGGATCTTCGCGCCGGCGGTGGTGAAGTCCTCGTCGGGGATCGACGAGCCCTCCCCCGCCCCGGCCTGGATGACCACCTGATGGCCGTTACGGGCCAGTTCGTGAACGCCGGCCGGCGTGATCGCCACTCGGTATTCGTGGTTCTTTATCTCCTTGGGAATTCCAACCTTCATGGTGGTCCTTCCAGACAGCGAGCGTCATTGCTCTTCGGGGGCATCGGCCCGACGAAGTCGGTCATACCCCTGTGACCTGGCAGCGTACCCCGCCATGATGCCCAGGGCGGCGGCGCCGTTGTGGAGCTCCCCGGCCAGCACCTTGCGCACCGCCTGGTCCAGCGGCAGCCAGTCGAGCAGCAGGTACGCCTCCTCGTCCTGGGGGACGAAATGGCGTTCGGCGGGGGGCACGGGTTCCAGGTCGCGGGCCAGGAAGATGCGCAGGCGCTCGGTGCTGTAGCCGGGCGAGGAGTAGTAGTCGGCCAGCACCCGCCAGTCGCGGGCCCGGTAGCTCGCTTCCTCCGCCAGCTCGCGCTGCGCGGTGACCCACGGGTCCTCCCCCGCGACGTCGCGCAGGCCCGCCGGGATCTCCCACAGCAGGTGTCCTACCGGATGCCGGTACTGCCTGATCATCAAGATCCGGTCGGCGTCGTCCAGGGCGAGCACGGCCACGGCGCCGGGATGAAGCACCACGTCGCGTTCGGCCAAATGGTTATCAGGGGTGCGGACCTTGTCGCTGCGTACGGTGACCAGCCGGGCACGAAGCAGCTCCACCGAGGAGGCGACGGGCCAGTGCTCGGGCTCGTCTTTAATGTTCGCGTGCTGTTGTTCGGTCATGCGGTGGCCGCGGCGCGCGCGCTGGTCAGGTTGCTGGCCGAGGTCAGGGTCTTGGACCGCGCGAGCGCGGCGGCGATCAGGCCATTGAATAGCGGATGCGGCCGGGTCGGGCGGGACAGGAATTCCGGATGTGCCTGGGTGCCCACGAAGAACGGGTGGCTGGGCAGCTCGGCGAACTCCACCAGGTGGCCGTCCGGTGAGAGCCCGGAGAAGACCAGCCCGGCCTGCTCGAGCGCCCCGCGGTAGGTGTTGTTGACCTCGTACCGGTGCCGGTGCCGCTCCTCGACCAGGGTGGCGCCGTACAGCTCTGCCACCCGCGTGCCGGGCTGCAGGACCGCCGGATACAGGCCCAGGCGCATGGTGCCGCCCATGTCNNACCATGCACTGCAGGCCGAGGCACAGGCCCAGGATCGGGATGCCGTGCTCGCGCGCGTACCGGATCGCGCCGATCTTCCCCTCGATGCCGCGCACGCCGAAACCGCCCGGGATCAGCACCCCGTCGACCCCGTCGAGCTCGGCGGCGGCGCCTTCTGGGTCCTCGCAGGCGTCGCTGATCACCCAGCGGACGTTCACCTGGGCATCGTTGGCGAAACCGCCGGCCTTGAGCGCCTCGGCCGGGGACAGGTAGGCGTCGGGCAGGTCGACGTACTTGCCGACCAGCGCGATCGTGAGGCTGTGGGCCGGACGGTGCACTCGGCGCAGCAGGTCGTCCCACTCGCTCCAGTCCACGTCGCGGAACGGCAGGCCGAGCCTGCGTACGACATAGGCGTCCAGCCCCTCGGCGTGCAGCACCTTCGGGATGTCGTAGATGGACGGGGCGTCGGGCGCGGAAACCACCGCTTCCTCGTCCACGTCGCACATCAAGCTGATCTTGCGCTTCAGGCCGACGCTGATCGGGCGGTCGGAGCGGGCCACGATCGCGTCGGGCTGGATGCCGATGCTGCGCAGCGCGGCCACCGAATGCTGGGTGGGCTTGGTCTTCAGCTCACCGGACGGGCCGATGTAGGGCAGCAGGCTGACGTGCAGGAAGAAACAGCGGTCCCGGCCGATCTCGTGCCTGATCTGGCGGATGGCCTCGAGGAACGGCAGCGACTCGATGTCGCCGACGGTCCCGCCGACCTCGGTGATCACCACGTCGACGTCGTCCCCGCCCATCTGCAGGATGCGGGACTTGATCTCGTTGGTGATGTGCGGGATCACCTGCACGGTGTCGCCGAGGTACGCACCGCGCCGTTCGTTCGCGATCACCGTGGAGTAGATCTGGCCGGTGGTGACGTTGGCCTCGCCCTGCAGGTTGGTGTCGAGGAACCGTTCGTAATGTCCGACGTCGAGGTCGGTTTCGGTCCCGTCGTCGGTCACGAACACCTCACCGTGCTGGAACGGGTTCATGGTGCCCGGGTCGACGTTCAGGTACGGGTCGAGCTTCTGCATGGTGACCCGCAGGCCTCTGAGTTTGAGCAGGCGGCCCAGGCTGGACGCGGTCAGTCCCTTGCCGAGGCTAGAGGCGACTCCCCCGGTGACAAAGAGGTGTCGGGTTTGTACAGGCCGTGGGTGACGTGATGATGCGGCCACTATAAGACTCCCGTGGTTTCCGGTATGGCAGTGTCCGGCAGGGCAGGAAAAGCTGCAGGTCCACGGGCCACCAGAATAACAGCTCGCAGGCGGCCGGCCCGGCATTTGCTTTCCGATGTGCCACCGCGTCGGCCATCGCCACGTCTTCCGCGTGGTGCGCCTCGCCGAATCTGGCCAGCATGACGGCGGAAGCGATGGCGATGACGAACCCTGCCCAGGCCACGCCGGCCAGCCCGGGCCGGGTCTGGTCGCCGAGGAAAATGACCCCGATGACGGCAGGCGGGATGGTTTCGCTCAGCACCACGGCGGCCGTGGCGACCGTGACACTGCCGCCCTCCAGGGCGGTGGCGTAGAACATGAACGAGATGATGCCGGCCGCGGCGATCGCGTAGGCGGCCGGGTCGCGGGCCAGCTCGAGCGGCGAGAAGCCGTTCAAGACGCGAGCGGCGATGCTGAGTACCCCGAAGCCGAAGCCAGCCGTGATGCCCAGCGCCGTGGTGCGGTACGGGTCGTTGAGCTTGGCCGCGGCCAGGCCTACGACGGCCAGGCCCGCGACCGCCACGATCAGGGCGAGCTTGAAGACCGCCCCCACCTGCGAGGCGCCCTGGGCACCTGCCGAGGAGCCGAGCAGGCCCACGCCCGCCACCACGCCGATGACCGCCGCCCACTCCCGCCAGGACAGGGTCATCCCGATCACCCGCGAGGCGACCACCGCGGTTACCGCCAGGTTCGACGCGACGAAGGCCTGCACCACGAACAGGGGCAGCCGATGCAGGGCCACAAGCTGGGCCAGGAAGCCGAGAGCGTCAAGGCAGATGCTGGCCACGAACCGCCATTGATGCAGCATACGCACCACGAGACCGGGATCGACGCCGCCGCCGGTCGCGTCCTGCACTCCCCGATGGCTGGCCGAGCGGACGGCAATGGCCTGCATCACCGAAGCAACGCCGTAAAAGACCGCCGCGACGACCGCCGCGATCAGGCTGACTAGCACTCCACACCTCCCCCGGCATCTCCGCTAGTCGGCTGCGTTTTGCGCTAGGCCCACTGAAACCAGGTTCCGCTGCGGGCCGCCCCTAACACCGCCGGGTTACTTACTTAGGCAACAGTCAGCTGTCACTCAGCATTCCGGCGGACTTATGTACTATCATGCCGCAGCGCGTGTCGCGGGTCAGACGCCGGCCGCGTGCATGCCGCGCAGCTCGTGCTTGAGGTCGCGGATCTCGTCGCGGAGCCGGGCCGCGACTTCGAAGTGCAGCTCGGCGGCGGCCGCGTGCATCTGCTCGGTGAGCTCGGTGATCAACCCGACCAGCTCGCCGCGGGCGGCGCTGCTGGGGGCGCCGGCCTCGGCGTGCCCGGCGGCCTGGACGGCGGCGCGGGCCCGGCTCGACAGGCCCGGCACCGGCGCCTTGCCGCGGGACTGCTGCCGGCCGCCGCCGCCGATCAGCTGCTCGGTGTCGGCGTCCTCGCGGACGATCTGGTCCAGGATGTCGGCGATGCGCTTGCGCAGCGGCTGCGGGTCGATGCCGTGCGCCCGGTTGTATTCCTCCTGCTTGTCGCGCCGGCGGTTGGTCTCCTCGATGGCCCGCTTCATGGAGGGGGTCACGGTGTCGGCGTACATGTGGACCTGGCCGGACACGTTCCGTGCGGCGCGGCCGATGGTCTGGATCAGCGCCGTGCCCGAGCGCAGGAAGCCTTCCTTGTCCGCGTCCAGGATCGCGACCAGCGAGACCTCGGGCAGGTCCAGGCCCTCGCGGAGCAGGTTGATGCCGACCAGCACGTCGTATTCGCCGACCCGCAGCTCGCGCAGCAGCTCGATCCGGCGCAGTGTGTCTACCTCGCTGTGCAGGTACCTGGCCCGGACCCCGTTCTCGAGCAGGTAGTCGGTCAGGTCCTCGGCCATCCGCTTGGTGAGCGTGGTGACCAGCACCCGCTCGTCCCGCTCGGTCCGCAGCCCGATCTCGTGCAGCAGGTCGTCGATCTGGCCCTTGGTCGGCTTGATGACCACCTCGGGATCGACCAGGCCGGTCGGCCTGATCACCTGCTCGACCACGTCGCCGCCCACGCGCTGCAGCTCGTACGGCCCGGGGGTGGCCGACAGGTAGATGGTCTGCCCGATCCGGTCGAGGAACTCATCCCAGGTCAGCGGGCGGTTGTCAATCGCGCTGGGCAGCCGGAAGCCGTGCTCGACCAGCACCCGCTTGCGGGACACGTCGCCCTCGTACATGGCGCCGATCTGCGGGACGGTGACGTGCGACTCGTCGATGACCAGGAGGAAGTCCTCCGGGAAGTAGTCGAGCAGGGTATTCGGCGGGCTGCCCACCTCGCGGCCGTCGATGTGCCGCGAGTAGTTCTCGATGCCGGAACAGCTGCCGACCTGGCGCATCATCTCGATGTCGTAGGTGGTCCGCATGCGGAGCCGCTGCGCCTCGAGCAGCTTGCCCTGCTGGTCGAGCTCGCCGAGCCGCTCGGCGAGCTCGGCCTCGATGCCGTGGATGGCGCGCTCCATCCGCTCCGGCCCGGCCACGTAGTGCGACGCCGGGAAGATGTACAGCTCAGTGTCCTCGCTGATCACCTCGCCGGTGAGGGGGTGCAGCGTCATCAGCCGCTCGATCTCGTCGCCGAACATCTCGATCCGGACGGCGAGCTCCTCGTACATCGGGATGATCTCGATGGTGTCCCCGCGGACCCGGAAGGTGCCGCGGGTGAAGGCCAGGTCATTTCGCGCGTACTGCATGCCAACCAGCTTGCGCAGCAGCGTGTCCCGGTCGATGGTGTCGCCGAGCTTGACCGTGAGCATCCGGTCCACGTACTCCTGCGGGGTGCCCAGGCCGTAGATGCACGACACCGAAGAGACGACGATGGTGTCGCGTCGGGTCAGCAGGGAGTTGGTGGCCGAGTGCCTGAGCCGCTCGACCTCGGAGTTGATCGAGGAGTCCTTCTCGATGTAGGTGTCGGTCTGCGGGACGTACGCTTCGGGCTGGTAGTAGTCGTAGTAGGAGACGAAGTACTCGATCGCGTTGTGGGGCAGCATCTCGCGCAGCTCGTTGGCGAACTGGGCGGCGAGCGTCTTGTTCGGCAGCATGACCAGTACCGGGCGCTGCAGCCGCTCCGCGATCCAGGCGACCGAGGCGGTCTTCCCGGTCCCGGTCGCGCCGAGCAGGACGGTGTGAGTGTCGCCCGCCTGGATGCGCCGGGTGATGTCGGCGATCGCCTGCGGCTGATCACCCGCCGGGACCATGTCGGTCACGACTTCGAACGGCGCGACGCTACGCTTCAAATCGGTTACCGGACGCACAACCCACCTCCAAGAATAGAACTCTAGGCGGGGGGTCTGACATTCCTTGGCGCTCCGGCGGCGCCGCGACGCCGGCGGCGCCGGTTCTAACAGCGCGCGAGGGCGGGGGCGAGCGCGTCGTGGCTGTGGATCCACGCTAGGTGCTGCGGGGCCAGGGCTAGGTAGGCGTCGCGCCGCCGAGCGGCCGGGCCGTCGGGCAGGTGCAGCGCAGACGACGCTGCCCACGACATGAGCTGGACCTTGCGGGTCCGGGCCCGGCGCCGGCTGGCGTAGCGGCACAGCGCGGCCGGGATGTCGTCGGCGCCGTCAAGTTCGGTCGCCAGGACGGCCGCGTCCTCGATCGTCTGGTTCGCGCCCTGGCCGTGGTGCGGAAGCATGGCGTGGGCGGCATCGCCCAGTAGCACGGCCGGGCCGCGGCTCCAGCGAGCCAGCGGCCGCCGGGCGAACAGGCCCCAGCGCGGGGACTGCGGCACGGCGCTGAGCATGTCGGTAACCGCCGGGTGCCAGCCGGCGAATGCCTTGAGGTGCGCGCCGTCTGGGGCGGCCTCCATCCAGCCCGGTGCCGTCCACTGCCCTGGCGTGTCGATCACGGCCAAGAAGTTGATCAGGCGGCCGCCGTCGATCGGATAGTGCAGCAGGTGCGCGCCGGGCCCGATCCAGAACTGCAGGGCGCCGGAATCGGGCAGCCGGGGCAGCAGGTCGACCGGGACTAGGCCGCGGAATCCGGACGTGCCCGAGTAGACCGGCTCGTCCCCGCCGGTCACCCAGTGCCGGACCAGCGAGTGCACGCCGTCAGCGCCCACCACGAGGCTGGCCTCGAAGACGGCGCCCGACGAGCAGCGCACCCGCATCCCCGGGCCACGTTCCTCCAGGGATTCGACGCGGCAGTCCAGGTGCAGGTGGTCGGGCCCGAACGCATCGGCGAGGACCCGCTGCAGGTCCGCCCGGTGCAGGCCATAGAACGGTGCGCCGAACGTATCCCGGTACCACTGCGGGCCAGGCGTGACCGCGATCCGGTGACCGTCGCGGCCATCGCGGTGGATGAGCGCGGTGGGCTCGGTCGACACCCGGGCCAGGGGTTCACCCAGGCCGATGTGCCGCATCACCCGGGTCGCGTTGGCCGCGAGCGAGACCGCCGCGCCCACCTCACGCAGCTCGCTGGACTGCTCCAGGACCTCAGCGGAGATACCGCGCTGCCGCAGCAGCAAGGCCAAGGTCAGCCCGCCCACCCCGGCTCCGATGATCACGACCGGTGGCGTACCGGACATGGTGTCTCCTCCCGTCGCGGCCTCGCAGGCTCGGCCTGCCTCTGCATCGTGACCGGTGCGGGTTCCCGGCGGCCTACGGCGGGCTTACCGTTTACTTACCAGCGCCGGGATGGATGGGGTCAGGGTGGAGTTCGGAGTGCTCGGTTCGCTCGAGGTGACGGCCGGAGGCCAGTCCCTGGCGGTGGCGGGCGCCCGGACCCGGGCGGTGCTGGCCCTGCTCCTGGTGCGCGCCAACCAGGTGGTGTCGTCTGACCGGCTGCTCGAGGAACTCTGGCCTGGCCAGCCGGCCGATAGGGCGACCGGCAGCATGCAGGTCCGCCTGTCCGAGCTGCGCAAGGCGCTCCGATCGGCCGGGGAGGCCGACCGGCTGGCCACCCGGTCGCCGGGTTACCTGCTGCGGGTGGAGCCCGGGGAACTGGACGCACTACGGTTCGAACAGCTCGCCGCCGAGGGCGACGCAGCGCTGGCCGCCGGTGACGCCGCCACAGCCACGCAGCGCTTCGACCAGGCCCTGGGTCTGTGGCGCGGGCCTGCGCTGGCCGGCTTCGACGCGGTGCCGTCGGCACGCGCGGAGGCGGGGCGCCTGGAGGAGCNNCTGTACCGGGCCGGGCGGCAGGCCGACGCGCTGCGCGCCTACCGGGAGTTGCGCGACATCCTGGTCGCCGAGCTCGCGATCGAGCCCAGCCCGGAGCTACGCGAGCTGCACGCGCGCATCCTGCGCCAGGATCCCGCGCTCAAGGGTCCAGCGGCGGCTGGTGCGCGCGAGCCCGGCGGAGTCACTGACGAGGCCATGCCGGAGGTCCGTTACGTTCAGACCAGCGACGGTATCCACATCGCCTATCAGGTCCTCGGCCACGGGGACCGGGACATCTTGTTCGTGCCCGGCTTGATGAGCCACCTCGAACTACTCTGGGAAGACCCCCAGATGGCCGCCTTCTACCGGCGCCTGGCCAAGCTGGGGCGGCTGATTATGTTCGACAAGCGGGACACCGGGCTGTCGGATCGCGCACCCGGCGACATGTCGCTCGAAGAACGGATCGAGGACGTCCGGGCGGTGATGCGTGCCGCGAGCTCCAGCAAGGCCGTGTTCTTCGGCTACTCGGAGGGCGCTCCGATGAGCATCCTGTTCGCGGCCACCCATCCCGGGCGCGTCACCGCGCTGATCCTGGGGTCGGCCTCGGCCCGCCGGTTCCCGGCCCCGGGCTACCCGTGCGGGCAGGACGCGCAGGAGATGTACGACGACTTGCGCGAGATCGCCGCGAACCGCTGGGGGCAGGGCGCGAGCATCGAGTGGTACATGCAGAGCCGGGCGGACTCGACCCGCTGGCGCCAGGCGTTTGGGCGGTTCGAGCGGATGGCGGTCAGCCCGAGCGCGTTCCTGCGGATGCTGCGGATGATCCGCGATATCGATGTCCGCGCCGTGCTGCCTGCTATCCACGTGCCCACCTTGGTGATCCAGCGCGCTGGCGATCGCGTAGTGCCGCCGTGTCACGGCCGCTACCTGGCTGCCCACATCGCTGGCGCCCGCTATTGGGAACAGCCGGGCGACCACTGGCTGCGATTCGCGGCCAGCGGGGACCGCGAGGCGCTCTGCGCCGAGATCGCCGACTTCCTAGCCAGTACCTCACCTCCGGGCGAGCCGGACCGCGTGCTGGCCACCATCCTCTACGCCAAGACGGTCGACGGCCGGGCCGAGGCGGCACCGGTCGAGTCAGCCGCCGGGGATCTGGTTCGCGGACACCGGGGACGGCTGATCAGGACCACCGCGGACGGCATCCTGGCTACCTTCGACGCGCCCGGCCACGCGATCCGTTGCGCGGCCGCGGTCCGCGAGGGAGCGGCCGCGGCGGGAATCCAGATCCGGGCGGGGATCCACACCGGCGAGGTGGACCTGGTGGGCGAGGACATCGCGGGAGCCTCGGTGCAGATCACCGACCGGGTCGCGGCGATCGCGCTGCCCGCGGAGATCCTGGTCTCCCGGACGGTCAAGGATCTGGTGACCGGATCGGGCATCACCTTTGCCGAGCGCGGCAGCCACGCGCTGAATGGCCCATCCGAAAAATGGCCGCTGTTCGCGGTGACGGGATTCGCCGCAAGGACCGGGGGCGGTGACACCACGGCGTGACGCTGCGGCGGCTGATCGGCTACTAGAGACGTGACCGAAAGGACAGCAGCAGCAACAACATCGCCGGCCGCCGGGACCAGGGAACCGCCGGGAGACGCTGGCGCGACCGCCGAGTTCGAGCGGCTGTACCGGGCGAACGTCGACGTCGTGACGGCGTACTTCGCGCGGCGCAGCGCCGATCCGCAGCTGGTCGCCGACCTCACCGCGGACACCTTCGTCGCGGTGATCACCTACTTCGGGTCTTTCGATCCGCGCAAGGGCACTGCACGGGCCTGGGTGTTCGGGATCGCCCGGCGGGTCTACGCATCGTACTGCGAGGCGTACAGCCGGCAGCAGCACAAGCTGGGGCGGCTGGCCGGCCGCCGTGACCTAGACCCGGACCAGGTCGAGGAACTGCTCGAGCGGATCGATGCCGAACGAGCCGGCCACGACCTGATCACCGCGCTGGGCGCGCTGCCGGAACGGGACCGCGCGGTGATCGAGCTGGTGGACATCGCGGGACTTCGGCCGAAGGAGGCGGCGGCCGCACTGGGGCTCACGCCGGGCACGGTACGGATGCGGCTGATGCGGACCCGCGCCCGGCTGCGCAAGGAAGCAGGGCACAACCAAGCGTTGCGTAAGCAAGCCATCACCAAGAACGAGATCAGGGGTGACCGTAATGACTAACTTTGCCGACCAGCTATTCGCCGATCTGATGCGGGAGCACGGATCGACGCTGGCACACACCCAGCCGCCGGCGCCAAGGCCCCGCGTCGCAGCGCGCCGGACCTTGCTGGTGGCCGGCGCGGGCTGCCTCGCCGTCGCGGGCACCGCCGGGGCCCTGGCGGCCAGCAGCGGCGGTGGCAGTCCGGCCTACGCGGTGACCAAGAACCCCAACGGGACGGTCACGCTCGACGTCTACCAGACGTCCGGGATCACCCAAGCCAACGCCAAGCTGCACCAGCTCGGCGACAATGTGATCATCGTGCCGGTCGGGGCCGGCTGTCCGAGCATCCGGTCGCTGCCGGCGCCCGCCGTGCCGGTGGCCCGCGGCAGCATCAGCGTGCAGGGGGGCAGCTCAAAGGACGGCTCCTTCACCGTCAACGCGCAGGGTATTCCGGCCGGTGACGTCCTGGTCGTGGCCGTGGGGACCAGTACGAACGGCACGATGACCACGTCGTTCTCGGACGGGAAGCTGACCTCACCGCCCGCGCCGAGCTGCGTGAGCCTGCCCTTCGCGCCGCCGCCGCCCGGTAACGGCGGCTGACGAGGCAGTAGGCGGGTGAGCTCGGTCCAGACCTCGGCGACGCGGCGGTCGAGGTCCTGCAGGGAGCCGGAGTTGTCGATCACCAGGTCGGCCACGGCCAGGCGCTGCTCCCGACTGGCCTGCGCGGCCAGGCGGGCCGAGGCCTGATCCGGTGTCAGGCCGCGCTGCCCGACCAGTCGCTCGAGCTGAAGCTCGGGCGGGACGTCTACCACGATGACCAGGTCGAAGCCGCCGGCCCGGCGGTTCTCGGCCAGCAGCGGCACGTCGTGCACGATGATCAGGTCGCCGCGGGCCGCATCCACGGCGGCCTGCTCGGCGGCCCGCATCCACTCTGCGACCAGGGGGTGGACGATGGCGTTCAGCGTGGCGCGTGAGGCGGGATCGCGGAACACGATCGCGCCGAGCCGGTCCCGGTCCAGGGCGCCGTCCGGGCCGAGCACGTCGGCGCCGAAGGCCTCCGCGACTCGCGCCAGCCCCGGGGTGCCCAGCTCGACCACGGCCCGGGCGGCGATGTCCGCGTCGATGATCACGGCCCCGTGAGCGGCCAACCGCCGGGATACCTCGCTCTTGCCGGACCCGATGCCGCCGGTTAGCCCGGCCCGCAGTACCCGGTCCCCGTGTCCCGCCACGGGCACCAGCGTAGGGGAACCGCGTCTAGATCTCGCCGCAGGCCCAGCTCGGTTGTTCGGCGGGAGCCTCGCCTGGGTTACGACGGGCCCGGCGGGCAACACAAAAGCGGCACCCACCGTAGTGGGTGCCGCTCTTATGCGTTGGTCAGGACTGGCCGCCGGAGAGCTTCTCGCGGAGGGCAGCCAGGGCCTCGTCGGAGGCCAAGGTACCAGTCGCTGCGGCACCCGGACTCGAGCTGGACGTAACCGCTCCGGGCGCGCCCGCAGGCTGCCGGGGACCGCCGGAGCGGGCTCCGCGGGCGGCCCGGGCGGCACCGCCGTTGCCGGCCGAAGCCGCCGAGCCGTCCTCGCCAGAGTCATCACCCACCGGCGCGGCCGCGTCTTCCTCATCAGCCTTGCGGGATTCCTCCACCTGCCGCCGGTGCGCCTCGAACCTGGCGCGCGCCTCAGCGTACTGGTGCTCCCACTCCTCACGCTGCTTCTCGTAGCCGGGCAGCCACTCGCCGGTCTCTGGGTCGAAACCGTCGGGGTACTCGTAGTTGCCCTGCTCGTCGTAGGAGGCCGGCATGCCGTACAGCGTCGGGTCGAAGTCGTCGCCGACCGTCTCGCCGACGGTGCCTTCGTTGGCCTGCTTGAGCGACAGGCTGATCCGGCGCCGGTCCAGGTCGATGTCGATGATCTTGACGAAGATCTCGTCGCCAACCTGCACAACCTGCTCGGGAATCTCCACGTGCCGGTCGGCGAGCTCGGAGATGTGCACCAGGCCCTCGATGCCCTCCTCGACGCGGACGAACGCGCCGAACGGCACCAGCTTGGTCACCCGGCCCGGCACGACCTGGCCGATCTGGTGGGTCCGAGCGAACTGCTGCCATGGGTCTTCCTGCGTGGACTTGAGCGAGAGCGAGACCCGCTCCCGGTCCATGTCCACGTCGAGCACCTCGACCGTGACCTCCTGGCCCACCTCGACGACCTCGCCCGGGTGGTCGATGTGCTTCCAGGACAGCTCGGACACGTGCACCAGACCGTCCACGCCGCCCAGGTCGACGAACGCGCCGAAGTTGACGATCGAGGAGACGACGCCCTTGCGGATCTGGCCCTTGGACAAGGTGTTGAGGAAGGTGTGGCGGACCTCGGACTGGGTCTGTTCCAGCCAGGCCCGGCGGGACAGGACCACGTTGTTGCGGTTCTTGTCCAGCTCGATGATCTTGGCCTCGATCTCCCGGCCTACGTACGGCTGAAGATCGCGGACGCGGCGCATCTCCACCAGCGAGGCGGGCAGGAAGCCGCGCAGGCCGATGTCCAGGATCAGGCCGCCCTTGACGACTTCGATCACCGTGCCGGTGACCACGCCGTCCTCGTCCTTGATCTTCTCGATCGTGCCCCAGGCCCGTTCGTACTGGGCCCGCTTCTTGGACAGGATCAGGCGGCCTTCTTTGTCCTCCTTCTGGAGGACCAGGGCCTCGATGTGCTCGCCGGTCTTGACTACGTCATGCGGGTCGACATCGTGTTTGATCGACAGTTCGCGTGAGGGAATCACGCCTTCTGTCTTGTAGCCGATATCGAGCAATACCTCGTCTCGGTCGACCTTTACGACTGTTCCTTCGACGATGTCACCGTCGTTGAAATACTTGATGGTTTCGTCGATCGCGGCGAGGAATGCCTCCTCGGACCCGATGTCGTTGACCGCCACCTTGGGGGTCGAGTTGGCTTGCGTGCTGCTCGTCATGTGTGGGTTGGCTCCGGATGCGGACAGGGAAGGTTTTTTTGGACGCGCCGCAGAACCGCGCACCCCAGAATGACCAGAATTCGCAGGACCTACCGGAACCAGCACGGGCCGACCACGGCATGCCCGGCGGCCGCCAGCCCGGTCACGTGACGTGATGTCACGTTACCACGACGGAACGCACGAGGATACGGCGCAGCGTTCAGGATATGAGAGCCAGGTCGAAGGGTCAATTTGAGCCCGGCCACAATAGGGTCTCGGTCGTCCCGGCCCGAGGCCCCAGAGGTCCAAGGGGATGGCCGGGGATGGAGTGGCCGGGCGTGAAGCGCACCGGGGGGTTCGGGGGGTCGTCCCCCCGGGCCAGCACTAATGCGCTGCGTCGTCCCAGGTTCGGCCGGTGCCTACCGAGACGTCCAGCGGGACGCGCAGCGCGGCAGCGCCGGCCATGGCGGCGCAGACTAGGTCGTGGGCCTGGTCGTACTCGCCGGGCGCCACCTCGATGAGCAGCTCGTCGTGGACCTGGAGCAGCATCCGGGAGCGCAGCCCCGCGCCGGTCAGGGAGCTGTCCACGGCCAGCATGGCCACCTTGATCACGTCGGCGGCCGAGCCTTGGATGGGCGCGTTCAGGGCCATCCGTTCGGCCATCTCCCGCCGCTGCCGGTTGTCCGAGGTCAGGTCGGGCAGGTAGCGGCGCCGGCCCATCATGGTCGCGGTGTAGCCGTCCATCCGGGCCCGGGAGACCACCTCGTGCAAGTAGTCCCGCACGCCGCCGAACTCCTTGAAGTACTCATCCATCAGCCCGCGGGCCTCGTCCGGGGTGATGCGCAGCTGGTTGGAGAGCCCGAAGGCGGACAGGCCGTAGGCCAGGCCGTAGTTCATCGCCTTGATCTTGGCGCGCAGCTCGGGTCCCACCTCCTCGGGCGGCAGCCCGAACACCCGGGAGGCGGTAGCGGCGTGGAAGTCGTGCCCGGACTCGAACGCGGCGATCAGCGCCTCGTCGCCGGACAGGTGGGCCATGATGCGCAGCTCGATCTGGCTGTAGTCCGCGGTGAGCAGGCACTCGTAGCCCGCGCCGACGATGAAGCCCTTGCGGATCTGCCGGCCGAGCTCGCTGCGGATCGGGATGTTCTGCAGGTTCGGGTCGGTGGAGGACAGCCGGCCGGTGGCCGCGATGGTCTGGTTGTAGGTGGTGTGGATCCGGCCGTCCTCGCCCGGCATCGGGATCAGCGAGTCCACGATCGTCATCAGCTTGGACACGTCGCGGTGCCGGAGCAGATGCTCGAGCAGCGGATGGCCGGTCTGCGCGAGCAGGCTGGTCAGCGCCTCGGAGTCGGTGGTGTACCCGGTCTTGATCCGCTTGGTCTTGGGCAGCCCGAGCTCGGTGAACAGGATTTCCTGCAGCTGCTTGGGCGAGCCGAGGTTGAACTCGTGCCCGACGACGGCGAACGCGGCCTGCTCGGCCGCCTTCACCTCGCCGTGCAGTGTGGCGGACATGGCCGCGAAGTGGTCGAGGTCGGCGGCGATCCCGGTGTGCTCCATCTTGGCCAGCACCGAGACTAGCGGCAGTTCCAGTTCGCGCAGCAACGCGCCGGCCTCGCGGCGGTCCAGGTCGGCGTCGAGCGCCGCGGCGAGCTGCAGGGTGGCCTGGGCGCGCAGCACGAGCCCGGCGGCCGCGTCGCGCTCGACCGACCCGTCCAGCGTGAGCTGGCCGTCCGCGGGCTCCTCACGGAGCTCCTGGCCGGTGTAGCGCAGCGTCAGGTCGGCCAGATCGAAGGTGCGCTGGCCCGGCAGGGCCAGGTAGGCGGCCAGCGCCGTGTCGCATTCCAGGCCGGCCAGGGTGAAGCCGCGGGCGGCGAAGGCGTGCAGGGGGCCCTTGGCGTCGTGCAGGACCTTGGGGTGCGCGGGATCGGCCAGCCAGGCGGCCAGGGCCCGCTCGTCGTCGTCGGTAAGCGCGGTGGGGTCGACGTGGGCGCCGTGACCGTCCGGGGCCGCGATAGCCACGGCGGTCAAATTCCCCGTGCCGCGTCCCCAGCTGCCGGCTACTGCCAGGCCGGACCGTTCGGCGGAAGCATGGGCGGCCAGCCAGGCCGCGAGCTCATCGGGTCCGAGCAGGTCGGCCACCACATCAAGAGCCTGCTTCGCTGGGCCGCCCTCGGCGGTGAGGATCTGGTCCGCCGAACCCACGGCGCCGATCAGGCCGTGCGGCAGCGTCTGGTACAGCCGGTCTCGCAGCACGCGGAACTGCAGGGTGTCGAAGAGCTGGTGGATCTTTTCCCGGTCCCAAGCCACCGGCAGCAGGTCGCCGGGCACGGCACCGACCGTCTCGGCGGGCAGGTCGGTGAGCAGCGAGGTGAGCTGACGGTTGCGCAGCACGGTGGCCAGGTGCTCACGCAGCGCGTCGCCGACCTTGCCCTTGACCTCGTCCACCCGGTCCACCAAGTTGGCCAGCGAGCCGAACTCCGCGATCCACTTGGTCGCGGTCTTCTCCCCCACGCCCGGGATGCCGGGCAGGTTGTCGCTCGGGTCGCCGCGGACGGCGGCGAAGTCGGGGTACTGCGCCGGGGAGAGCCCGTACTTCTCCTGCACGGTCTGCGGAGTGAAGCGGGTCATGTCGGTGATGCCGCGGCGGGTCATCAGCGCCGTCACCCGGTCGCTCACCAGCTGGAGGACGTCGCGGTCACCGGTGACAATGAGCACGTCCATCTCCTCCGCCGCGGCCTGCGTGGCCAGGGTGGCGATGATGTCGTCGGCTTCGTAGCCGGGCGCGGACAGCCGCCGGATGCCGAGCGCGTCCAGCACCTCGAAGATCAGGCTGAGCTGGCTGCGGAAGTCCTCCGGCGTCTCGCGCCGGTTGGCCTTGTACTCGACCCACTGCTCGTGCCGGAACGTCGGCTCCCCGCGGTCGAAGGCCACCGCGACGTGGGTCGGCTTCTCGTCGCGCAGCACGTTGATGAGCATCGCGGTGAACCCGTACACCGCGTTGGTCGGCTGCCCGGTGGTGGTGGAGAAGTTCTCGATCGGAAGCGCGAAGAACGCCCGGTAAGCCAGCGAATGGCCGTCGAGCAGCAGCAACCGGTCGTGAGCTGCGGAGTCTGGTGCTTGTGTCGCCACGGGTTCGATCCTATTGGCCGAACGGGCGGTGGTGGCCCCGTCCGCCACCTGCGTGCCGCGAAGTGGCGGACGGGGACCCGGTACTGGCTAGAAGTTGAACGCGAAGATGGTCATCGAGGTGACGGTCTTGCCCGCACCCAGCTCGGTTGAGGGGAAGTTGGGCTGGTTGGGCGAGTTCGGGAAGTGCTGGGTCTCGAACGTGTAGCCCGCACCCTGGCGGTAGGCATTGCCACCGATGCCCACGAGCGTCCCGTTCAGGAAGTTGCTCGTGTAGAACTGGACGCCGGGCTGGTCGGTCCAGACGGTCAGCTCGCGGCCGCTGGCGAAGTCCCAGGCGTGGGCGGCCAGGTTGAGGCCGTCCGGGCCGGTGGTGGCCCGGGTTTGCGCGTTCAGCACCCAGTTGTGGTCGTAGCCCTGGGCGATGAGCAGCTGGTTGTCCGCGGCCGGGGCGTTGTCAGGCGCGCTGACCTCGCCGATGCGGGAGCCGATCGTGTGCGGGGTGGTGAAGTCGAACGGCGTGCCGGCCACGGGAACGTTGGTGCCGAGCGGGATCTGGGTGGTGTCCGTCGGCGTGTACTCGTTCGCGTTGATCTGGATGGGCTGGCTGTAGGCGGTGCCCACGGGGGCGTTCTCGCCCGCCAGGTTGAAGTAGCTGTGGTTGGTCAGGTTGAGGACCGTGTTGAGGTTGGACGACTCGTCGGTCGCGACGTACTTGATGCCGATCTGGTTATGGTTGTTCAGCGTGTAGGTGACGACCACCTTGAGCTTGGCCGGGTAACCGGTGCACCCGTTCGGGCAGCCGGGGGTGCCGGCGGCGGCGGCCTGGTCGCCGTTCGGGCTGACCAGCGTGAGCTGCACGCCTACCTCGCTGCTGGTTCGGACGGGCTGGTCGGCCCAGATGTGGTTGCCGAAGCCGACGAGCCCGCCGTGCAGGCTGTTCACGCCGTTGTTGACGGGCACGGTGTAGGTGACCGGCCCGACGCCCGGCTGGTTCAGCGTGAAGGTACCCTTGGCGATCCGGTTGCCGTACCGGCCGATCAGCTCGCCGAAGTACGGACCGCCGTTCGCGGTCACCGGCGGGCTGTCCTCGGTGACGTAGTCCTGCAGGGTCGGGAAGCCCAGCACCACGTCGGACACGTGCCCGAACCGGCTCGGCACGTTGATCTGCTGGACGATGCCGCCGAAGGTGAGGATGTCGACGCTCATCCCGTTGGCGTTGCTCAGCGTGTAGCGGTAGACGGCGGTTTCCTTGCCCGTGTAGGGCTCGACGGTGTTACCGAAGAATGCCTTGCTGATCGACAGCCCGCCGCCGCCAGCGGGTCGGGCCGGCGCCGTGGTCCTCGCCTGGGCCTGGGTGGCCGTCAGCGACCCTCCGATGGCGATCGCCGCCAACGCGGCCAGACCGATGAGGGCCGGGCGGCGGAGACGGCGTTGTCTTCCGATCTCGCGCATGCTGCACTCCCTTCATGAACGGGTTCCAACCCAGATTGTGAGCGTTAACAAGACATAAGTCACCCTTTAAGTCACAAAATCTTTCGCTGAAATTTGTGGATCTGGTCTTTCCGCACGTACCTGGGGCGCGGGCGGCCGAAGGGCCCGTCGTGGGAACCTGTAGGTGGACCGGGCGGGCCCTCGAGGGAAAGCTGGAGTGGGACGGGATGGAGCAGGAAACGCTGGACAAGATCATGGCCACGACGGTGGGTGAGGGCACGCTCCCGCACCGTATGGGCATCACGATCGTGTCGGCGTCGGCGGAACGGGTCGTGGCGACCATGCCGGTCGAGGGCAACATCCAGCCGCAGGGCCTGCTGCACGGGGGCGCGTCCTGCGTGCTCGCGGAGACCGTCGGATCGCTCGGCGCGTTCCTGCATGCGGGCGCGGGCCGGATGGTGGTCGGCATCGAGATCAGCGCGACGCACCACCGGGGTGTCCGCGACGGGGAGGTCACGGCCGTGGCCACTTTGGCGCACGGGGGCCGGACGCTGGCCACCTACGATATCGCGGTCACGGATGCGGGCGGCCACCGCGTGTGCACGTCCCGGCTGACCTGCCTGATCAGGGACCAGGCCGGTGGCCCGGGCCTGAACGTCGCGGACGCCGGATAAAACGGTAGGTGACCGGCATGTGATCACGGGTTAGCGTCGGGGCGGCTCTTCTTTTGCCCGCGCGGCGGCCGGTCGCTAACGTGGTGACGGCGAGCCCGGGGGTCCAAGTAGAGAACGTGCCAGCCGGGGAAGGCAGGCACGGCACCAACGGTCCCCCGGGTTCCTTTTTTCCGGGCGGCCAGTCGGCGTTGTCCGGCGGTCAGCTTTACCGGCGGTCAGCTTTTCCGGCGGTCAGTCGGCTGGCTCGGCGGGGACCTGCATGCTGCCTTCGATGACCGCCTCGGCGACCTTGCGCATCGTCAGCCGGCGGTCCATGGACGTCTTCTGGATCCAGCGGAACGCCGCGGGCTCGCTGAGGCCGTGCTCGGACTGAAGCAGGCCCTTGGCCCGGTCGAGGAGCTTGCGGACCTCCAGACGCTCGCGCAGCGTGTCGATCTCGAGGTCGAGCGCGCGGATCTCGGTGAACCGGCTGACCGCCATCTCGACGGCGGGCACCAGGTCAGCCTTGGTGAACGGCTTGACCAGGTAGGCCATCGCGCCCGCGTCGCGGGCTCGTTCCACGAGTTCGCGCTGGGAGAAGGCGGTGAGGATGACGACCGGCGCGAGCCGCTCCGCGGCGATCCGCTCGGCGGCGGAAATGCCGTCCAGGATCGGCATCTTGACGTCAAGGATGGCCAGATCCGGGTGCAGCGCGGTCACCCGCTCGACGGCGGACTCCCCGTCGCCGACCTCGGCCACGACCGAGTAACCCTCTTCCTCGAGCATCTCCTTGAGGTCGAGACGGATCAGGGCTTCGTCTTCGGCGATCACGACACGCAGTAGCTTCTGACTCACCCCACGAGCCTACCGTGACCGGGTAGATTATCCTCATCGAGCCTGCGGGAGGGTCGAGCTACGATGTGCTCGACACATACCGCAGATCGTGCCGGGATGATGGAACGGCAGACATGGACGTCTCAAAAGCGTCTGCTCGGAAGGGCGTGCGGGTTCGAATCCCGCTCCCGGCACTCAACACCCGCATTATGTCTGCGACCTCTGACGGCCACTTCGGCATTCCGCATAAATGTCAGTGGCACGAGCGATAATTTAGTCATGTACCAGCAGGCCACGGTTGACATGGCTCTTCGCCTATCACGTATTGGCATTCTCGACCGAGAAAACGCTCGAATCTGCGACGTATCCGCGGCCGCGATCCGGCACTGGCGCAGCGGCCGCCGACGTGCCGCCGACAGCCCCGGCGCCGAACGCAGAAGGCAGTGTCCCCGCTGCCACGGCAGATCGATGGACGAGCCAGCGTACGCATACCTCCTCGGGCTTTACCTCGGAGACGGCTCAATCACGCGCGGGCGAAGAGATGTGTTCGCGCTGTGGATCGCTTGCTGCGACGACTGGCCGGGGCTCCTGGCGGCCTGCCGGCAAGCGATGTCTGACGTCATGCCCGCATCAAGTGTCTTCTGTGTCCACTACCAGGGATGCACCGCGGTCAAGAGCACCTCCAAGCACTGGCCATGCCTATTTCCACAGCACGGGCCCGGACGTAAGCACACTCGGAAAATCGAGCTCGAGCAATGGCAAATCGCGATCGTACGGCAATACCCTGGTGAATTCGCCAGGGGACTGTTCCATTCCGACGGCTGGCGTGGCGCCAACCGAGTACGGCGAAGGCTAAGCGACGGAGACCGATGGTATGAGTACCCGCGTTACCAATTCAGCAATGAATCCGGAGACATTCTTCGGTTGTGCGGGGAGACTTTGGACCTGCTGGGGGTGGCGTGGCGGTTCTCGCGGCGGAACGTTATATCGGTGGCTCGGCGGGAGGCGGTGGCGCGGCTGGATGAGTTCGTCGGGCCCAAGTACTGAGGCGTCAGGATGGTTCCGGTGCGGGGTAGGGGATCAGGACGGCCGTGATGTTGTCGGCGCCGCCGGCGTCGACTGCGAACCGCACCATGTCATTCGCGGAGCCGAGCGGGTCGGTCATGGCCCGGGGCAGCGCGAGCCGGGCCAGTTCGGCCGCCTCGGGCAGGTAGTTCCACAGGCCGTCTGAGCACACGAGCAGGACCCCGACGCCGGGTGGGGCGTACCGCTCCACGTGCGGGGCGCGCCCCGGCTCACCGTCCAGGTCGGCCGCTTCGGCGCCGAGCCAGCGGGTCAGCACGTGCGCGTGGGGCAACGCCATGGCCGTTTCCTCGGTCGCCAGGCCGGCCTCGACCATGCCCCCGGCCACCGAGTCATCGCGGGTGAGCTGGACCGACTCGGACTCGGTCGGGGCCAGCCAGTAGGCCCGGCTGTCGCCCAGCCAGCACACGGTCATGTCGGTGCGGGCCGCGACCACGGAGACGAACGTGGTCGCCGACCTTTCGCCCTCCGGCTCGCCGAGTTCGGCCACCGACTTACGGGCGGCCACTACCGCGGCCCGGGACGCCTCGGCCAGATCCCCGCCGGTCTGGACGGCCTCGAGCAGGACCGGCAGTGCGGCCTGAGCGGCCGCGTCCGACGCCTCGTCGGGCCGGGGTGAGGAGGACACGCCGTCGCAGACCACGGCCACCACCACGAGGCCGTCAGGTGTCTGCTCCGACGCCAGGGCCAACGCGTCTTCGTTGCGCGCATGCCGCAAACCCCGGTCGGTGACTCCGGCAGCGGTGCCCAGGTCAACCTCGGCGTGGTCGGGCGTGGGCGGCACGTTGATCATGCCGCTTACGTTAGCGCCTCGGGTCCCTTTGGTCAGGGATCACGGCCGTGATAGCTACCCGCGATGTACCGTTATCGCCGTCCAGCCGCCCAGGTTGATGCGGTCCCCGTCGCGCAACGGCACCTGGACTCCGGTCGGGATCTCGGCCCCGTTGACCAGCGTGCCGTTGGCCGAGCCGGGATCCAGCACCGCCCAGCTGCCGTCGGGCGCGGCGATCAGCACCGCGTGCAGCCGGCTGATGCCCGGGTCGACGGGCGGGCCGGTCAGGTCGATCTCCGGATTGATGCCGCGGGATACGCTGCGCCGGCCGATCCGCATCTGGAGGCCGGTCAGCCGGAACCGCCGTTCGGCGTAGTAGCCGGGGAACGGCACCGAGGCCGCGTCGGGGCCGCTCGCCGCCTGGACGTTCTCGTGGTAGGCGCGATCGGAGGACACCACGGCGCTCCAGGTGACCGGGGCATAGGGCGGCGGGACCACCGGACGGGTGGGCGGGACTGGCGGAGCGGTCGGGACCGAGGGGACCGACGGGACGGAGGGTGCCGACCGGACCGAAGGAGCCGACGGGACCGAGGGCGGGCCTGTTACCGAGGGCCCGGGCGGAGCGGCCGCTACCGAAGGCCCGGTCTGAGCCGGGGTCCAGGGCGGGGGCTGGGGCGGGAGCGAGGGCTGGGAGGAGTGCCGGGGCTGGGACGAGTGCCGGGGCTCCGGCGAGGGCGGCGGCTGCGCCGAGAGCGGGGGCTGGAACGAGGGCTGGGACGAGTGCTGAGCCGAGGGCGGCCGCGGGGCAGCTAGGGGCTGGGACCCGGACGTGAGGCCCGATGGCCGCGGCGCGGGCGGGGCAGGCGGCCAGGGCGGCTGGGCGGCGCCGAACTTGTAGCCGCACGCCTCGCAGAACTGGCCGATCCTCGGCGTGCCGCACCTCGGACACGGCTCGGCGGCGGGGCCGCCGGCCGCGGGGCCGTAGCCCCCGCCGGACGCGGAGACGTAGCCGCCGCTGCCCGCGGAGCCGTAGCCGCCGGTGCCTGCGGGGCCGTAGCCGCTGCCGGTGCTCCCGGTGCCGCCGGTGCTTCCGGCGGGGATCGCGGGGCTGGGGCTCCCGGCGATGCGTATGCCGCATACGTCACAGAAGTCGTCGCTCGCCGAGTCATGCCCGCTAGGACAGATCGCCATCGGTGCCTCCTGGATACGCTGCTCTTCGCAGGAGGCTATTTCCTCGCCCGGACCGTCTTGGTCGACCGGGTGTCGAGAGCCATTTCGTCGGCGTCCTCGACCTGCTTGCGCAGCCGGACCGTCCCGGTTTCGACGTCGATGACGTCGACCACCTTGGCCAGCAGCTTGGCCGTGTCCTCGTTGCCCGACTGGTGGGCCAGCGCCACGGCCCGGCCCAGCTTGGCCGTCGCGGTTTCCTCATCGCCCTGCTTGCGGGCCTCCAGCCCGTCCTGGATGGCGGCGGCGAGCTCGGCCTGTCCGGTGTAGTGCGCCACGCCCGGGTTGATCCTGGTGGACAGCGCCTCGTCGTCGGTCCAGATCGCCCGGACCAGGCCCTGGCCGAGCACGTCGGCGCCGGACGCAGACAGGGCCACCAGGCTCACCCGGGCCGCGAGCATCTCCTGCCCCAGGCCGGCCGGAGTGACCTCGACGCCCACGTGGTAGTCGCGGCTCTCCCCGGGCCCCCAGGCCCCGGTCGGGTAGTCGCCGGCCTGCGGCCCGGACGGCGACCGCCGATCGGTCAGCTCTTCGACCGTAGGGGCCACCTGCTTGACATACTTGACCGTGGCGTGCTGGGGAGTCCATACCCGCAGCGCCACGTCGGCGACCTGCTTGCCCATCGCGTTCTGCATCAGCGCCGCGAAGTCGGCGGCCAGCCCGGACGGGTCGGGCACGATGTCTACGCTGCCGAGCAGGGCAGTCGATATGGTGCGGAGCTCTTTGACCTCCCAGTCGGTGCCGACGCCGCGGCAATCGCAGCTGAAGACGCCCCCGCACTGGCCGATGGCCGCGGCGAGCTGCTCGGGGGTCTCGTGCTGGTTCTTGCCGTCAGTCAGCAAGATGGCGTGCCGGAGTTTGGCCGGGTACCGCTCAAACGTCTGCCGGGCCAGGTCCAGCCACTGGCCGATGGCCGTGCCGCCGCTGGCCCGCAGGGCCGTCACCGCTTGCTTGGCCGCGGCCCGGGAGGAGGCGTCGGCCCGGGCCATGCTGGCGTCGGCGGGGAAGACGGGCCAGGCCTGGTTGGTGCCGGCGATGACCGAGAACAGGACGCCGTCCCGGACCACGTCCACCGCGGCGGCGGTGGCCGCGCGCGCCTCGGCGATCTTGGTGTGCGGGTACTCCATCGACCCCGAGCAGTCGATGATGATGATTTCCGCGCTCCCGTCGGCCGGGCCGGGACCGCTGAGTCCGGCCGCATCGGCGGCCGACGTGACGGTAACGATGGCGCTGACCTCACGCCCGCCCTCGGGCAGGTACTGGTTCTGGTCGACGACGACGGTGAAGCCGGACTCGGTCATGGCGGAGTCTCTCCTGGGTTATAACGTCGCTACACGCCGGACAGGAACGGTTTTCGGATGAGACGGTTCGGCCGGGAACGGTGCCAGCGGGATCGGAACCAGCACCGCGGTGATGTTGTCCATGCCCCCCGCGTCGAGCGCGAACTTCACCAGTTCGGCGGCGGCGCCGAGCGGGTCGGTGAGTGCGGCCGGGAGCGCGAGCGCGGCCAGGCCCGCTGCGTCGGGCCGGTAGTTCCACAGCCCGTCCGAGCACACCAGCAGGACACCGGGTCCGGGCGGTTCGAACCGGACGACGTGCGGCTGGGGCTCGACCAGGTCGGCGCCGAGCCAGCGAGTGATCACGTGTGCCTGCGGGGAGGCCAGGGCCTGTGCCTCGTCCATCGTGCCCCGGGCGACCAGTTCCTCGGCCAGTGAGTCATCCGTGCTGAGGCGTATCACGTCCGGGCCCGTGCTGAGCCAGTAGGCGCGGCTGTCCCCGAGCCAGCACACCGTGACCGCGTCGCGACCGATGACCGCCGATATGTAGGTCGCCGACGGCGCGTCCCCCGGCGAGCCCATCTTGGCCAGGACGAGGTGAGCCGAGTACACCGCGGCCCGCGAGGCCTCGGCTGGGTCATCGCCTCGCCGGGCCGAGGTGAGCAGCGACCGTGCCGCGGCCTGCGCGGCGCCTAGCGACGCCTCGTCCGGCCGCGGGGAGGTGGACACCCCGTCGCAGACGACGGCTATCGCTATCGGGCCGCCCGGAACGTCGGCCGTGGCCAGGGCCATCGCGTCCTCGTTGCGGGAATGCCGCAGGCCGCGATCGGTCACCCCGGCCAGCAGCCCGAGGTCGAGTTCGGAATGGTCACGGCCGGACGGCAGTTTGCGGCCGCACGACTCGCAGTAACCTTCTGCCGTGATCGCGCTGGGCGGAGCCTCGGGGTCCACCGAGCACACCGGGCACTCCGCCTCGTACCCGGGTAGCGCGGCGCTCACCATGGGCGGGGCCAGCTCGGTCCCGCATGACTCGCAGAAGCTGTCCCCCGCCTCGACCGGCGCGCCACACGACGGGCAGGTGACTTCGGGAACCGGCGGGGCGCCCGTGGCGCCCGGGTCGCCCGTCACGTGAGGGTCCTGGGCCGGATCGCGTTGGCCATATCGATGAGCTCCACCCGGCGGGCCTGGTCCGGCGTCAGCCGGGCCAGCGCCCGGTAGCTCCGTTCCAGCCCGAAGCGCATGGCGCGCGGGCTGGGCTCGCAGCCGAGAATGGGAGCGCCGCCCGTGGGCTGGCCGGATGTGCACCAGTCGAGCGCGGCCCGGAGGATCTCCACGGTGAGCTGCTGCCTGCGTACCTCGTCCACGGCCAGCCGGCCGAGCTGACCGCCGGCCTGCCGCAGGTCGTCCCCGTTCACGTGGGCATGGCCGTCTCCGGACACCAGGATCCGCACCGCTTCAATCTGCGCCGCCGCGTAGTGGCTCGACGAGGCGGGCACCGCCGCGAGCGCCGCGATCGCGCCAGACCGGTCGCCCGTGGCCAGGCTCGTCCTGGCCAGCCCGAACGCGGCGCTGATATAGGACCGGTCCACGGTCCACACGAGGCGGTAGTAGCGCTTGGCCGTGGTCGGGTCGCCCGCGATTTCGGCGGCGAAGGCGAGCGCGAGCTTGGGCGCGAGTTCGCCCGGCAGTTCGTCGAATACGGCACTGAACGCACCGGGGGCGGTCTGCGCGCCGCCGGGTTCCCCGGCGGCCAGGTCACGCAGCCCGTTGTACCAGGCGACCCGCCAGTCGGACGGATCGTCCGCGGCCAGATCGGCCAGCACGGCCGCCGCGGCCTGGTAGTCGCCGACGTCGATCCTGGCCCGGGCCAACGCCAGCCGGGTCTCGGCCGACTCGGTAACCTCGCGCGGGATGGTCGGGTCACCCGCGACGGCCAAGGTGAGGGCCACGATCCGCTGGGCCGGGTTGAGCCCGGCGAACGTGGCCAGGTAACCGGCCGCGGGGTCGGACCGCTCGACCTGCGGTAGCGGCAATCCGGCGACGATCTCGGCGGCGGGGGGTGCGTCCAGCCGGCTGGCCGGGGGTGTCGGGGCCGCTGGGGGCGGCGCAGCGGGAGCGGTCAACGGGGCCGCTGGGGCCGTTGGGGCCGCTGCGGCGAGGTCAGCGGTCGTCCCGATGGCTTGGACCTCGGGGCTGAACAGGCTGGAGAAAGCGGGCCGCGGCACGCCGTCGGCGACCGCGAGCACCTCGCGGAGCACGCCGGTGAGCTGCTCGGCCATCTCTCCCGCGGAGCCGAACCGGCGGTCGGGATCCCGGTGGGTGGCGCGCCGCAGCAGCCGGGCGAAGGATTCCTGCTCGCCGAGCAGCGGCACCCCGTCGGGCAGGGTGTCCTTGTACGTGCCCTGGAAGCCCCGGAACTCGAAGGTCAGCACGGCCAGCGCCCGGCCCACGGTGTACAGGTCGGAGCTGGGCGAAGGGCCGTCGGCCTCGATCTCCGGGGCCTGGTAGCCGACCGTCCCGTAGATCGCCTCGTCACCGTCGACCCGGCGGACGCCGCCCATGTCGATGAGCTTGAGTTGCTCTTCGGTCTGGATAACGTTGTCCGGCTTGAAGTCGCAGTACACCAGCCCGCGGTCGTGCAGGTATCCGAGGGCGGGCAGCACCTCGATGGCGTAGGCCAGCGCGTGGGCCACCGGCACGGAGCCGCCGGCCTGGCGCGCGTCGACCAGGATCTGCTTGAGCGACTTGCCGCCGACGTACTCCATCACGATGTAGCCCGCTATCTCCGCGGTGCGCCGGTCGGCATGCTGGACGAAGTTGTAGATCCGGACGATGTTGGGATGCTCGACCTCGGCCAGGAACTGCCGCTCGGCGACCGCGGCCGCCATGGCGTCGGCGTCGCCGGTGTTCAGCAGGCCCTTCAGGACCACCCACCGGTCGCTGACGTTGTGGTCCTTGGCCAGGTAGATCCAGCCGAGCCCGCCGTGGGCCAGGCAGCCGAGCACCTCGTACTGGCCGGCGACCAGTTCTCCCGGTTCCAGCTTGGGGGTGAACGAGAACCGGGTGCCGCAGTTCCGGCAGAATCCTTCGGGCAGGCCGGGACGCCCGTCCCGCCCTCGGCCGACGGGCTGATCGCAGTTGCTGCAGTAGCGCTTGGCCTCCAGTACCTCCGGATCGGCGAGCACGGCGCTGGCCGGATCCCGGTACGGGACCGGCGGGATGTCGACCAGGCCTGCGCCGAGACGGCCCCGGGCCGACCGACTGCTGCCGCGACCCCGGGCCCGGGAGCGCGCGCTCCCGGACGTTCCTGAGCTCCCGGACGGGGCCGCGCTGGCCCACCCCGAGGCGGCCGAGCCGGCCGAGCCGGAAGGACCTGAAGGGCCCGAGGATGCGGCGGGGGCGGCCAGCCCGCAGGTGTTGCAGTAGCCGTCCTCGATCATCCCGTCGCAGCCGGGCTGCGTGCATCGGGCCATGGCCGTGGTCATCGCGGCTGTCCTCCTAGCGCCAGGACGGCCTGCTGGTAGCCGGTCACCGCGTCCGCGGCCGCCGCGAGGTCGCAGGGCGCGGTCCACAGCAGGCCGCGGGCGTGGTTGAAGCGTTCGGTCAGGCCGGGATCTTCGTCCGCGCCCAAACGGGCCGCCTTGGCCTGGTAGGCGCCGAGCAGCCCGCGCAGCTCGTCACGGCGGCTCATGGCTGCCACCACGGTCCGTTCGGTGTCATGAAAACTCCCGGCGGCCGTGGTGAGCTCTCGTTCGATCTCGTCGAGCTCGGCGGCGAGCCGGGTCCAGCGCCCAGCGGCCAGCAGCGTGTCGAGGTCGGCCAGCCGGACGGTCAGGTCGGCGAGGCCGGGCGGCTGAGCGGGCAGCGCCTCGGCGGCGATCTTGACCGCGGCTCGCTGCCAGGCGGCGGCCGCGTCCTCATAGGCGGCGCGCGCTGTGGCGGCGGCCGTCGTCACCTCGGCGATGCGCTGCCGCGCCTCCTCCCGCAACCGGACCAGCTCGTCGACGCGGGTCACCGCGGCACTGACCTGGTCCTGCAGCCGGTCTGCGGCCGACATGTCGACGGTCCCGGCCGCCGGGGCCGGGGCGCCCTGCCACAGCGAGAGCGGATCGGAGCTCAGCGTGGCGCGTAGCCGGGACAGCTTGCTCTGCGCCGCGGCCAGGTTCCCGGTCAGGGCCTCATCGGCGAGCGAGGCGGCTAGCGGCGTCACCCGGCCCAGCTCGGTGCCGAGCACGTCCAACTTGCCTGCCATCTCGTTCACCACCTGCTCCGCGGCCGAGACCACCTCGGTGATCGGGCCGAAGGCGCGCCGCATCCGGGTCACCGCCGCGACCACGGTCAGGTCCTCGCGGCCGGAGTCGGCCAGGTCGCGGCCGGCCAGCGGTGCGGGCCCGGCCGCCAGCTGGACGGATGGCCCGGTGAGCAGGTTGGTGATCGCGGCCAGCTCGCGAGGTCCGAGGTGGCCGTGAACCGCGTCGGCGGCCCGGTCGACGACGGCCGAGTAGGCCGAGTAGAGCTGCCACAGCTTGGCCAGGCTGACCGCGGTGGCTTCCCAGCGCCGCCTGGTCTGTCCGCTGAGGGCGGCTCCCTCCAGCAGCCGCTTGCCGAAGCTGCCGTCCAGCTCCAGCAGGTTGGCCTGGATGGCGTCGCGCTCGGCGACCGCCGCCTGCACCACGGCAGGCGCTCGCTCCTTGGTCAGCACCGGGACGGTCATCGATACTCCGCCAGGCGCCGGGTCAGGCCCCATCCGGAGCCGACCGCCATGACCAGGGCCGCCACGATGATGCCGGCTTCCAAGCCGCCGAACGCGTCCGAGCCCGCCGCCGCGTTCGAGGCGAAGACAGCCTGATCGGCATTGATCGCGGCCTCCAAGTCGGACTCGAGCTGGGCGAACAGTGTGCCCGCGGTGCCCGGCCCAGATCCTATCTCCAGCTGGGTCTCGGCGCCGTAGTTGGCTGCGGCGTCCAGTTGCTGCGCGCGCTGGTTGACCGCGAACCAGGCGGTCGCAGCGTGCCCGGCAGCCGCGATCGGCCCCGCGCCGCCGACCGCGCTCTGTGCGTCGGCGCTGCTCAACTCGGTGCTCAGCTGGCTCTGCGCGGCGTGGAAGTCCTGCTGGAAGTTAGCGTCGCCGGTGCGCGAGATCAGGTTGAGGGTCTGGTCGCCGCGCGCCTGCAGGGCCGTGATGTCGGCCTGGGCCAGTGTCCGCGCCGGGCCGGAGCCGTGCTTGGTGGCCTGCAGCAGATCGGAACGGCCCCCGGCCAGAGCGACGACGAGCCAGACGAGCGCCGCGATCGCGGCCGCGGACGCGAGGAACAGGCCGACGTTGACGGTCCGTTGGGTACGCCTCGACAGCCAGCGCTGGGTCCGCAACAGCAGGACCAGGACAGCCAGGCCCGCCACCAGGGCGATCACGGCGAGCGGAAGCCCGGTGGCCTGCGCGCTGGCCGTCGTGAGCTGGGCGTTCTCCTGCGCGTATACGCTGCGGGCGGCGGGCAGCATGGTGACGTGCATCTCCTCGGACGCCACCTGGATGAACGAGCCGCCCGCGGGGTAGCCCAGCGAGTTGTAGATCTGGCCGTCCTCGACGTAGCCGGTGTAGACCGGCAGGGCGGCGGACAACGTGCTCAGGCTGGTCCCGACGCTTGAGTTGCCGCTCGCGGCCGTGACGACCTTCAGGTCGGCGGCGGCGACCGCGATGTCGTGCTGGTAGCGCACCCGGTCCGCGTACGGGCCGGTCCGCCCGTACAGGTAAGCGGTGGAGACGGTGACGTCGGCGTCGGCGAGTGACTGGTAGATCTGCTGGGCGTCCAGGCTGAGCGTTTCGTCGGTGGCCGCCACGTCGTGCGCCGCCGACGCGTGCTGGATGACCGTCAGCGCGGCCAGCGCGCCCCAGGCCAGGCACCCGATCACCACGCCGGCCCGGACGAGCCAGAGCTGGCCCGGTGTGGTCGAGGCCCGCGGGAGCCGCAGCCAGCGTCGCGCCCGCGGTGCGGCCTGTCCCCCGGAGCCGCGCCGGTGCGATGCGGTCTGCCCTCGCGGCGGGCTACCGGTAACCGTGGTGCTCATCGCCGACCCGCCACGCATGCTCCCGTCATCGGAACCGACGCACCATGACGTTCTCTATTTTGCCCGCAATCCAGGACTACTTCGGGTGGGCACAAGCAGACAAGTTCGGGTTCATGGCACGGCGATCCTACTCGCGGCGCAGGGTGATCGCGGTCCAGGCCCCGAGGTTGATCCGGTCACCGTCGCGCAGCGGGATCAGGTCTCCTGGCGCTATCTCGCGGCCGTTGAGCAGCGTGCCGTTGGCCGAGCCGGNNACGGCCCACGAGCCGTCCGAGGCAGGGAGCAGCAGCGCGTGCAGGCGGCTGACGCCGGGGTCCACGGGCGGCCCGGACAGGTCTATCTCCGGTTCCACGCCACGGGCCGCGCTGCGCCGCCCGATCCGCATCTGCCTTCCGCTGAGCTGGAATCGCCGTTCGGTGCTGAACTCCGGGAACGCCACGTCCTGGCCGGTGAGATCCCGTTTGAGCTGCATGCGCTCGTAGTAGATCCGGTCCGATGTGACCACCACCGACCAGGTGGTCGGGGTGAACTTCGGCATGGGGGCGGTAGCCGGAGCCGACGACACGGGCGGACCGGGCCGGGCCGGCGGCCTGGATGACGCGGGCGGAGCGAGGGGCTCCAGTGAGGC
>PLIQ01000265.1 GCA_003140115.1 Actinomycetota bacterium | reverse complement strand
CCTCAGCGAGCACCACCTCAGCGGATCCCGCAGCAACGGATCCCAGGCGCTGGTGGGCGCTGGCGGCCATGAGCCTGGCCGCCTTCATGACCTATCTCGACAACAACATCGTCAACGTGGCGATCCCGACCATCCAGCGCAGCCTGCACCTGTCGGTGGCGGGGCTGGAGTGGGTGGTCAGCAGCTACCTGCTCACGCTGGCCGGGCTGCTGCTGGTCGGGGGCCGGCTGGCCGACGTGTACGGACGGCGCCGGCTGTTCCTGGCCGGCCTGGCCGTCTTCACGCTCTCCTCGCTGGCCGCCGGCCTGGCGGGCACCGGCGGCACCCTCGTCGCCAGCCGGGCCGTCCAGGGCATCGGCGCCGCGCTGCTGATGCCGGCCACGCTGGCCATCATCATGGCCACGTTCAATGACATCAAGGAACGCACCATGGCCATCGGCATCTGGGCCTCGGCCGGCGCGCTGGCCCTGGCCACCGGCCCGGTGCTCGGCGGCCTGATCAGCCAGCACGTCCGCTGGGGCTGGATCTTCCTGATCAACGTCCCGGTCGGTGTGATCACCTTCGCCATCGCCGCGCGGAACGTCCGCGAATCCCGGGAGCCCTCCTCGGTCCGGCGGCTGGACCTGCCCGGCCTGGTCACCTCCGCGGTCACCCTGTTCGCCCTGACCTACGCACTAATCGAGGGGAACGTCCGGGGCTGGACCTCGCCCCTAATCCTCGGCGCGTTCGCGCTGGCCGCCGTGGCCGTCACCGCCTTCCTAGCCATCGAGGCCCGCACCGCGAACCCCATGGTGGACCTGACCATGTTCCGGAGCCGGGAGTTCAGCGGCGGCACCGGCACGATGATGATCTGGGCCTTCGGCATCCTCGGCATCTACTTCTTCACCTCGCTCTACCTGCAGCAGACGCTCGGGTTCTCGCCGCTCAAGGCGGGCCTGGCCTTCGTGCCGATGGCGCTGTGCGTGGCGGTGTTCGCGGTGATCGCGCCACAGGTAGGGGCCCGGGCCGGGGCGCATCGCACGGTGGCGTTCGGGATGTTGCTCATGGTGATCGGCCTGATCCTGTTCGCCCGCCTGGGCTTGCAGGCCACCTACACCAGCCTGCTGCCGGGGTTCATGCTGTTCGGCGCGGGGGCCGGGCTGATGAACGTGCCGCTCACCAACTCCATCATGGCCGCCACCCCGGCGGCCCGGGCCGGCATCGCCTCCGCGCTGCTCAACGCCTCGCGCGAGGTGGCCGGGCTGCTCGGCATCACGGTGATCGGCGCCGTACTGAGCACCCGGCGGGCCGCCGCACTCCGATCCGGCGCCGACCCCGTGCACGCGTTCCTGGACGGGTACCACACCGGCCTGTTCGTCACGATCGCCCTGCTGGCGGCCGGAGTGGTGGTCAGCTACCTGACCCTGCGCCCGCGGCCGGGCGCGGCCCGGCAGACCAGCGAGATCACCACGGTGACCGAGCTCGAGGCGATCGGTGAGTCCCTAGGAATGCCGTAGCGGGATCCGGGGTTGCGGGGGTCATGACAACCGTAGGCATCATCGGCAGTGGCATGATCGGCGGCACCGTGGCCCGGCTTGCCGTGGCGGCCGGGTATCACGTCGTCGTGAGCAACTCCCGCGGTCCGGAGACCCTGGCCGAGCTGGCCGCCGAACTCGGTCCGCTCGCGACCCCCGGCACCGCCGGGCAGGCCGCCGAGGCGGGCGACCTGGTGCTGGTCAGCGTCCCGGTCAAGGCGTTCGGCGACCTCCCGGTCAAGCCGCTGGCCGGCAAGCCCGTCCTGGACACCGGCAACTACTACCCGCAGCGCGACGGGCATATCGCGGAGCTGGACACCGGCGCGCTGACCAGCAGCGGCCTGCTGCAGCGCGACCGGCCCGACGCGCAGGTGGTCAAGGTGTTCAACAACATCTTCTTCAAGCACCTGGCGTCGCTGGCCCGCCCGCACGGAGCGCAGGACCGCAGCGCCCTGCCCATCGCGGGCGACAGCGCGGCGGCCAAGGCGGCGGCGACCGCGTTCCTGGACGCGATCGGCTACGACGCCGTCGACGCCGGGTCGCTGGCCGACAGCTGGCACCAGGAACCGGGTACCCCCGTCTACGGCACCCCCTACGGCCCGTTCACCGACGAGGCGGGTACCGTCGCCCCCGCCGTCCGGATCCACGCCGACCTGGTCGGCGCCCACCGATGACCACGCCTTACGCGCCGGGAGTGACGAGGCCGGATTCGTAGGCGGTCACGACGGCCTGGGCGCGGTCCCGGAGGCCGAGTTTGGCCAGGATGCGCTTGACATGGGTCTTGGTCGTCTCCCCGGCGATCGAGAGGGTATCGCTGATCTCGGCGTTCGACATGCCGTGGCCGATCAGCTTAAGGACTTCAGTTTCCCGGCTGGTCAGGACGTCGAGCGCGGCCGGGGAGGGAGTGCGGGCGGGTGGCGTGCGGGTGAAGTCGGCGATCAGCCGTCGGGTCACCGATGGGGCGAGCAGCGCGTCGCCGGCGGCCACGACTTGTACAGCGCGGATCAGTTCGGCGGTGGTGGCGTCCTTGAGCAGGAAACCGCTGGCTCCGGCCCGGAGTGCCTCATACACGTATTCGTCGAGGTCGAAGGTGGTCAGCATCAGCACCCGGGGTTTGTCCGCCCCGCGCGTGGCGGTGAGGATCTGGCGGGCTGCTTCCAGCCCGTCCATGACCGGCATCCGAACGTCCATCAGCACCACATCCGGGTGCAGCCGCCGGGCCTGGCGTACCGCGTCGGCGCCGTCGATGGCCTGCCCGGCGACCTTAATCCCTGGTTCGGCCGCGAGCATGGCGGCGAAGCCCTCCCGGACCATGGCCTGGTCGTCGGCGATCAGGCAGCGGATGACCCTGCCGTCTGGGCAGGGGCCGTCTGTGGAGGGGCCGTCCGGAGACGGCCCGTTGGAGGTCATGACGGCGAGCCGCTGAGCGGGAGCACCGCGGATACCGCGAACCCGCCGCCGGGCGCCGGCCCGGCCGATAGCGAGCCGCCCAGCAGTTCGGCCCGTTCTCGCATCCCGGCCAGCCCGTGGCCTGGCCCGTGCCCGTTCGCGCGCGGCCCGGCGGGAACCCCGGGGCCGTTGGTCACCTGGAGCGTCACCGTGCCCGCCTCGTGGCGTACCGATACCGTAACCGGGGCTCCGGCCGCGTGCCGGCCGGCGTTGGACAGGGCTTCCTGGATAATCCGGTAGGCACACACGCCAGTGCCCCGCGGTACCCGGTCCAGGGTCGGCGGCGCGATCAGTTCCACGGCCATCCCGGCCTGCCGGGCCGAGTCGATCAGCCCGGGCAGATCCGCTAGCCCTGGCTGCGGGGCGCGTCCGGTGGGCTGGTCGCTGCGCAGCACGCCGAGCAGTCGCCGCATGTCCGCCAGGGCCTCGCGTGCTGACCCGCTCAGCGCGCCGAACTCGGCGCGCACCGGATCCGGCAGTACCCCCAGCCGGTGCGGGGCGCTTTCTGCCCGGATGGCCATCAGTGACATGTGGTGGGCCACCACGTCGTGCAGTTCCCGCGCGATCCGGGTGCGCTCCTCCAGCGCGATCCGCCGGGCCCGCTCCAGTTCGGTCTGCTCGGCCTGCTCAGCCAGGTCACGCTGGATCTGGTGCCCGGCACCCGCCCTGTCCACCGCGACCGCCATGGCACCGGACGCCACACTGCCGAGCACCGCGATGACCGCGCCCGGACCGCGCCATTCAATCCAGAACCACCACGGGACCAGGGTCAGCGCCCACAGCCAGCCCAGCATCGCCCGCTCGCGCCGCATCCCGGCTGCGCACAGCAGCACCAGCAGCACCAGGATCTGCGCCGGACCCCACGGCAGGCCGCCCCGCCAGTCCAGGCCGAGCAGCGGGACCAGCAGCAGTCCGAGCCACCCGATCCGCCAGCCCAGCAGCGGATACCGGACCGCCAGCGCCAGCGGCACCACAACCACCCCCGCGGCCAGCAGCGCCCACAGGTTCATCGGCCCGCCCAGTATTCCCAGCAGCGGGTGGGCACCGAGGCAGTGCACGACCATCCGCCCCGCCAGTTCGCGCGGCTTGGCGCCAGGGCACGGCCCCGCCCAGGCGGGGCCGCTGGCCAGGCTGGCCAGGCTAGCCGCGCATAGCAGCAGCGTCGCCCCGCCGAGTACCGCGTAGGCGATCCGGCGCTGCCCCGCCGAGCGCCAGGCCCCGCGGGGGCACGGATCGGCGCCGAGCAGCACCCCGGCCAGCCCGCGCCACGCCATCCGCATAACCGGCTGGACGCCCCGCACCGGCGAGGCGGTGCCGGATATCCCTTGCACATCGCCAGATTAGGCCGCTGGCGCGCCCGAGTCGTCCCCCTGCAGGGGGTCGCCGCCAGGTGGTAGGCCACCAGGCGGCCGAGCGCTGCTACCCCTGCGGGGTGAGTGGTGGTTTGCCCCGCCCGGGGGATGACGCGGCCCCAACCTGTCCGGCAGCGTGACAGCATGCCTCACGACGAGAATCATTCCCGCGTCCGGCGGCGGGCGGCCCTGCAGGCCGTCACGGTCGGCCTCGCCCTGCTGACGGGGGCATGCGGCGGCAGCCCGTCATCCGCCCGTTCCGCCGGTTCCCCGAACGCGGAAGGTTCGGCGCAATCCCAGCAGCTCGCCTTCGCCCGGTGCATGCGCTCGCACGGGGTCACGGACTACCCGGACGCGGGCCCGATCCAGGCCAGCCCGGGCAGCGACCTGGACCCCAGCAACCCCACCTACCGGGCCGCCCGGCAGTCCTGCCAGTCGCTGCAGCCCACGGAGAACCTGAACCCGGCCCAGGCGGCGCAGGGTAACGCCGACGCCCTCAAGTTCTCCGCGTGCATGCGCAACCACGGGATCAAGAAATACCCCGACCCTCAAGTCGGCACCGGCGGCAATGACACCATCAACCTCAGCGGGATCGACTTGAACAGCCCGCAATTCCAGGCCGCGCAGCAGGCCTGCCGGCGCTTCGTGCCCCCCAACGGCAAGGGGGCATAAGTCATGAGCAGGACGGTTTCGCGCCGCCGGGGCGGCTGGGCGGCCACGGGCCTGGTGCTGATACTGGCGACCGGTGCGGCGGCCGCCTGGGGGGCGGGGGTGTTTTCCGCGGCCGCCTCGTCCGGGGCCGGAGGGCAGGGCGCGGCTCCGCCGGCGGTGGCGGCGGTGACCAGGCAGGATATCGCGGCGGCAACGCCGGTGAACGCGACGTTGGGGTATGCCGGGTCCTACCCGGTGCGGGGGCAGGGCGGCGGGACGCTGACCTGGATGCCGTCGGCCGGGCAGGTGATCAGCCAGGGGCAGCCGCTGTACAAGACCGGTAACGGCTCCCCAGTGGTGCTGCTGTACGGGAGCGTCCCGGCGTGGCGGACGCTGGACGAGGGCGTGACTGGCGCGGACGTGACTCAGCTCAACCATGACCTGGTGACCCTGGGGGATGCGGACAGCGCGGACATTTCCGCGCTGGGCTGGGATTACTTCTCCTGGGCGACCAAGGCCGGGGCGCAGAAGCTGCAGTCGGCGCTAGGAATCTCCGCTCCGTCGGGGTCGCTGCCGCCGGGCCAGGTGGTATTCGAGCCGGAGGCGATCCGGGTCAGTCAGGTAACGGGAAGCCTGGGCGGGCCGGCGTCGGGGCCGGTGCTGACCGCGACCTCGGACCGGCACGTGGTGACGGTCCCGCTGGATGCCTCCCAGCAGTCGCAGGTGCAGGCGGGTGACACGGTGACCGTCACGCTGCCGGACGGGACGACGACGCCGGGCGTGGTATCGGCGGTGGGCGAGGTGGCGACCACGTCCGGGTCGGGGCCGGACGCGACCACCACGATCCCGGTGGAGGTGACGCTGACCGATCCGAAGGCAGCGGGCGCCCTGGACCAGGCGCCGGTTACGGTGAACATCACCACCGCCACCGCGCGCAGCGCGCTGGGGGTGCCGGTGGGGGCCCTGCTGGCCCAGTCCTCGGGCAGGTACGCGGTCGAGGTGGTCGGCGCGGGTAACACGCGGCACCTGGTGCCGGTGATGATCGGGATCTTCGACGACGCCGATGGGATGGTGCAGGTGTCCGGGGCGCTGACGCCCGGGCAGCTCGTCGTGGTGCCGGCCACATGAGCGCCGGGCCTGTGGTTGAGCTGGAGCGGGTGTCGAAGGTGTATCCAGGGTCGCCGCCGGTGCGGGCGCTGGATGAGGTGAGCCTGCTGGTGACCGCCGGGGAGCTGGCCGCGGTCACGGGCCCGTCGGGGTCGGGCAAGAGCACGCTGCTGCACCTGATGGGCACCCTGGACCAGCCCACCAGCGGAAGCGTACGCATCACCGGGGTCGACGCGGCGCGGATGCGGGACCGGGAGCTGTCGGCGCTACGCGCGTCCCGGATCGGGTTCGTGTTCCAGCAGTTCTTCCTCGCCGAGCACCAGACCGTGCTGGGCAACGTCGCCGACGGCCTGCTCTATGCCGGCGTGCCACGCGGCGACCGGCGGCGGCTGGCGGCGGACGCGCTGGCCAGGGTCGGGCTGGAGCACCGGGCCGGCGCCCGGCCGACCCAGCTGTCGGGCGGGCAGCGGCAGCGGGTCGCCATCGCCCGGGCCATCGTCGGCGCGCCGCCGGTGGTGCTGGC
>PLIQ01000267.1 GCA_003140115.1 Actinomycetota bacterium | reverse complement strand
CCGGGTCGGCGGCGGGGTCAGGGGCAGCACGCCAAGCGGGACTCCTGAGTCGAACATGGCTACCGTCCCCCGGCCGCCTTGGCGGCCGCTCATAATTTCCTGCCGCACGTCGTTAGCGGCGCTTCCTCCCACGCTGTCGGCAGACCGTTGGCCGCGACAGTCGTCTATACCGGGCCATAACCGGATATCTGAGTCTTACACCGAGGTCATCACTCGGTCAATGTCCGGGCAGAGCCGTCATATAAATGACATCCTGGATCGGCTGCCGGTTCTGCGAAGCTGGATCGAGAGGCAGTATCCGCCGCGTGGCGCCGAAACTGCCGGGCAGCGCATGCGGGTTAAGAATCAGGTGATTGCATTGCGATTGCCTTCGCCGGGGGTCCTACCGAAATGGCGGGATAGGAGATTTGTATACAACATCCTCACGGTCGGGATTTGATCCGTGTCTAACCGGCGGCCCGGGCAGGCCATTAGCGCCAAAACCAGGCGGCGGCAGCCCGGCCTGACTCGAGCCTGCTGCGGTCGTCAGGTCGTGCCGAAGATGCGAAAGCAAGCCCCTCCGGCCTTCTTTGCCTCGTACATGGCAAGGTCGGCGCGGGCCAGCAGGCTTGGCAGGTCGCCCGAGCCGCTGGACTCGGCGACGCCGATGCTGATCGTGAACGTGACCGGCGTGCCGTCCCTGCTGGTCAAGCGGGTTGACGGTCTGGTCAGCCGGGCCGCGATCTGGGCCGCCCGCAGGCTGGTCGCCTGCGGGATCACGATGACGAACTCATCGCCGCCGTACCGGCCGACGATATCGTCTGGCCTCACCTGTTCGCGGCAGGATCGTGCCACGTCAGCCAGGACGTGGTCGCCCGCGGCATGGCCGTGCAGGTCGTTGATTAGCTTGAAGTGGTCCACGTCGATCAGCAAGACGGCGAGCGGCTGGCTGAGCCGCTGCGCATGGGCGAAGGCGGCCTCCGCTACCTCCATGAGGTGGCGCCGGTTGTACAGACCGGTCATCCCGTCGATCGAAGCGAGTTCGGCGTACCTGGCCGTGAGCCGGCTGTTGTCCCGTAGCGCGGCGAACTGGCGCACGCTGACCAGCACGGTCAGCACGACCGCGCCAAGGAGAACGCCGCCCACGGAGTTGAAGGTGACGCTCTTCAGGCCGACGATCGTGAGCAGGATGTAGCTGCCCGCGACGGCCAGGTAGGGCAGAACGCTGGGGCCCGAGGCCAGGAGCCGCGGCGGTGCGGCGAGTTCATCGGCCGGCCCGGCGCGGAGCTGGCATGCGGCCGCGACGAACAGGATCGCCAGCGCCAGCATCCACAACGTGTCGACGGGGTCGCCGCCGATGTAGCCGGAGTTCGTGCTGACGTAGTCGTAGGTGACATCGGCCACGATGAACACGAGCATGCCGGTCGCGAAGATCCTCAGCGAGGCGACGCTCGACCGGGGGGCACCTCGCCACAGCAGCGAAAGCACCCCGAACAAGAGCAGCAGGTCGCCGACCGGATAAGCAAAAAGCACCAGGTCGGGCAGGTCGAAGCCACGCGCGGACGACAGGGCAGGCCCGAGCGTGATGTACCAGATGACCGTGGCGCCGCCGACGAACACCGTCCCCGCATCCAGCAGCAGCCGGAACCGCTCGGCCAGCGTGCGTCTGGCGGAGGGGAAGGCGAGCAGGCCGGCGAAGGCGACGGGGTAGAAGGCTAGGTAAGCTGCGTCGGCCCAGCTCGGATCGGGCTTTTGATGCAGCACCACCTCATACAGGAGCTGCAGCGCGTCGCCCAGCAAGTAGAGCCAGAGCGCGACGGACAGCAGGCGCCAGGCCCGGCAGGTGGCCCGCCCCAGGTCCTGGCGCCGTGACACCCGCCAGGCCCACAACGCGGCGCCGCCGTTCACCGGGAAGAAGGCCAGATCCCCGATCAGGGCCTGATGGCGATGACCGCCCCAGCGGAACACCTGCCACAGCCCGTAAACGACCAGCATCGCCAGCACGGCAGCCAGCGTGGGACCTCCTAGCCGGTCCGCAAGGCGGCGGCCCGCCTGCGCGAGCCGCCGGTTGACACCGTTCACCAGCCGGCCGCCGGACTCCGGTACCGTTGCCTCGACGGGTGGCAGCGCGTCGTGATGCCCTGACGCTCCCCGTGGTCGCGGCACGTGTTCCCGCTCACGCAGCCAGTCCGCGAACCGGTCGGGTGGCATCGGCTTCCCGAGGAGAAAGCCTTGGCCGATGTCGCACCCCAGCGCCTGCAGCGTGGACCTGACGGCCTCGGACTCGACTCCCTCGGCGACAACCCTGACGCCGAGTTGATGGGCCATATCGATGGTGGTGCTGACGATGGTCCGGAACGTCGAGTTGCTTGCTATCGGCCTGACGAGAGAAATATCGAGCTTGAGCTCATCGACCGGCCAGCCGCCCAGGCTTTCCAATGAGGCGAAGCCCGTGCCGAAGTCGTCCAGGGCGATACGCACGCCGAGCTCGGCGAGCTGGGCGAAGAAGGTCGAGCTTATCCCTGCGGTCCCGGTCTGCTCGCTTACCTCCAGGACGAGCATGTGACCAGGTACGTCTTCGCGGCGCAGGTACTCGGCAATGACGGCCGGGAATCCAGGATCGGTCACGCATTCGGGTCCGGCATTGACCGAGACCGGAATGCTCCGTCCCCCGGCTGCCCACGTCCGGTGCTGCCCGAGCGACAGCTTCAGCATCAGCTGGGTTAGTTCTCCCATCAGGCCTAGCTTCTCGGCGAGGGGAAGGAACAGGGCAGGTGACAGCGTGCCCAGTTCAGGATGCTCCCATCTGGCGAGTGATTCCGCCCCTACCACCTGGCCGGAGGACAGCTCCACCAGGGGCTGGAAGTAGGCCACCAGCTGCCCGCTCTCCAGGGCGCGCGGAAGCTCCGCCTGCAGCCCGGCCACGACGTCTTTGGCCTCAATCGCCATCGCTGCTCGCTCTCTCGATGACTACGCAGGCATCTGAACATAATCACTAAACGTAATTATAATACTACAGAATGTTATTCATGATGGTCTCGCCCCCGCCGTCCAAGCAGATCAGGGTGATTGGCAGGGATGTTGGCGAGGTTGCCGCGCGGGACGCGGGTAGGGTTCCGGCATGGCTGCCTCGTCGTCGATGGTGGCGCTCGGCACGCGGGCGCCCGACTTCGCCCTTCCCGACACCAGCGGCACGATGACAGGCCGTGACGACTTCACCGCTGCGCCCGCCTTGCTGGTCGCCTTCTTGTGTAACCACTGCCCGTACGTCCGCCACCTCGAGACCGCGCTGGGCACCCTCCTGTCGCACTACGCTGACCTGGCCGTCGTGGGCATCTGCACGAACGACGCCGATGCTTATCCCGAAGACCGGCCGCGCGAGCTTGCCAGGCAGGCCAGTCGGGCCGGCTGGGGTTTCCCGTACCTGGTGGACGCCGACCAGAAGGTCGGCCGCGCCTACCACGCCGCCTGCACGCCGGACTTCTTCCTCTACGACAGCGTGCACCGACTGGCCTATCGTGGCGCGTTCGACCAGTCCACGCCCGGTAACGGCAAGCCGGTCACCGGCGAGCTGCTCCGCGTGGCCATCGAGCTGACCCTGGCCGGCCAGCCGGTGCCCGAGCCCCACCGGGCCAGCATGGGCTGCTCAATCAAATGGCGGTCCTGACCATCCTCGTGACTGTCGCAGGCCACGGGCCCGTTCCTGCCACAGCGCGAATTTAGCGAGTCTGAAACGCAGGTGGGGATAGGGGTGATCCTGATGTCTGGGATCTGAATTCCCGGGCGGCAGGCGCAGATGATTATCTTGTTGCCGGGTCCGGTGTGAAGATCCGCCGACTGGTACGGCTTCGGTCCGGGCTGCCAGCATCAGGTTTTTCGCGCTGTGATTACGAGTAGTGAAGACGCGGAGGAGTCCGTGGTTCAGAAAGCACTGGCCGCTATGGATGCGGTGGACTGGCCGCTGGTCAGGGACTGCTATGGTCCGGCGGCCGGCTTGCCGGATTTGCTGCGGGCGACGTTGTCGCCTGAGGTTGAGGAGCGGCGCTCCGCGCTGGCGGAGGCACGCAATCAGGTCCGGCATCAGGGTGACACGTGCGAGGCATCACTGTACGTGGTCCCGTTCCTCGTGCAGGCCGCACTTGGTGCGCCCGGTGACCGCGAGGCGTTCGTGTACTGGCTGGCGTGGTCCTGCGATCCCCGCGAGGACGCGGAGACGGAGCGCAGCGGTTTCCTCGGCCGGGTGCGTGAGGCAGTTGCAGGCCAGTTCGCGGTGCTCGCGCCGTTGCTGAATGACCCGGATCCGGCGATGCGCCGGGCGATGGTCATGCTAGCGGCGGCGTGCCCCCGGGCCGTGGTCGATGCGGTGGCGGACTTGCGGGGGCTGGCCGATGAGGACCAGTGGGTGCGCGCGGATGTGCTGACCGCCCTGGAGTACCGCTTCGCGGACTGGCCGGGGCTGGAGGAACGGCTGCTGCGGTCGCTGTCGGACCCCGCGTGGGTCGTGCGCTACCAGGCGGCGCGGGTACTGATGCGCAGATCGGGCCCGCCGTTCGATCCGCGGCTGGTGGATGTGGTCGCGGACGTCCTGGCCCGGCATGCCGCACCTGATGGCGAGCTGAAACCGATCGAGAGCTTGTGCCACGGGCCGGAGCCCGACCCGGCGCAGGCGGACGGGCCCGGCCCCGTACTGGTCCGGGTTCTGGACCGCCTGGTGCAGGACCCGCACGCGGCCTTGCGCGCAGCCGGGCGTATCACCCGTTCAGGTGAGCCGCACGCTGGCTACGGGATCAGGCTCGCCGGGCAGGTCGTCGACAGCTGGCGAGACTGCGAGGCGCAAGCCGCGAAGGTCCTGCTCGCCGCGACGCCTGCTGCCGCCGGCGCGGCAACCGCCCTGCTGGGCCGGGTCGCGCCGTTGGCGGAACGGATCGCCGTGCCCGATCCGGCTCTGCTCGCCGCGGCGGCCGCATGGAGCCGTTCCCCGCAGCCCGCCGTTGCCGGTGCCGCCCTTGCCGTGCTGGCCCGGCTCGGTGACCCTGCCGCGCTGGACAGCGCCAGCAGAGCGGCCGGCCCGGAGGCGTGGCCGTCGTGGGCGCTGGCGGCTCTGGGCGAAGTGTTCGGCCGCGATGCCGCGTTCATCATGCCTGCCGTACGCGAACGGCTGGCACGGCTGGATCACCGCTCAGACAGGAACGCCGCCAGGCCGCTGTTCGACGCGATCCGATCCGTCGGCCCGGGGGCACAGGATGCGGTCACGGACCTGGCTGGCCTGCTCGAACGCCGCGTGCTCACCTTTGATGCCATCGCCGCACTCGGGGCACTGGGGCCGGCGGCCTTGCCCGCGTCGCAGGCTCTGGCCGGCGCCGCAGCCGGCAGCAACAGGCCACTGGACCTGCGGGTGCGCGCCGCCGCCGCGCACCGTGCGGTGACCGGGGAGGACGCCGTAGCACGCCAGGCCGCCGCCATCGTGCTCAAGACCGGCGCAACCAACTGGACCGAACTGATCGAGGCGCTCGGCCTGCTCGGACCCGCCGCGGCAGACTGCGTGCCGCTCATCGAGGCAGCACTCGCCAGACCGCACGACCGAGATCAGGCATGCGTAACCTTGTGGCAGATCACCGGCGACCCCGAGCGGTGCACACCCCTGCTGGCCAGAGCTGTCACACCGTCCGCCCACGCCGGCCTGGACGCCCTACGCGCCCTGAAGGAAGCCGGAGCATGCCCGCCGCAGTGCGTCCCTCTCCTGCGGCAGATAGCCGGTAACCCGGTTCGCATGCTGCTGTCGGGCTGGCGGGAACCACCGCGCCGCGACGACGACCTGTTGCGCGATGCAGCCCGCCAGCTACTCGATCTCCACGGCTGACCCCAGGCTGGCCTGGGTGTCCGGACCGGGGCGAGGGCAGGCCGGGCCGGGGACTTGTCATAGCTCGTCCANNGCAGGAGGCGACCTTCCTGATCCTGGACCGCGCTGGCCGACGGCAGCCAGCACGGGTACGGGATCATCACCGACGTCCAGCAGATCTCCGGCGGCCGGGTCCGGCTGCGACCGGGGACGCTGTACACCGCCCTGGACCGGCTCCGCGCGGACGAGCTGATCGGGGTGGACCGGGAAGAGGTCGTGGACGGGCGGCTGCGCCGGTACTACCGGCTCACCCCGCGGGCACCGGGCGGCTCGCTGATGAGGCGGCCCGGCTGCAGGCTCACGCCGGCGCCGCGCTGAGGCGGCTGAACCTGGCCGGGGGGATGGCGACATGACCGATCAGGAGCACCTGGAGCGGGCCTGCCGGCGGCTGCTGGCCTGGTATCCCCGGGCGTTCCGGGATGAGCACGGGCCGGAGATCCTCGCGGTGCTGCTGGCCGCGGCCCGGGACGGGCAGCGCCGGCCCGGCCTGGCCGGGTCCGCGGACCTGATCCGCGGCGGCCTGTGGCTGCGGCTGGTGCCCGGCGTGCCGCGGTCGGCGCGGACGGTGCGGGCGGCCGTCTGGCTGACGTGCGCGGGTGCGGTCTTCCCCGCCGCCAGCCTGGTCCTCGGGCTTGTCACGCTGTCCGCGAAAGGGATCGTGGGTGGCCTGGTCGTGACCGCGCTGTGGCTGTGCATGGCGCGGGCGATCGGCCAGGGCCGGAACGGGGCGCGCATCTTTTCCGTGGTGCTGTCCGGCCTGGTGACGCTGGTCCTGGCCATCGCGGTCTTCGCGCTCGGGGGTCCCGGGCACGTGGCCGGCATGACGGTGCCCAGCCTGGTCCTTTCGGTGCTGAACTGGCTGATCGGCCTGGCCGCGGCAGGGCTGCTGCGGCTCCCGGCCTCCACCGCGTTCTTCTGGCCACCGGGCCGCGCGCAGGCCCGGCACGAGGCGCGGATGGCCGAACGCGCGCGCATCGCCGCGATCAGGTACTGAGCCGCGCTCAGGCCTCCTAGTCAGGACGAGTTCGAGCAGTGGCTGCCGCGCCAGGAGGCCGGGCCGCAGGGATATCTCCTACGTTCAGCGCATGACAGGCGGCGTTGTTGTGCAACTGGCAGTTGATGAACCGGTCGCCGGATCGTTCGGTACAGGCGATGGCCTCGGTGAACAGCTGTGTGTAGCGAGCCGGGTCAACGGGGTCGCTAGCCAGCAGATACCCCATGAGGCTCCGGGCCAGCAGGACGTCATCGCCAAGCTGCCGGGCGCGCTCCACAGCCTCCTCGCCGAGGTGCAGTCCTCCGTCCGGCTGGCCGGCGTGATAGTAAGCGAAGAAGAGTGCGCTGAGGGACTCGATGAGCAACCGGTCGTCGCCGAGCTGACGAGTCAGCACGACCGCCTGTTCGCCAAGTTGCAGTGCTACCGCTATGTCAACAAAGCGAGCGGCGTTCTCGGTAGTGAGGAGCGCCGCTATGAAGAGACCCGGGTCCGCGCGGGCCTCGGGCCGCTCCAGCACCGGCACGAGCAGGGCGAAGGGTTCCGCGTACCGGGACCGCGTCATCCAGTAGCGCCGCAGGGCGGCGCCGAAGCGCAGCACCTGCGCGGTCCGGTCGGGGTGGCCGGCCGCATGGTCGGTAGCGCGCCGAAGGTTGGCCTGGTCGGCATCCAGCAGCGCCAGCCACCAGCCCTGATCCGGGCCGGTCAGGTGCCGGGCCGCCGTCTCGGCCACCGACAGGAAGTGCGCGCAGTGGGCCGCCGCGGTCGCGGCCGCGTCGCCTGGGCCGGCCTGGGCGAGCTTTTCGGCGGCGAACTGGCGGATGGTCTCCAGCAGCCGGTACCGCAGGCCCGTCCCGGCGGGCTCGGCCACGACCAGGCTCTTGTCCACCAGTGAGCCGAGCAGATCAGTGACATCGAACAACTCGCTGCCGCCGGAACCGCACACGGCCTCGGCGGCGTCCAGGCCGAAGCCCTCGGCAAACACCGACAGGCGTCCCAGCAGCAGCTGCTCGGCCCCGTTCAGCAGCGAATAGGACCACTCGACCGTCGCCCGCAGCGTCCGCTGCCGCTCCAGCGCGGTGCGGCTCCCCCCGGTGAGCAGCCGGAACCGCTGGCCTAGGCGGTCATGCAGGTCGGTCAGCGACAGCGACCTCAGCCGGGCCGCGGCCAGCTCGATGGCCAGCGGCATCCCGTCCAGCTGCCGGCAGATCGACACCACCACCGGGACCGTCTGCTCGTCTACGCGCAGCCCGGCGCCTTGTGCCCGGGCCCGGTCTGCGAACAGCGCGACCGCATCGGAAGACTCCGCTGCGGCAAGATCGGGCTGGCCGGGTCCGGGCAGGGACAGTGACGGCACCCGATAGATGATCTCGCCGCCGATGCCCAGCGGCTCCCGGCTGGTCGCCAGCAGGTGGACCCTCGGGCACCTGCGCAAGACGGCATCGGCGGTCTTGGCGCAGCTGCCGATCAGGTGCTCGCAGTTGTNNGTGACCGCGGCCAGCTCCACCAGCCAGACTCCGTCCCCGGACCCGTCCAGCAGCTCGGCGGCCACCTGCAGGCCCAGCCTGGTCTTGCCGCACCCTCCGGCCCCGGTCAGCGTGACCAGGCGAGAGGATCCGACCAGGTCGCGGACTTCTGCCAGCTCCCGGCCACGGCCGATGAACGTCGCCAGCTGGGCCGGGAGATTGTTCGGCAGCGCCGGGTTGCCCAGCGAGCGTAGCGGCGGGAACCCGGCCTGCAGGCCCGCCGCCTGCAGCTGGAAGATCCGTTCCGGGCGGCCCAGGTCCTTCAGCCGGTGCACGCCCAGGTCGGCTAGCGCCGCGCCCGGCGGCAGCCCGTCCCGCACCAGCACCGCCGCCGCCTCCGA
>PLIQ01000581.1 GCA_003140115.1 Actinomycetota bacterium | reverse complement strand
GCCGTGCGCTCCCGCTGCGCGGCTAGGTCCGCGTTGCGGCGGCGCAGATCCGCGATCGCCTCCAGGCGCTGGCCCGCCAGGCGTCCTACCACGCAGAACGCGAGGATCGCCGGGACGCCGAAAATGAGGAATCCCGGTCCGAGGTTGGGGTCGGAGAACGCCTGAGCCACGGCCGCCATCAGGGCGAGGACGATGCACAGGGCGGTACGCCGGCTCCAAGGCCGCGCGCCAGCGCAGGCGGTGGCGTAAAGAAGCGCCGGGAGCGTGCCGCCGCAGCGCACCATCGACCCGAAGACCAGGCCGTTGAGCACTGCCGCGGCGAGCAGGACCGCTAGCGTCAGCATCGGCGCCCGGTACGCCCACGCGATGGGTACCGTCATCGCCAGCACCCCGGCTGCCGCCGCCACGCCGCCGTGAGGATGACCGGTGTGAATGAAACCGAGGACCAGTACGGCCGCGAAGGCGCTGAGTCCCGCGGCGAGGACGATCCCGGTCGCTGCCCAGGCTCGCCCAGCCGACGAGAGTACCCCGGGCTCAGCAGCGCTCACTGCACTAACGGTACGCTCCGGTCGATGGCCCAGACAGACCTGATCACGATCGTGGTCGCAGATGACCAGCGCCTTATCCGCGACGGCATCCGCGTCATCCTCGACCACGAACCGGGAATGCGCGTGGTCGGCGAGGCGTCTGACGGACTGCAGGCGGTCGGCGTCGTCGCGCGCCTTCGTCCCCGTGTGGTGCTGATGGATATCCAGATGCCTGTGCTGGACGGCCTGGAAGCGGCCAGGCGGATCCTCCAGGCGTCCCGGGCCACCAGCGTGCTGATGCTGACCACCTTCGACGACGACGAGTACATCTACCGGGCGCTGCAGTGCGGGGCGAGCGGGTTCCTGCTCAAGGACTCGCCGCAATCGCAGCTCATCGGGGCGGTTCGTGCTATCGCTGCCGGAGGCGCGCTTATCGACCCCCTCACCACCCGGCGTCTCATCAGCCGCTTCGCCAGCGCCGTCCGGCCCGCGCGAGCAGTTCCCTCGATACTCAGCGAGCTGACTGGCCGGGAGCTCGACGTGCTCAGGCTGGTCGCCGAGGGCCTGTCTAATGCCGAGATCGCCGGACGGCTTGTCGTCGAGGAAAGCACCGTCAAGACCCATATGGGGCACATCCTGACCAAGCTGAACCTGCGGGACCGAGTGCAAGCAGTCGTCCTGGCCTACGAGACCGGGTTCGTCCGGGCTGAGCCCTGATCGCTCAGCCGCGCAGTAGCCCGGCGCCGCAGCACCGCCGTGCCCAGGACGGCGACGCCGATCAGGCACAGCGCGATGGACAGTATCCCGAACAGCGGCGGACTCGGGTTGGTGGTGTGGTGAGCCGTCGATTCCGGCCATACGAGTACCGCGTGGTCGGCGATGTCCAGGCAGATCAACGCGGCCACCACGACCGTTCCCGCCAGCGTGGCGCGCTTGGCCATTTCCCGCGCGGTTTGCCTGCCTGCATGCCGAACAGCGCGGGACCGCCGCTCGCCGAGGAGCGCGGAAAGAGTCAGCCCGAGGGCCAGGATGACCGCGGTCACCACCACGTATCCGATCACCCGCGGGAACTGGGTCACCGTCCGCGGCGGGCTGACGGCATAGCCGAGGCCGATGTCCGCGGTCTGGTAAATCAGTACGACCAGCCAAGGGCCGAGGAACGCCGCCATGGCCAGCCGGGGCGCGGGTACCAGCCAACCGGTAATCAGGGCCAGCAGAAGTGCTGAAACGGCAGTCATAGGTCAATCCGCCTTCGTGTCCGGCTTGTTTTTACCGATGCTGCACGCAGAAAGCTGCCGTCTCATCAGCCCCGCGGGGGAACGTAGCTGGCGGGCTACGACCTAAGGAGGAGAAGCCGCGAAGCGCGAGCGCGGGATCGGCCTTGCGAGAATGTCCGCATGGACGGACTCGCGTGCCCCTGCGGCCTCGGCGACGACTATGAGTCGTGCTGCGGGCGGCTCCACGCAGGNNCCTGCGCACCTGGCACCCGTCAGCCCGTCCGGAGACCCTCAGCCTCGACCCGGCGCTCCGGTGGACCCGCCTCGCCGTCCTGGAAACGCGTGACGGCGGGCTCTTCGACGCCACCGGCACGGTCCAGTTCCGTGCCATGTACGTCCAGCAGGGGCAGCGCGGCGTCCTCGCGGAGACGAGCAGGTTCGTCCGGCAAGACAGACATTGGACCTACCTCGGTCCCATTGACTAAAGGGCGCAGGTCAGGTGGTGGCTAGGCCGGTGAGCGCGAGCACGGTGGTGATCTCGTTTGCGCGCGGGCTGTTGATGCGCTGGTAAATGTCGAGGGCCCCGATCAGGTGCGCGCGCGCCGCGTCGGGCTCGCCCGCCGCGGCCAGGCATCGTCCGAGGCCGGCCAGCCCGCCGGCCTCATCAGCGGGACTGGCTACCTCGCGGGCCAGTGCCAGCGCCTCGGCGTGGAGCTGGCGGGCCCGCTCGACGTCGCCGGTGTCGAGCGCCAGCGCGCCGAGCTGGTTCAGCGCGTCGGACTGCCCGCGGCGGTCGCCGATCTCGCGGTAGATGCTCAGCGCCTGGTCGAGCGTGACCGCGGCGGCGGCGAAATCGCCGGCCTGTCGCTGTACGTCCCCGAGGGGCGTGAGGGTGTCCGCCTCGCCGAGCCGGATGCCGTGCTCCCGGTAGACGGCGAGCGCGCGGTCGAGCAGGGGCGCGGCCGCCGCGGGGTCCCCCGTCCGGCGCGCGATCTCGCCCCGGACCCGGTAGACGTTGCCCTCGCCGTACGCGCTTGCGATATCAACGAAGAGCGGCAGGGCCTGATCGAGGAGGTCCGCCGCCGTGGCGTACTGGCCGATCAGGGTGTGCGCCTCGCCGAGATAGCTGAGCGCGTTGCCGATGCCGAGCCGATCACCCAGCTCGCGGTAGATGTCGAGGGCGCCGTGCACCGTGCCGATGGCGCCCGCGCCGTCGCTAGTGGCGATCTGGATGCCGCCCAGGTTCATCAGCGCGTGCGCCTCGCCGAACTTACTGCCCAGCTCACGGTAGAGGGGGATGGCCTGGGTTACCGAGGCCGCCGCGGCGGCGAAGTCGCCCGTGAGGTAGTGCACGGCGCTGAGGTAGTTCAGCGACCTGGCCTGGCCGCGGCGGTCGCCGAGTTCCCGGCTCAGCTCGAGCCCGCGGTCTAGCGTCCGCAACGCGGCCGGGTACTCGCTGCGGCCGACCTGGATTCCTCCCAGGTAGCCGAGCGCCCGCACCTCGCCCCACGGGTCTGCGATCTCGCGGTAGATGCCGATCGCCTCGGTCAGCGCCGCGCTGCTCTCGGCGCCCTTGTGGTCGACCAGCGACCGTGCCTCACCGAGCTCGGTGAGGGCGTCCGCCAGGCCCGGCCGGTCATCGAGCCCGCGGTAAAGGCGCACTGCCTCCGCGACGGCGACGGCGGCATCGTCGTACTCGTCGAGCATCTTGTGGCTTTCGGCCAGGCGGACGAGGCACCAGGCCAGGTCCGCAGGGTCGACGCTGAGCTTGGCCGCGGCCAGCGCGTGCTCATGCGCGCGGTGTGCCGCAGACCAGTGTCCGTCCGAGATGAGCCGGTCGCTCGCGGCCCGGACGAGGCGTACCGCGTGCGCGGGATGATGTCCGGCCGCCGCGAACGCGACGCAGTCCAGGATGTTCGCGCGTTCGGCGTCGAACCACGCGGCGGCCTGCTCAGGGGACGAGAGTCCGGGCACGTACACGGCGCTATCGGCCGGGAGCCTGTCGTGCGCGCGGGGCGGCCGCTCGGCGAGCAGCTCGGCCGCCTCGGACGCGGCCCGCACGTAGAAGCCGAGGAGGCGGCCGGCGGCCGCGTCGCGTTCGGCCGGCGGGTCCTGGTCGGCGGCGAGCGTCTCGGCGTGCGCGCGGATCAGGTCGTGCATCCGGTACCGGCCGCGGGTCGGCTCGGCGATCAGGTAGTGGCTGTAGAGGGCATCCAGGTACTCCCGTGCGGACCGGGGGTCCAGGCCGGCGAGCGCGGCGGCGGCGTAGTGATCGGTATCGACGCCTGGATGCAGCCCGAGCAGGCGGAACATCCGCTGCTGCGCGCTGGTGAGCCGGGCGTACGACATGGTGAAGGCCGCGGCCACGCCGAGGTTCTCGGCGGCCATCAGCTCAAGCCGGTCGCGGGCCAGGGCGAGTTCATCGGCCAGCTCCGCGGGCGGCCACGAGGGATGGTGATGGAGCTGACGAGCGAGTATCCCCACGGCCAGCGGCAGGTACCCGCACAGCCGGGTGATGTCGCTTATCCCCGGGTCCTGCGCCGTCAGGCCGGGCCGGGCCGCGAGCCGGATGAACAGCTCAGCCGACTCGCCCGGCGGGAGGGTGTCCAGGCTGATCGCCGCGGCGTCGTCCAGGGCGACCAGGTGGCGGCGGCTGGTGACGATCACCAGGGTTTGCGCCCCGGCGGGAAGCAGCGGGCGCACCTGTTCGCTGCTGATCGCGTCGTCGAGAATGAGGATCGCTCGCTTGTCCGCGAGCCGGTCGCGCCACAGCGCGGCCCGCGCCTCCACGCCGGACGGAATCTGCGCGGGGGTCAGTCCCGCGGTAAGCAGCAGGCTGACCAGCGCGTCCGCCGGGTCCGCCGGCCGCTGACCGAGGGTGTGGCCGTGCAGCGGCAAGAAGAACTGCCCGTCGGGGAACGAGTCGGCGAGCCGATGCGCGGCATGCACCGCGAACGCCGTCTTGCCGACGCCGGCCATGCCGCCGATGGCGTGGATGCTCACGGTGCCGCCGGTCGCGGCGGCGGCCACGAGCGCGGCCAGCTCGGCCTCGCGGCCGGTGAACGACGAGATGTCGCGCGGCAGCGTCCGCACCGGCCCCGCCGCTCCGCTTAGCCCGGACGGACCTGCGGTCTCGGCCCCCGCGGCCATGGCCCGGCCGCGCGCGACGGCCTCGAACTCGGCTCTGGCTTCGCCCGACAGCCGCAGCGCGTCGGCGAGCAGCCGGGCGGTGTCCTTGCGGGCCGTCGGGTTGACGCCGCGCTCCAGGTCACTGATCGCGCGCACGCTGACCTGCGCGGCCTCCGCCAGCTCCTCTTGAGTCAGGCCGGCGTCGGTCCGGAGCGCCCGCAGCAAAGCAGCGAATGTGCCCGGCTCAGCCACAGCATCCCCAGCCCGAAGGACAGAAAAAGCCTTACAGGGCATGAGGATACTGGCCCGCTAACCGGCCGGGAAGGGCCGCGGGCTAACCAAGCGGCCACGAAAGGCTAGTCACCGGACCCGTCGCCGGAATAGCTCACTGAGTTGCCTTCATCCACCGGGTCAGCCGCGCCGCCGGGCCCCATGTCGCTGGTGGCGCTGTTGACGTTCTGCTGAGCCTGGTTCTGCCAGTTGAGGGAACCAGACTCATTAGGGTTGGAACCGACGTTGCTGTACCCCGAATTGGAGGTGCCGTCGCCGTACTGCGTGCCGGAGGTGCCGCTGTTACAGGCCGTTATACCAGCGGCGAGGGCGGCGATCGCGGCAATAGTAAGGAACGGCCGTGCTTTTCCGTGACTGGTCATCTCACAATCCCTTCAGTGGGCGAATGGCGTTCCGTGTGGTACGTCACGACCCACGGTAGGAACCAGCCGACCAGGTCACCACGAAGGAGACCCACAGGAGTGCCCACAGGAAGCATCGGTGCCGCAATTTCGCTGGCGCCGGCCATGGACCGTGATCCGGGGATTGACAGGGCCGCTGGGCCCGCTTCATGCTGAGCGGTCATCGGGTGGGGGGCGGGGCGATGGGCGGGGGCGGGGCGATGGGCGGGGACCTGACGGCGCGGCAGTGGGGTGTGGCGGGGTATACCGGGGTCAAGACGCTGGG
>PLIQ01000577.1 GCA_003140115.1 Actinomycetota bacterium | reverse complement strand
GCTCGAAGGAGGCGACCACCCAGTGCTGGGGTTTGAGCGGCGAGAAGCGGGTCAGGCCGGTGCCTTGCATGAGCTCCAGTACTGCGTAGTTCGCCGACCAGGCGTGTGACCAGATGGCCCGGAGGTCCTCCCAGAGCTGCTCGGCGCGCTCGGAGTCGGCGGCACTGTAAGCGCGCATAGCGGCCTGGAATACCTGGGCGTGGTCGGCGGCGAGCTCGTCGGGGGCTTCCCAGATAAGGTCGGCGATCTCGCTCCCGTCGGTGAGCTGCCGCAGCACCGGGTTGTCCACGTCGGCGCCCAGAGCCAGCCCGTAGCCAGGGCCGGCCAGGCCGGTCCAGGTGCCCGAAGGCTCATCGGCCTCACAGTGCTCCAGTACATGGGCCAGGTTGTCGTGGACCCAGGTCAGCCGCAGCACGCCGGTCAGCCCCATCCCGGTGATAGCGAGGGTGGTCATCGTGGTCACCTCCTGGTCCCAGGATGGACCGGGCCACTGTCAATCTGCGGCCTCCGGGTCGGCGTCGCGGCCCGTGGCCCGCTGCAGGACTTGCGGGGACGGGGTGATCTCGGGTTTGGGCGGCTGCAAGATGGCGTCTTTGGCCGGTCCGGGCCAGGGCGGGAACGCCTGGCCGAGGTCTGCGTAGTCGGGATCCTCGGACGGGAGGGTGAGGGTTTGGCGTTCGGCGAGCGTGCCGGCGAACGTGCGGTGCGCGGCGGCGAGGTCTTCGATCCACTGGCCGATCTCGCCGGGCGGCTGGTCCGTAGTGAGGGTGAGCTCAGCGCGCTGGGCGGCGCTGGCGGGTGGGGGTTCAGCTGACAGGAGTGGCGGGTAGTGCTGGCGGGGATGGCGGCGGCGGAGTTCGGCGTCGGCGGCCACGGCCAGGTGGCGTTGGGCGCGGGTGGCGATGTCCCAGTCGGCCCGGTCGGCCATGATCGCCGCAAACACGGTCTCGCGGTGCTGGTAGGCCTGGTGCAGGGCCTGGTAGCTGGCGGCGAGATCCCGCTGCTGGGTAGCGCGGTCGTGCTGGTCACGATGTGCGGCGGCGGTGGCCTCGGCACCGGCGCGCAAGCCGCCCAGGCGGGCCTGCCAGGCGGCGGCGCGGACCTGACGGAGTTCGTCGCCGACGTATTGCGGTGCCCAGGCGGTTTCGGTGGGGTAGGTGTCGCGCAGGTGCAGCAGTATCCCGTCGGGCATGCCGCGGACGTCGGGCCCGTCGATCGGGTCGAGAGCGGCGAAGGCCTCGTGCCAGGCGGCCCGCAGGTCCGGGGCGGCCGCGGCGGGTTCGGGGCCGATGGGCTCGGTGGGGTGCTGGTAGCCGGACAGTTCCCGCCAGGCGCCGATGGAGGCGGCTCGTTTCTGCCAGTCCAGCCGGTTCAGCGGGTGATCGGGCACCGGGCCGAGGGCAGCCACCGCCCAGGGCAGGGCGTGCTCGGCGGCGTGCTCGCCGATCCGGTCCTTGCGGGCGTCCATCAGGGCGGCGATCTCGGTGACGTACGCCCGGCGTTCGGGATCGGCGATGGCAGGGACGTGCGCGGACCACGGCCCGGCCGGGAGCGCGACCGGGGCGCCGAGCCGGTACCGGATCCGGGCGTCCAGGACGGCGGCCAGGTCGCGGGCTCCGGCCAGGTCTCTTTCGCCGATCGTGTCGGCGAGGACCTGGGCAGGGTCCAGGCCGGCCAGTTCCGCGGTGCGCAGGGTCCGGAACAGCCACCGGGCCTGGTGGCCCGGCGCGTCGCGGTGCTCCAGGGGAAGGGCGGCCATGAGCAGGTCGCGGTATCGCTGCTGCCGGGCCGGGGTGGTCTCGGCGGTCCAGATCGCGTGCAGCAGGGCCAGGTGGTCNNCGGCCAGCACCCCCAGCGCCTCGTCCGGGCGAGCGGGCAGGGTGCCGGGGGCTGGTTCGCCGGTCCGTTCGGTATGAATCTGGTCGTAGCGGGCCAGTTCGGGAGCGGGCCGGGGGCCGGGGACCGGGTCGGCGCGCTTGGGAGAGATGGTGAACACGTACGCGAGGTTGGCGTCGGTGCCGCGGGTCAGCGCGACGTACGCGTGCTGGCGGTCCTCGGTCCCGGTGATCACCGCCAGGCCGGTGTGTACGGTGCGGCCCTGGGCGACATGATCGGTGACCGCGTACCCCAGTTCGGCGTCGCTGAAATGTTGGTACAGGAAAGTGCGGTCGGTCCACCGGCGGCGCCCGGTGGCCGGGTCGGCGTCCAGGGCGCGGCGCACGACCAGGCCTGCGCCGGTGACGGCCTCGATGCGCAGCAGGTCCCCGTTGGCCAGCGTGCGGCCGGGTTGTCCGGCTTCGAGGGTGTGGCCGTTGCGGGTGGCGGTGATCAGGTCGCCGGGGCTGGCGGTGGCGCCGTCGGCGATGCGGACTGCGGGCCCGGGCTGGACGATGCCCAGGGCGATGAGGTCGTCGCGGATGCGGCGGGACAGCTCGCGGCGCAGGGCATGCTCGGCGGCCATGAGCAGGGTGTCGGTGCCGTCAGAGGTGAGGGCGACGTAGGCGGCCATGGCGGCGTCCATCATCTGCTCGGGGTCTCCGCCGTGGATGCGGCCGTGCTGGTGGTAGTCGGCCAGCACGGTGGCGTCGCCGTCGCGCAGCCGCAGGCTGGCCGCCTGTTCCCAGGCGGCGCGGAACCGGGTCGGCTCGGCGAGCCGGGCGTAGCCGAGGGCGTCAGCGAGCAGGGACATGCCGCCGCCGTTCTCGACCGCCTGCAGCTGGCTGGTATCGCCGGCCAGGATGAGCTTTCCATCGCGGGCCTGGGCGTAGGCGATCAGGTCGGCCAGGTCCGGGCCGGGCATCGTGGAGGCCTCATCGACCAGCAGCAGCGGCCGCTGACCGGCCTCGACCGGGCCGGACCCGGCCGGCGCATTGATAACGGAGACGCGCTTGCCATCGGTCAGGACCGACAGCGCGGCGGCGGCCTGGTCTTCGCGCAGCCCCGTTTGCGTGCGCGGCGCGTGCGTGTCCGTTGCGCGGCCGGCTTGCGCGCGGGCCAGGCGCGGCGCGCCGCTCGCGCGTGCTTGCGTGAGCATGCGCTCTTCCATGACCAGCTGCGCGCGGGTGGCGTACCGGGTACCGCCGTGCCGCTG
>PLIQ01000221.1 GCA_003140115.1 Actinomycetota bacterium | reverse complement strand
GCCAGGACCTGGGCCTGGGCATGAAAACAGCCACCAGCCCGGCGATCGCTGGGCTGGAGCTGGGCGGGTATGAGGCCGCCTTCCAGGCCAACACCGGCCACCTGTGGGTGGTCCAGAACGGCGCCGGGCACGACCTAGGCCTGGGCATGAAAACAGCCACCAGCCCAGCGATCACCGCCCTGCCCGGCGACGGGTACGAGGCCGCCTTCCAGGCCAACACCGGCCTGCTATGGGTGGCCCCCAATGGCACCGGCCAGAACACAGGCCTCGGGATGCTGACGGCCACCGGCCCCGCCATCTCCAGCCTGCTGTAGCAACCAGCCAAACGCCACGTGGGCGCCCCTGGCAGGGGCGCCCACGCGCGTGCCCGCCCACGCAGTCATCGAGACCGTGCCATCCGGCTCCCGGGAAACGTCCTGGTTACGGTGCCACTAGCGACCAGAACACCTGGACGTCGAAATGGCCGCTTGATGGGTCGGGGTCGCCGTAGATCTCCCAGCGAGGGCCAGCCAGGCGGTAACCGTTTGCCTTACTCCAGTCGCACACGGCCTGATGAGTGTCGCCGATCGCGGCGATCGGGCCGGCGTGGGTAGCGGTGGCGACGAGGCCGCCCGGGAGCGTTGACCCGACAACATCGCCGGCGGGATCGAAGGAGCCGGTTACCTGAACGCCGACTTCGACGTTGGGGACATCGTCCTTGTACAGCATGATGTTGTGCCCCTGCTGGTAGAGCCCGGCCGGAGCGCCGCCGCGAAGAAAGCTCCACACCTCGTCGAGCATCGGCCCCCAGATCGCCGGGAACTCCGCCCACGTGGTCGCCGCCACGACCACTGCTGTCGGCGTCGGTTCGACGGTCTTCACGGTCACGTCCACGGTCATGGCGCGGAGCATACGCCCTCGTCCTGACCAGCGCAGGTCAGAGTGTCGCGGGCTGAGCTGGAGCGGGCGGTGAGGCAGACGGGGAAGGCGCGGGGCACCAGGACGGCGCCGAGCGGGTGCGGTCGAAGCCGCCGCAGGAGTCCTGGAAGATGGCAGGATTCACACCATGTGCTGCCTGCCATGGACGACATCGAGGTCGTCATGACACGAACGCACGTGCCTCCGGTACTCGTCACCGGAGGCACCGGCCGGGTCGGGAGCGCCGTCGTCGGCCTTCTCGTCGACGCGGGCGTGCCGGTCCGGGTCCTCACGCGTCGCTCCGAGGCCGCGGCGATGCTGCCAGCGGACGTCGAGGTCGTCACCGGCACCTCACCGTGCCCGAGTCGGGGCCGGCGCCGGGGGGTTGTCGTCAGCCCAGGGCGCCGCCGAAGCTGATCTCGTTGCCGTCTGCGTCTCGGTAGATCACCTTGGTCACGCCGCTGTCGAGGGTCTCGCGCTTGGCGGGCTCGATGCCCCGCTGGGCGATCTTGGCCACCCGGTCGTCGAGGTCGTCGACGAACGACAGCACCAGGGCGTTCCCCGCCCGTCCGGGGTCCTGCACGATATAGATATAGCGGTGCTCGGCCACCTCCCACACCGCCTCGGTGTCGTTCGGCAGGAACGAGGGGCGGCCGCCGAAGAACCGCTCGTACCATGGCAACGCCGCGGCGTAGCCGGTGACCGGGATGCCAGCGAAGAGATCCAGTGTCATCGGTCCTCCAGGTGTCGTCGCTGTGTCGCCGCGACCCTGACAGGCTAGCCGCGGCCCGGTCACCACCGGCAGGGAGACCACTAGCTGGATCAGACGTTGACGCTTGGTTAGACGTCGGCAGGTGCTGGTTGAGGCTTCTGGGAGGTGCGGGCCACCGCCGTGGCTAGCTCGTTGCGGCGGACCAGGAGGTAAGTCACCGGGACCGCGGCCAGGCCGATGGCGCCGCACGCCCAGAAGGCCAACTGGAAGCCGCTGGTGAGTGCGGCGGCTGGTGCGGCGCCCTGGCGCAGCAGGGTGCTGGCGTGGGTGGCGGCGATCGTGGACGCTATGGCGATACCGATCGCCCCGCCAAGCTGCTCGGAGGTGTTGATGAGCCCGGAGGCCAGGCCGGACTCGCGCTCGGCGACCCCAGCCAGGGCGGCGATCGAGACTGGGATGAAGGCAAAGGCGGTGCCGACTCCGACGACGAAGAACGGCCCGGCCAGGCTGGTCAAGAAGTGGCCGTGCACGGGCACCGTGGTTGACCACAAGATGCCGCCGCCGATCATGGCCATTCCGGCCGCCATCACGAGCTTGGCCAAGCCGCGGGTGACCAGCGCCTGCGACAGGCCGGCGAAGGCGACCGAGGCCAGCGCCATCTCCAGCCAGGCGAGCCCGGCCTTCACCGGCGAGTAGCCGAGCACCTGCTGCAGGTACAGGGTGCCGATGAAGATGTACGCGAAGAAGCTACCGCCGAGCAGCACGCCGACCGCGTTCGCGCCCGCCAGCGTCTTGTTCTGAAAAATCCGCAGCGGCATCAGCGGCGCCTCCACGCGCGTCTGCATGACCACGAAGGCGGCAAGCAGGACGGCCGAGGTCGCGAGCAGCGTCACCGTCCTGGCCGTACCCCACCCGACCTGGGGGGCGGTCGAGATCGCATAGACGAGCAGGGACAGGCCGCCGGTCACGGCGACCGCGCCGAACGGGTCGAAGCGCCGGCGGGCCGTGGCGAGCCGGCTTTCCGGCACGAGGCGCGGGGCGAGCAGCAGCGCCGCCGCTCCGATCGGGACGTTGAGGAAGAAGATGTACTGCCAGCCGACGTAGCGGGTAAGCAGGCCGCCGGCCATCAC
>PLIQ01000551.1 GCA_003140115.1 Actinomycetota bacterium | reverse complement strand
ATCAGCTTCGGAGTCATCGTGATCATCGTGATCATCGTGCTTGTCTTCCTGTTCCTGCGCAGGCACTGATCCACCGGGACCGGCCCGCAAGGAGACCCGCCCAGGCCTGCGCGAGCCGGTCCCGCTTCTCAAGGAAGTAACGCCATGACCGAACCAGCCGCGCCACACGGCCCGACCATCACGATTCCCCCCTCCGTCAACGGCTCCGCGCCGCCCCCAGCCCCGCCCGCGCCGCAGCCACCCGGCCGCGGGCAGCCGCGGACCCGGACCAGCGGGACGCGCACCGCGCTGATCGCGGGCTCCGTGGCCCTCGTCGTGGCCGTGATCTTCATCGTCCAGAACGCGCACGCCGCGAACATCAGCTTCCTGGGCGTTCACCTTGTCCTGCCGCTGGCCGCGGCTCTGCTGCTGGCCGCCATCGCGGGCGCCCTGGCGATGACCGCCGTGGGACCCGCGCGGATCACCCGGCTGCGGCACACCATCCGGCACGCCCTGGGCAAGGCCCGGACCGGAGGGTGAGCCGCCCATGAGTACTGGCGAGCAGTCAGCGCCCCGGTCCGTTCCAAGAATCCGCAACTGGAGGCATCGCATGGCCGGGCCCGATCTAAGTCAGCACGTCGAGGTGAGCGATGATGACCGCACCGTCGCGACCGCCGAGGTGACCACCTCGGAAGGATCTGGCGGCACCGCCCGGGTGTCGTTGCACGCCGAGCCGGGACACATCGCCCCCGGGCGCCGCGCGAGCCTGGTCGACGCGGTGCTGGACCTTCCCGAGGTCCAGGACAGCGCCCGCGTCGAGGCGGCCTTCCGGCTTGGCGACAGCGAGTCACTGCACCGGCTTCAGCAGCGCTGCGAGGACGTCAGCACCCGCCCGGCCGGATGGAGCGCCCTCGTCGACGGAAACCTCCCGCCCAGCTAACCCGCACGCCCAGCTAACCCGCACGACCAGCTGATCAGCAAAGCCAGCCGACCCCGCCAGCCCCATGCGCTAAATCTACTAATTAGATCGTAATACTTGACTATTCGAGCGCGGGATAGCAGTGTGAAGAGGTGGTCGCAGTTGACGGGGTTCCCGGTACGGAGGTCTCGGCTGCCGAGTTCCGGCACGCCATGGGCCAGTTCGCGACCGGCGTCACCGTGATCACCTCGATCGGCGCCGACGGCAGGCCGGTGGGCACCACGGCCAGCGCGGTTACCTCGCTGTCGCTGGACCCGCCGCTGGTCCTGGCCTGCTTCGACCTGGACAGCGTGACGCTGCGGGCGATCCGCGGGCACGGCGCGTTCGTGGTGAACGTGCTCGCGGCGACCCAGCGGCAGCTGTCGGCGAACTTCGCCCGCCGCGGGCTGGCCGCGGCCTGGGACGGGGTGCGGCACCGGCACGGGGTCACCGGGAGCCCCCGGCTGGAGGATGTGCTCGCCGTCATGGAATGCACGGTCGAGCACCGCCTGCCGGGCGGCGACCACGAGATCGTCGTCGGCCGGGTGCGTCACGTCGAGACCGGCGGCAGCCCGGCCGGGCCGCTGGTGTATTTCCGAGGCGGCTATACCTCGTTGGCTTCATGAACGGCCAGCGCGCCGCGGATGAGGGGGATGGCGGTGGCGGCCCACCTGGCCACCACGGCGTCGAGTTCGGGAAGCTCGGGCTCGGTGACGTACAGGCCGCGGGCGGGAACCGTCGCGCCCAGCTCGACCAGCACCGGGCGCAGGTGAACCTCGACCGCGAGGGTGTGACCGGCCCAGCCGCCGGTCATGACCGGCACCGCGATCGTTCCGGCCAGGCCGTTGCTGCCGTACCGGTCCAGGAACGCCTTCAGCATGCCGGTGTAGGAGGCCTTGTAGGTGGGCGAGGCGAAGATGGCGATGTCGGCGGCCGCGACCTCCGCGGTCAGCCGGGACAGCTCGGCCGCCGCCGGGTCGAACAGGCTCGGCGCGTGCTCGCTNNGGCTTCGGATTGCCGGTGACCACGGCGATTCGCATGACGTCGACCTCCGGATGGCGATGAGCGGGCGCTGGGGTGACACCACGGGTCGTTCGGGCAAAAAAGAGTACCAAACCCCATTTTTCAGATTGATTTAATGTACATCTTATCCGGGCCGCGCCCGCCGGACGCGGGCCGGAACCGGAATAGGACCGCGGATCCCCTCCTTATCTCTAGTACCCCGATCTCGATAGCCGACTTTTTTCGGAACGGCCGTGGTTCCACTCGCACGGAACGGAGTGACCTCCCATGCACCTGTCCGTTGCGCTCGACGGCGCGGGCTGGCATCCCGCCGCGTGGCGCGAGCCGCGCGCGCGTCCAGCCGAGCTGTTCACCGGCCGCTACTGGACCGATGTCGTCGCCGAGGCCGAACGAGGCCTGCTCGACTTCGTCACCATCGAAGACGGCTTCACCCTGCAGTCCACCCGGACCGACCGGGTCGCCGGGCGCCTGGACGCGGTGCTCATCGCGGCCCGGGCGGCCCCGCTGACCAGGCACATCGGGCTGATACCGACCGTGGTCGTGACGCACACCGAGCCGTTCCACATCTCCAAGGCCATCGCGACCCTCGACTACGTCAGCAACGGCCGGGCCGGCGTCCGGGTGCGGGTCTCGGCCAGCCCGGATGAGGCCGCTCACTTCGGCCGGCGGGTGTTCCCGCGGATCGCGCTGGCGGACCGGGACGATCCGGCGGCCCGGCAACTGGTGACCGGGCTGTTCGACGAAGCGGCCGACTACGTCGAGGTGATCCGGCGGCTGTGGGACAGCTGGGAGGACGACGCCGAGATCCGCGACGTCGCCAGCGGCCGGTTCGTCGACCGCGGCAAGCTGCACTACATCGACTTCTCCGGTGACTACTTCAGCGTCAAGGGCCCGTCGATCACGCCCCGGCCGCCGCAGGGCCAGCCGGTGGTTGCCGCCCTGGCGCACGGAGACCCGGCCTACGCTCTGATCGGGTCGGTGGCCGATATCGGTTTCGTGACGCCGGGCGACGCCGGCCATGCCGCCCAGATCGTGGCCGGGATCCGCGCCGTCAGCCGTGCTCATGACCCGATTCTCCTCGGCGACCTGGTCGTGTTTCTCGGCCCGAGCGTGGCCGCGGCGGCCGACCGCAAGGCGCGGCTCGATGAGCTCGCCGGGTACGTGTACACCAGCGACGCGACGGTCTTCACCGGCACGCCCGCGCAGCTGGCCAGCCTGCTGATCGAATGGCAGCAGGCCGGCCTGTCCGGCTTCCGGCTGCGGCCCGGCGGTATCCCCGGCGACCTGGAGGCGATCACCAGGGAGCTGGTGCCCGAACTGCAGCGGCGCGGCGCGTTCCGCACCAGCTACCAGGCCGGCACGCTGCGCGGGCGCCTGGGTCTGGGCCGGCCCGCCAGCCGCTACGCCGCCGGTGACAAGCAACCCGGTGACAAGCAACTCAGCGGGAGCAACTGACCATGACCAAGCAGATTCATCTCGCGGCGCACTTCCCCGGCGTGAACAACACCACGGTGTGGAGCGACCCGCGGTCCGGCAGCCACATCGAGTTCAGCTCCTTCGCGCACCTGGCCCGCACCGCCGAGCGGGCCAAGTTCGACTTCTTGTTCCTCGCCGAGGGCCTGCGGCTGCGCGAGCAGAGCGGCCAGATCTACGATCTGGACGTGGTCGGGCGCCCGGACACCTTCACCGTCCTGGCCGCGCTCGCGGCGGTCACCGACCGCCTGGGCCTGGCGGGCACGATCAACTCGACCTTCAACGAGCCGTACGAGGTGGCCCGCCAGTTCGCCAGCCTCGATCACCTCTCCGGCGGCCGGGCCGCCTGGAACGTGGTGACGTCCTGGGACGCGTTCACCGGCGAGAACTTCCGGCGCGGCGGCTTCCTGCCCCAAGATGCCCGGTACGACCGGGCCCGGACGTTCCTGCAGACGACCTGGGAGCTGTTCGACTCCTGGGACGGCGACGAGATCATCGCGGACAAGGCGTCCGGGGTGTTTCTCACCCGCCCCAAGCCCGGCCGGTTCGCGCACTCCGACGCCCACTTCGAGATCAGCGGGCAGTTCAACGTGCCGCGCAGCCCGCAGGGACGGCCGGTCATCTTCCAGGCCGGCGACTCCGAGGAGGGCCGCGAGTTCGCCGCCTCCAGCGCGGACGCGATCTTCAGCCGGCACGGCAAGCTGGCCGAAGGCCAGGCGTTCTACGCCGACGTCAAGGGCCGCCTGGCCAAGTACGGCCGGACGCCGGACCAGCTGCTCATCTTGCCGGCCGCGACCTTCGTGCTCGGCGATACCGACGCCCAGGCTGCCGAGCTGGCCGCCGAAGTGCGCCGCCAGCAGGTCAGCGGGCCGACCGCGATCGCGTTCCTGGAGCAGCTGTGGAACCGGGACCTGTCCGGCTACGACCCGGACGGACCGCTGCCCGACGTCGACCCCGACCCCGGTGAGCACACCATCGCCCGTGGCCGGGCAAGCGTGCGGATGTACCGGGACCCGCTGGCCACCGCGGCGCAGTGGCGGGCCAAGGCGGCGGCGCAGCAGCTGTCCATCCGCGAGCTGATCATCGAAGTCACCGGGCGCCAGACGTTCGTCGGGTCCCCGGCCACCATCGCCGGCGCCATCAACGACCTGGTGCAGGCCGACGCCAGCGACGGCTTCATCCTGGTGCCGCACATCACGCCGGGCGGGCTCGACGAGTTCGCCGACACGGTCGTGCCGCTGCTGCAGGAACGCGGGGTGTTCCGCTCGGACTATAAGGGCAGCACGCTGCGCGAGCACCTGGGCCTGGACCCATCGACCCCCCGCCACCGGCTCGGCAGCGTAACGGAGACGATATGACNNGGTACTGGTTCGCCGAGCACCACCTCAATCCCGGCGTCGCCGGGACCTCCCCGGCCGTCGTCCTGGCCCTGACCGCCGCCGCGACCTCGAGGATCCGGATCGGATCCGGTGCGGTCCAGATGGGGCACCGCACCGCCCTGTCCACGGTCGAGGAGTTCGGCCTCATCGATGCCCTGCATCCCGGCCGCCTCGACCTGGGCCTGGGCCGCTCCGGTGGCCGGCCCCGGTCGACCGAACCCGCCCTCACCGGCCCGCCCCGCAACGAGAACACCAATGCGCCGAACGGCCTGTTGATCCCGCCCCGGTTCTCCCCCGCGCACCTCCTGGGCACGCCGCGGTTCAAGTTGCAGAAGACGCTGCTCCAGTTGCCGGGCGCGCAGCCCCAGGACTACACCGAGCAGGTCGGCGACATCCTGGCCCTGCTCCGCGGCACCTACCGGTCCGCGGACGGCGTCGAGGCGCACGTCATCCCGGGCGAGGACGCCGACGTCCAGGTGTGGATCCTCGGCAGCAGCGGCGGCGAGAGCGCCGAGGTGGCCGGCGCGAACGGGCTGCGGTTCGCGGCCAACTACCACGTCAGCCCGGCGACCGTGATCGAGGCCGCCGACGGGTACCGGGCCGCGTTCCGGCCCTCCGCCGACCTGGACCGGCCCTACGTCAGCGTCTCCGCCGACGTCGTGGTCGCCGAGGATGAGGCCACCGCCCGCGAACTCGCCACCGGCTACGGCCTGTGGGTCCGCAGCATCCGCTCCGGCGAGGGCGCGATCAACTTCCCGACCCCCGAGCAGGCCCGGGCCTACGTCTGGGACCCCGCCGACCGGGCGCTGGTCGCCGACCGGGTAGACACCCAGTTCGTCGGCTCGCCGGCCCAGGTCGCCGCTCAGCTTGAGCAGCTCCAGGACGCCACCGGCGCCGACGAGCTCATCATCACCACCATTACCCACGACCACGCCGACCGGGTCCGCTCCTACCAGCTGCTCGCCGAGGAATGGCGCCGCCGTCCCTAACTACCGGCCAGGTGCCGCGCGAGGTGATCGGTCACCTCGCGCGCGTCGTCCTCGATNNCCGTAGATGAACGTCGACTTGCGCCGCCGCAGCACGGGCAGCCCCAGCGCGTACAGTCCCGGGCTGTCGACCACCCCGCCCTCGTGGCGCAGCTGGCCCTTTTCGTCGGTCACGGGCACGTCGAGCCAGCCGTAGTCGGGGCGGAAACCCGTCGCCCACACGATCGAACGGATCTCGCCGCTGCCCAGGTCAAGCTGCAACCGCGTCGAAGGGGGCACGCGCGTCGGCGCGAAGCGCTCGGGCGGGTCGACCTCCGCGTCGCGCCCGCTGGCCCGGGCCCACTCGTCGAACGTGTCCAGCAGCCGCCGCATCTTGAGGTCCGCGAGCGAGAACATGTTGCGCAGGCCGCCGGAGAACAGCGCGCGGCCGTCACGTACCATCCCCCAGCGGCCCACCAGCTCGACGCCCATCGAGGTGAGCGCGTTGAGGTCGAGCGTCGCCCGCTCCGGCGTCCCGACGAGCTGGGGTGAGGGCAGCCGCCGGGCCCGGGTGAGGTCCTCGACCTCGTCGTAGCGCTGGTCCCACACGCCCGACGCGTCCATCCACCACAGCACGTCGCGGCCGCGGTAGGTCCGCGGCAGCCGCACGTGCTCGCCCACCGACAGGGTCAC
>PLIQ01000016.1 GCA_003140115.1 Actinomycetota bacterium | reverse complement strand
CGTCGCCGGACGGGATGAAGTCCTCCACGCGCCGGCCGAGCGAGTTGTAAAGGCGAAGCTGATGGCCGTTCGTCACGGTCCCTCAGGCTACCGGCGCCGAGGCTGGTCTGGTCAGAGCCGGCAGGTGATTTCCAGGCCGTCGGATTCGGGGAAGCTGACGGACAGGTAGCCGTGCGCCGGGTCGCGGACGTAGGACAGGTAGTCGGCCATCCGATCGGCCATCGACACGGTGTCGTCGGCTACCACCAGGGCGCCGGGGGCCAGCCGGGGCTCGAGCAGGCGCAGGACGGGGAGGTAGAGGTCCTTCCAGCCGTCCAGCAGGACGAACCCGACCGGGCCGGGCAGGCTGGCCAGGGTCTCCCGCGCGTCGCCCGCCAGGATCGTGACCAGGTCGGCCAGGCCGGCTTCGGCCAGGTTCGCCCCGGCCTGGGCCACCTTGGCCGCGTTGAGCTCGGTGCTGACCACGCGGCCGGTGCCGTTGTCGCGGACGCCGGCGGCCAGGTGAATGGTCGAGATGCCGAACGACGTGCCGAACTCGACCACCGTGGCCGGGCGGCTCGCGCGGACCAGGGTGTAGAGGAGCCGGCCGCCTTCGGGCGAGACCGGGATGTACAGCTCGGCGTAGGCGTCGGCCTGGTCGCGCGCGGACATCCGGGCCATGCCGTCCGGATGGCGCTCGCGGACGGCGGCCCGGTGCACGTCGTCGGAGTCCGCGGCTTCAAACAGCCGGTCGAGTAGGGGGCGGACGGGCGGCGAGGTCAGGGAGTTCGGCATCGGGCCAGCTTAGACTTCGCTCCGGTTGCTCGACTTGGGTGCGGCGCTTACGGTAGCAGGATGGTCGCGGCGCTGGCGGTGGGCGGCGTCCTGCTGGCGGTGATGATCGCGACGTCGGGGTACGGCGGCGTCATCCTGCCCCGGGACGCCCGTATCCCCGTTCACCTCGGCTCCCACGAGCACGTCTTGCTGGTCTCCAAGCGCGCGGGGCTGGTCATCTGGCCCGTGGCTGGCGCGGTGGTGTACGGGGTCCTGGGCGGGGTCAGCGCGAGCAGCCTGGCCGCGGACTGGGTGCCCGGGGTGCGGGACGTGCTGATGCCCGCGCTGATGGTGGTGGTGCTGGGTTTCCAGGTGGGAGCGCTGGTGGTGGCCCGAGGGCGCGCACCACGGCCGTTCGGATAAAAAGGGTTTGAGAAAGAAGGTGCCATGAAGATCGACAACAGTCCGGCCCGGGGGATGCGGGATTTGCTGCCCGCTGACGTCGCGGTCCGTGACCAGGTGCTCGAGTCGATCGTGGCGGTCTACCGGCGGTTCGGGTACCAGCGGATCGAGACGCCGGCGCTGGAGGACATCAACCGGCTGCAGAGCGGGGAGGGCGCCGACAACGAGAAGCTCGTCTACGAGGTGCTGCGGCGGGGGCTGCCGCCGTTCGTCGCGGCTGACACCCCGTTGCGGGGGCTGGTGGACCTGGGCCTGCGCTACGACCTGACCGTGCCGCTGACCAGGTTCTACGGTCAGCATCACGCGGCGCTGCCGACGCCGTTCCGGTCGTTGCAGGTGGGGCCGGTGTGGCGGGCGGAGCGGCCGCAGAAGGGCCGCTACCGGCAGTTCTACCAGTGCGACATCGACATGATCGGCGAGGCCTCCGTGCTGGCCGAGGCCGAGCTGATCGAGGCGACCAGCGAGGCGCTGGCCGCCATCGGGCTGACCGGTACGACGGTGCGGCTGTCGGACCGGCGGTTCTGGTCGGCGCTGGCTTCGGACACCGGGATCCCCGCGCAGGTGCAGGGCGCCTTCTTTATCACGCTGGACAAGCTGGACAAGATCGGCTGGGACGGGGTGCGGCTGGAGCTCACTGAACTGGGGCTTTCCGCCGGTCAGGTGGCCAGCGTCGAGGAGAAGGTCCGGGGGCTGGAGGGGCTGCCCGCGGACAAGCTGGCGGGCGCGCTGGCCGACGCGGTGCCGGGGCTGGCCGCGCCGGTGATCGACGACCTGGTGGTGGTCGCGGCCTGTCTCGACCGGCTGGCTGGGTCGCGGGAACTGACCTGGGAGTTCGACCCGACCCTGGTGCGCGGGATGGGGTACTACACCGGGCAGGTGTTCGAGATCGTCAAGGAGGGCGTGAGCTGGTCGCTGGCGGGCGGCGGGCGGTACGACAAGCTGATCGGGAAGTCGCTCGGGCACGACGTGCCGGCCTGCGGGTTCTCCCTGGGGTTCGAGCGGATCGTGGACCTGCTGGCTGCTGAGCGGTCGCGGGACGCGGTGGCGGTGCTGACCGAGGCGGACGTGCCGGTGGCGGACGCGCTCGAGGTGGCGCGGGAGTTGCGCTCGGTTCCTGGGGTCGGACGCGTGGTGGAGACGGTGCGGCGGAGCGGGAAGTTCGGGGCGCAGCTGAAGCGGCTGGAAGCGGCCGGGTTCAGTTCGTTCGTGCTGGTTCAGGTGTCCGGCGGCGCGGTGGTCCGCGGGGAGTTGCGGCCTCTGGGCGGTACTGCGGGCGGTACTGGGGGCTGATCGCGGGAGGCCGACCGTCATGTTTCGCGAAGTACCGAGCGGCGCGGATCCGCCGGCCCACGTGGGGCGGGACACCGCCAAGCGGGTGTTCCCGCTGTTCCGGCCGTACCGGCCGCAGGTGGTGTTCGTCGTCGCCCTGATCGTGGTGACCTCCACGGTGGGCATCGTCAACCCGCTGCTGATCCAGGCGGTGTTCAACAAGGCGCTGTTCGTCCGGGGCGGTCCGCGGCTGGGTCTGCTGTACGTGCTGGTGGCGATCATGGCCGCGGTGCCGATCG
>PLIQ01000222.1:327-12448 GCA_003140115.1 Actinomycetota bacterium | reverse complement strand
GGGTGGCCCGGAACACCCACGCCGTGCTCGCCGAGGAATCCCACGTCACCCGCGTCATCGACGCGGCGGGCGGGTCCTGGTACGTCGAGGACCTCACCGAGCAGCTGGCCGCCCGCGCCTGGGCCACCTTCCAGGACATCGAGCGGGCCGGCGGCCTGCGCGCCGCGCTGGACAGCGGGCTCATCGCCGGCCAGCTCGCGGCCAGCCGCCAGGTCCGGCGGGACGCCCTGGCCCGGCGCCGGGAGGCCATCACCGGGGTCACCGAATTTCCCCTGGTCGGCGAGGTCCTGCTGGACCGGCCGCTCGATCAGCTGCCCGATCGGGCCGGGGGGCTGCCGCGCATCCGGTGGGCGCAGTGGCATGAGGAACTACGGGACCGAGCGGACGCCTACGCGCGGGCGACTGGGTCACCGCCCACGGTCACCCTCGTGTTGCTCGATGCCTCCCGGGGAACTGCGGCTTCGGCGCGGCGAGTTACCGCCCTCCTGGCACCGGTCGGCATCGCTACGGTCACCGCTGATGGTCTGGTGCCGGGAGCGGTGATTGTGTGCGGTGACCCGGGCGAGGTCGGGGCGGCGGTGGAGCGGGTGCGGGGGCAGGGGGCGTCTTTTGCCGTGGCGGCGGACGAGGTGGTCGCGGATGGCGTGGACGTAGTGGCGTTCGGGGACCGGATGCTGACCGCGCTGGGGGTGGCGTGATGGCCGACGGCTGGCAGGTCCCGGATTTCGCCGAGGTCGGGCTCGGCGAGCTGCCGGCCGACCCGCACGGTGAGAAACGATGGCGGGAGGCGCTGGCCGGTCAGGATGGTGACGGGCCGGGATGGGCGACGCCCGAAGGCATACTCGTGAAGCCGCTGTATACCGGGGCGGATCTGGACGGGCTGGATTTCCTGGCCACCTATCCCGGCCTGGTCCCCTACCTGCGCGGGCCGTACCCGACGATGTACGTGAACCAGCCCTGGACGATCCGCCAGTACGCCGGGTTCTCCACGGCCGAGGAATCCAACGCGTTCTACCGGCGCAACCTCGCCGCCGGGCAGAAGGGCCTGTCGGTCGCGTTCGACCTGCCGACCCACCGCGGCTACGACAGNNGATCACCCGCGGGTGAGCGGCGACGTCGGGATGGCCGGCGTCGCGATCGACTCGATCTATGACATGCGGCAGCTGTTCGACGGGATCCCGCTGGACCAGATGAGCGTGTCCATGACCATGAACGGCGCCGTGCTGCCGGTGCTGGCCCTGTACGTCGTGGCCGCCGAGGAGCAGGGCGTGGCCAGCGAGCAGCTGGCCGGGACCATCCAGAACGACATCCTCAAGGAGTTCATGGTCCGCAACACCTACATCTACCCGCCCGGCCCGTCGATGCGGATCGTCTCCGACATCATCGGGTTCACCTCCCGCCGGATGCCGAAGTTCAACTCGATCTCGATCTCGGGCTACCACCTCCAGGAGGCCGGGGCCACGGCCGACCTGGAGCTGGCCTACACGCTGGCCGACGGCGTGGAGTACCTGCGGGCCGGCCTGGGGTCGGGCTTGGACATCGACGCGTTCGCACCCCGGCTGTCGTTCTTCTGGGCGATCGGCATGAACTTCTTCATGGAGGTGGCCAAGCTGCGCGCCGGCCGGCTGCTGTGGGCCAAGCTGGTCCGGCAGTTCGAGCCCAAGAACCCCAAGTCGCTGTCGCTGCGGACCCACTGCCAGACGTCGGGCTGGTCGCTGACGGCCCAGGACGTTTTCAACAACGTGGCCCGGACCTGCATCGAGGCGATGGCCGCGACCCAGGGCCTCACCCAGTCCCTGCACACCAACGCCCTGGACGAGGCCCTCGCGCTGCCGACGGACTTCTCGGCGCGGATCGCCCGCAACACTCAGCTGCTGCTCCAGCAGGAATCGGGCACCTGCCGGGTGATCGACCCCTGGGGCGGGAGCGCCTACGTCGAGCGGCTCACCTACGAGCTCGCCCGCCGGGCCTGGAGTCGTATCGAGGAGGTCGAGGCGGCCGGCGGGATGGCGCGCGCCATCGAAGAGGGCCTCCCCAAGATGCGCGTCGAGGAGGCCGCGGCCCGTACCCAGGCCCGGATCGACTCCGGCCGGCAGCCGGTCATCGGCGTCAACAAGTACCGGGTCACCGGCGACAATGACATCGAAGTGCTCAAGATTGACAACCAGGCCGTGCGCGCCCAGCAGCTCGACAAGCTCCGCCGGCTTCGCTCCGAACGTGACCCTGTCGCGTGCCAGGCCGCGCTCGACCGGCTGACCGCCGCCGCGGCCCGGCCGCCCCGGCCTGGCTCCGGCTCNNTGGCCATTGACGCGGCCCGTGCGAAGGCCACGGTGGGCGAGATCTCCGACGCCATGGAGAAGGTGTTCGGGCGGTACACCGGGCACATCCGTACGATCAGCGGCGTGTACCGAGAAGAGTCCGGCAGCACGGCCGGAATTGAGCGGGTCCGCGCCGCGGCCGCGGCCTTCGAACGAGCCGAGGGGCGCCGGCCGCGGATCCTGGTGGCCAAGATGGGGCAGGACGGCCATGACCGCGGCCAGAAGGTCATCGCCAGCGCGTTCGCCGATCTAGGCTTCGACGTGGACGTCGGGGCGCTGTTCCAGACGCCGGAGGAGGTGGCCCGCCAGGCCATCGAGGCTGACGTCCATATCGTCGGGGTCTCCACCCTGGCCGCCGGCCACCTGACCCTCGTGCCAGCGCTGAAGGCCGCCCTGGCCAGTGCGGATCGTGGCGACATCATGGTGGTGGTGGGCGGCGTCATCCCGCCCCAGGACTTCGACGAGCTGCGCGCGGCCGGCGCGGCCGCGATCTTCTCGCCGGGTACCGTCATCCCCGATGCGGCCTATGAGCTGCTGACCGAACTGGCCGCCCGGCACGGTTCGGCACCGTGACCGGGCTGGGCCGTTAATGTGGCCTCCCGTGCCTCCCGTGNNGGACCCGCCGGATGTTGCCCGCTACGCGGATCCGGTCCTGGCCGGATCCCGGGCGGGCATCGCGCGCGCCATCACGCTGGTGGAGTCGAGCCGCCCCGACCACCGGGTCCTGGCCCAGCACGTGCTGAACCGGCTGCTGCCTTATGCGGACCAGGCCCGGCGGGTCGGCGTTACCGGCGTTCCCGGCGTGGGCAAGTCGACCTTCATCGACGTGCTCGGCGGCATGCTCATCGACCGCGGCCATCGCGTGGCCGTGCTGGCCGTCGACCCGTCGTCCACGCGCAGCGGCGGCAGCATCCTGGGCGACAAGACTCGCATGACCAGGCTCGCCACCGACCCCGATGCGTTCGTGCGGCCGTCACCCACGGCCGGCACGCTCGGCGGCGTGGCCCGGGCGACCCGGGAATCACTGGTCGTCATGGCCGCGGCCGGCTACGACATCCTGCTGGTCGAGACGGTCGGCGTGGGCCAGTCCGAGACCCTCGTGGCCGAGATGACCGACACCTTCCTGCTCCTCGCGCTGGCCCGCACCGGCGATCAGCTGCAGGGGATCAAGAAAGGCGTCCTGGAGCTGGCCGACATCGTGGCCGTGAACAAGGCTGACGGCCCGCACGCCGCCGAGGCCCGCCGGGCCGCCCGCGAGCTGGCCGGAGCGCTGCGCCTGCTCGGCCGACCCGAGGACGGATGGGCCACCCCGGTCGTCACCTGCAGCGCCATCACCGGCGACGGCCTGGCCGAAGTGTGGGACCTGGTCGACAACCACGAGCGGATGCTCCGCGACAGCGGCGAGCTGGACCGCCGGCGGCGCGACCAGCGGGTCAGCTGGATGTGGTCACTGGTGCGGGACCAGCTCCTGGATCGCCTGCGCGACAGCCGCGAGCTGCGCGCGATGACCCCCGACCTGGAAGCGGAGGTCAGGGCCGGGACGCTTACTCCGGGACTGGCCGCCCAGCAGCTCGTCGCGGCGTTCCTGCCCGATCCGGGGGTTCCTGGCGTTTAGGGCGGTTCCGGGCGGCGGGGCGGCGGTGCCGGCGGCCGGTGCATGTGGCCGGGGCAGCACCGATGGAACATCGGTGTCGTCAGGGCGGCAGCGATGGAACATTGGTGCCGCCGGGGTCCTGGCGCGGGGTGGNNGGCGCGCGCGGAGGCGAACATGGCGGCGCCATGATGCACCCGCGATCCTCGGGATGGTGGCACCACGATCTCGGGGTACGGGGCCGGTGCGGGACACGCCCACGAAGCCTGAATCGACCACGAAAACCGGAGAGATTCTCCTTATGTGGTCAGGCGGCGGCGCGTTCATTGACGGGTCGGCGGCGGAGGTCCGGGCGCTGGATGGCCGGGGGCAGGTAGGCGGCCTGGTCAGGCGCGCCGACATCGGTGCCGGGCGGGACGATCTCGTCGATCCGGTCGAGGATGTCGTCCGTCAGGGTGACGTCGACTCCGGCGAGCAGGTCGTCAAGCTGCTCCATCGTCCGCGGCCCGATGATCGCGCTGGTCACGCCGGGATGAGCGATCGCGAACGCCATCGCCAGGTGCGTCATGGGCAGGCCCGCCTTTTCGGCGAGCGGGATGATCTGCTCGACGGCGTCGAGTCGGGGCTCGTCGCTGAAGCTCGTGAAAATCGTGGCGCGGCGCAGGTCGGTCTGCTGGCCTTTGCGGATGCGCCCGGTGAGCATTCCCTTCGCGAGCGGGCTCCAGACCAGCGTGCCCATACCGTAGCGCTCGGCGACGGGCAGCACCTCGGCCTCGATGCCGCGGTTGAGGATGGAGTAGGGCGGCTGCTCGGTGCGGAACCGCTCCAGGCCGCGGCGCTCGGCCACCCACTGGGCTTCGACGATGTCGGAGGCGGGCATCGTGGACGACCCGATCGCGCGGACCTTGCCGCTGTGGATCAGGTCCGAGAGCGCGGAGAGCGTTTCCTCGATGTCGGTGTCGGGGTCGGGCCGGTGGATCTGATAGAGGTCGATGTGGTCGGTCTGCAGGCGGCGCAGCGAGTTCTCGACCTCGGTCATGATCCAGCGCCGTGAGTTGCCGCGCTGATTGGGGTCATCGCTCATCGGGCCATTCACCTTGGTCGCCAGGACGACGTCGTCGCGACGCCCCTTGAGCGCCTGGCCCACGATCTCTTCGGACTCGCCGGCCGAGTACCTGTCGGCGGTGTCCACGAAGTTGATCCCCGCGTCCAGCGCTTTGTGGATGATGCGGATCGAGTCGTCGTGGTCGGGGTTGCCCATGGCCCCGAACATCATGGCGCCGAGCGCGTAGGGGCTGACCTTGATGCCGGTCCGGCCGAGGGTACGGTATCGCATGCGGTTGCTCCTGGAGTTGTGGTCGATATGTGGTGATCGCCTCGCCGATGCCGTACGCTGGACCGAAGCGGAACGCCTTTCCGGATTATACGGAAAGGCGTTCCGGAAAAGCAAGCGGAGGAGTGTCGTGACGGGGAACACGGCGCCGACCGGGGTCAGCTCGGGCGGTGCGGCGGGTGCGGGCGGCGTGGCCGGTGCGGCGGGTGGGGGGGCACTCGAACGGGCGCCGCGGCGGCTGCGGGCTGACGCTCAGCGCAACATCGACTCCTTGCTTGAGGCGGCGAAGGCTGTCTTCGGCACGTCGGGCGTGGACGCGCCCGCGAAGGAGATCGCCGATCTGGCTGGTGTCGGAGTCGGAACGCTGTACCGACACTTCCCGCAGCGCTCGGACCTGGTCAAGGCCGTGTTCCAGCGCGGAGTCGATGCCTGCGCCGACGCGGCCCCGGCGCTGGCCGCGGCGCACGAACCAGGAGTAGCACTCGCGAGGTGGCTCCTGCGATACACCGAGTTCCTCGCGACCAAACGAGGACTCGCTAACGCCCTGCACTCGGGTGATCCGGCGTTCGACGCCCTGCCCGGCTACTTCATGCAGCGGCTCGGACCCGTCCTCGGGTCACTGCTCGACGCCGCGACAGCGAGTGGTGAGATTCGCGCCGACATCAGCCCCGAGGACCTCCTGCACGCGGTCGCCAATCTGTGCCAGCCTGTCGCTGACGACGGAGCCGCGTATAGCCAGCGCATGGTCGCGCTGCTCATCGACGGACTTCGTTACGGAGCCGACCTTCAGCGGTCGTGAGAGGGTGGGTTCAGCTCAGCTTTGGGGCGGCGTCGAAGAGGGCGGCGGCAGCGGCCCGGGCCGTGGTGGCCGCGGAGGGGTCGTGGTCCATCCGCGCGGACAGGCCCGCGCCGTCGTACAGGAGGTGGAGCTGCCGGGCCAGGGCGTCGGGGTCGGCTACGCCAGCCTCCTGGGCCAAGGTGGTGAACAGGGTCCGCACCCAGTCCCGGTACGCTTCGGCGGCGTGCTCCACGGCACCGCCAGGCCGGGCCTCCGCGCTGGCCATGACGAACGCGCACCCGTTGAACGCGGGGTTGGTGAACTGCTCGCCCTGCGCGTCGAAGACGCCGAGCAGCCGGTCGCGGGGGGTGCGGAAGCGCGTCAGGGCCCGGCTGATCCGCTCACTGGTCCCGGCGTGTCGGGACTCGAGATAGGCGCGGACCAGCTCTTCCTTGCTCCCGAAGATCGTGTAGAGGGAGGCCTTGGCGACACCCGCGTGGGCGATGATGCGGTCGATCCCAACCGTCTGCACGCCCTCCCGGTAGAAAAGCTCGTCGGCAGCCGCCAGCAGACGCTCACGCGCGGACGGCTCGGCGACCTCCCTCTTCGGCATGCTGGTTCCCTTCAGACTGGACCGCGCGCGTTACTGCGCATCCAGTTCGACCTGCACACGGTCGGTGTAGAAGGCCACGTGTCCCGCGATGGCGTCCACCGCCGGGTAGGGAGCCTGGTACGTCCAGACGGCGTCCGCGAGCGCCTGCCCGTCGGGCAGCACGACATCGTAATACGAGGCGTCGCCCTTGTAGGGGCAGTAGCTGTCCGACGTGCTGGCACGTAGCGTGCCGGGGACGACGTCGTCGAGCGGGATGTAGTGCACGGGCGGGTACGCGGCCTCGCGCAGGGTCAGCGCGGCGTTCGTATCGGCGATGACGGTGTCTCCCACCCGGGCGACGACCCGGACGGTGCCGGCGTCGATGCTGATCGGGTGGTTCGCGTCGGGGACTTTGATCTCCTTGGTCACTGCTCTTCCTTCCTGCTGGTGGGTGGACGGTCAGCCGTGGACGAGGTCGAACTCGTTGCCTTCCGGGTCGGCCAGGGTGATCCAGTGGGCGCCATTCTCCTGGACCTCGCCGATCCGGGTGGCGCCCAGATCGGTCAGCCGGCCGATTTCGGTCTCCCAGTCGGCGGCGACCAGGTCGAGGTGCAGCCGGTTCTTGACGGTCTTGCCCTCGGGCACCTGGTGGAAGACCAGGCGTGGCACCGAAACGGCGGCCGGATCGATGGTCACCACCGCGTGTCCCTCGTCGGCGCCGGCGGCGACCTGCCGGCCCAGGGCCTCGGCCCAGAAGCCCGCGAGGGCCGCCGCGTCGGCCGCGTCGATGCTCAGGCCGATAATCGTGTTGCTCATGGACCCTCTCCTCAGTGGTCGGCGGAAACGGTCAGGCTGCGGTCTTGCCGCCGTTCACGCCGACGATCTGNNTGCCGGCGAAGAGTACGAGGCCGCCGGTGGCCACCGGGCCCGCGGCGACGGCGTTCACGCGGATGCCCTGGGCGGCCACCTCGAGCGCCGCGGACCGGGTGAAGCCGTTCACCGCATGCTTGCTGGCGCTGTAGAGCGCCGCTCCCGCGCCGCCCCGCTCGCCGAAGGTCGAGGAGAGGTTGACGATGCTGCCGAAGCCCTGTCCGGTCATCACCCGCAGCTCGTGCTTGAGGCAGAAGAACAGGCCACGGACGTTAGTGTCGAAGACGGCGTTATATGCCTCCAGGGTCTGGGTGGCCAGCGGGCCGCGCCTGCCGGTGAGGCCGGCGTTGTTGACGGCGACGTCCAGCTGGCCGAAGGTTTTGACGGTGCCGTCGACCAGGGCCTGGACGTCGTCCTCGATGCTGACGTCGGCCCGGATGTATTCGGCCTCCGCGCCCAGTTCCCGGAGCTCAGCCGCGAACGCCTTGCCTTCCTCGTCGCGCCGTCCGGAGACCACGACGGCGGCGCCCTGACGGGCGAAGGCCGTGGCTGTCGCCCGCCCGATGCCGGCCAGGGCTCCGGTGACCAGAACCACACGCTCGCTCATTTGCTGCTCCTCACTCGCATGCAACGGCCACTCCCGCGCCGTGCTGTCGCCTGTGAGAGCGGGATCAGCGTACGGGGCAGGCTGGGTCATACGAATAAGGTAGACAGGTCTGTTCAATATGTCAAACGGCGACGTTCGCCGGTGGTCTCCGTCCCGCAATCGATGCGAACAGACCTGTCTGAATAGTGCTTCTCTTGCCCGACCGAGCAAGCACAGGGAAAGATCGGAGTGGAGCGGTTGCGGGGGTGTGACCGGGCCGCCGGGGCGGGGCACACAGCCACGCGGCTCTTAGGTCCAGGTGTCACGCATCGGGTTCCTCTTTCGGTCTAAGCTGCTTCCCCCAGCGCTCCGACTCACCGAGTTCGACACGATATGTAATCGTATAACGACAGATAGTTACCAATGGTTCAGTGCTTCTCGCACCCGCTGGATGCACGACGGTGGCTGCCACGTCGATCCCGTCCGCGGCTGGCGCGGAGCGCACGACGGCCCGCAGGGCCTAGCTGAGACGGAAACCCGAAGGCAGCCGCAGGCCAGGGCAGGTCAGGTAGTGCGTGCCGACCGCGCCGCACCGTGTGCACTGGCCGCCCGGCAGCTCATCGGCAGAGCCCGGCGCGACCTGCGGCCCGGTCCCCGCGAGCGCGGGATCGGGAATCGCGCACGGGTCGAACCGCCCGGTCATGGTGATGTCCTGCGTCCGGCGACGTCCCGGCTCCGGACCGGGGCCAAGGCCGGAGGGCACCAGGGCTGCGGTCACCGGGTGCGGGATGATCCCGGCGCGGTTGGCGGTCATCGCGCTCGCTGCCGCATAGCGCTGCGGAACAGGACCTCCACGTCCGCGCGCCGGTACCGGGGCCTCCCGGCCTCGTTGCGAACCTCGGGCAGGCGCCCGCGCCGCGCCCACGCCGCCACCGCCGCCGAGGTCACCCCGAACAAGCCCGCCACCTGCCTGCGGGTCATCAGGTCCTCACCCACGTCGTTAACCGCGGCGACGGGTTCCCAGGCCGCGCACGCGGCCCCAGAGCAGCTCAGCCGGACCAGTGTCGGCGCCATCACGTTCATCGGATTCCCCTGCCAGGCCGCAATAAGCTGGATCCGGGACAGCGCTGGTCACCCTACGCGGCTGCTCCCGGGCAACGGCTCAGGCACGATACCGAACTGCCCGGTGCTGGTTGCAATAAAAGTATTGCTGCAAATTGCAGCGCGAAACATCGGTCAGCTGACCGATATTAAACGATCGCCGCCGGCCCTCCTCCAGATCAGGCCAGGCCCGGCGAGCGACGTTCTACGCCGGTGCCCTGCCGACTCTCATGCGCTGGGTTTCGTCAGACGGCCGTTCGGCCAGATTGTCGTCAAACCGACCCACCGCAACCGGTCCCCTTGACCCTCGCCGACTCCTCTTCCGGGGCCGAAACGGAGTCCGGCGGTGGGTGGCGGACGGTCACGCAGCCTCATACTCAACGAGATTAAAGATGCGGCAGGTCCCGGGTGGTCAGCATCAACGTCACCGCGGCCCGCACCGCCCGCGGCCGGGCCGCAGCCGGCCATAGCCGCATCCGCAGCGCGCCGCGGATCGGGTCGCCTGTACCGCCTGCTCGCTCACGCCACGCCCCCTGCCAGTCCCGGGTTCAGCCGCCGCAGCGCCGCAGCCGCGTTCGCGTGCAGCCGGGCCGCCTCCTCAGCCAGCACCGCCGTCCCCGCGGGGGTCAGCCGGTAATACCGGCGCAGCCGGCCCTCCACCACCTCTTCGCGGTCCACCCCGATCATCCCGTCGACCCGCAGCCGCTCCAGCGCCGTGTACAGCGTCCCGGCGCGCAGCTTGACCCGGCCGCCGGAGATCTGGCCGACCTCGGTGATAATGCCGTATCCATGCTGAGACCCTGCCGCCAGCGCGGTCAGGATCAGGAACGTCGCCTCTTGCATCGCCCTACCGCTCATACCGCCGTTATATACCGATGAACTATCGGTGTCAAGCAAGGGGTAACGGGGTTACGCCCAGCGGCGGAAGCCGCCTTCGCTGTTGATGACCTGACCGGTGATCCAGGCCGCCTCGTCGGTGACCAGCCAGGCGATCAGGCGGGCCGGGTCGTCCGGGACGCCCCAGCGCTGCTGCGGGAAGTGGCGGCGGACGGCCTCGTGGGCCTCGGGCGGAGCGTAGCCGGTGTCGACCGGGCCGGGATTGACCGCGTTGAGGGTGATCTGCTGGTCCGCCAGCTGGTCGGCCAGGGTCTTGGTGATGGAGGCAAGCGCGCCCTTGCTCGCGGCGTAGGCGATCTCGCCGGTCATCGGGCCGAGATCCTGTCCTGAGGTCATGAAGATGACCCGGCCGCCGGGCCGACCGTCGTGACGGGCGGCGAAGGCCTGGGTCAGCAAGATGGTGGAGCGGGTGTTGACCGCCCAGTGCGCGTCGAGCAGGGCGGCGTCCAGCGTGCCGAGCGGGCTGTCGCCGCTGCGCGCGTGGTTGCAGACCAGGATGTCCAGGTGGCCGAAGGCGTCCGCGGCCGCCTCGATGAGCCGGTCGGGAGCCTCCGGCAGGGCCAGGTCGAGTTCCAGGTGGTGGATGCTGGCGTCGGTGGCGGCCAGCGCGGATCGGACGCCGGCGAGCACCGCATCGGTGCCGCCAGGGTCGTCTCCCCAAGGCTGGTCGCGGTCATGCGGCGCGTAGTGGTGCAGGAACAAGCTGGCCCCCAGCGCGGCCAGCCGGCGGGCCACCGCGTATCCGATACCCGCGCGACGGCTGACCCCGGTGACCAGGGCGGCCCGGCCGCGCAGCGGAAGCGGGTCACGCCGCAACTGATCCAGGCTGGGCTCGTTCGCGGTCATCGCGGGCCGACCGTGGCGTACGCCATGGGTCCCTCCCTGTCCTGGACTCGCGCTACGAGCCTACGCAGGGTGTAGCGTCCGCGTGGCAACCGCCCGGCATGCCCCCGGCCACGGTGGGTATGAGTTCAAAGACCAAGGCACCAATGTCGCCGTATGGACATATTTGCATGAACCCTCACGGGATTGGTGCCTTACCAACCGTGTTTGCTAGGTTCGCTGCGATACGGCTTAGCTGCCCACCGCCGGAGGTCACATGGACGCTTACGAGGATCCTGGACTGGACGGGGGTGATGACTTCGGGCTGAACGGGGCCAGGACACGCATCCGGGTAGCCGCGCCGAGGGAGGTATCCGGCCTGGCCGACCCGGGCGACGCCAATGAGTCTCATGCGTTGTCCGCGCGAGAAGCCGAGGTGATGTCGCTCATCGCCGACGGCCAGACCAACGGCCAGATCGCCGCCCGGCTGTTCCTGGCCGAGAAGACGGTGAAAAATCACGTCCGGAGAATCTACTCCAAACTCGGCGTCGGCTCACGGCCCGCCGCTATCGCCTACTGGCGCGCCGCGCACTGATCCCGCAGGTCGCAAGGCCATCTCCAGCGGGCCTTCAGGTTATCCTCAGCTCGGCGGGCGACAATACACAGTATGGACACGCTGACCGATGCGCGCCAGCGACCGGATGCCAGGCTCCTCGTCGTCGAAGACGAGCCGAACATCCTTGAGTTGCTGTCCGCCAGCCTGCGCTACGCGGGTTTCGATGTCGTCACTGCGGCAGCCGGAACTGAGGCGGTACAGGCGGCTCAGCGCCACCGCCCTGACCTCATCGTTCTGGACGTGATGCTGCCGGACATGGACGGGTTCGACGTCATCAGGCGCCTGCGCGGCGGCGGCGCCCGGATTCCGGTCGTCTTCTTGACCGCCCGTGACGCCACCGAGGACAAGATCCGCGGCCTCACGCTGGGCGGCGATGACTACGTCACCAAGCCGTTCAGCCTGGAAGAGGTGATCGCCAGGATCCGCGCCGTGCTCCGCCGCACCCGCGGCGACGGCACCGAGCCTCCGCCGCGGCTGAAGTTCGCCGACCTGGAACTCGACGAGGACAGCCACGAGGTGTGGCGTGGCGGTCAGCAGATCCAGCTGTCCCCAACGGAGTTCAAGCTGCTCCGGTATTTCATGGGCAACGCCAACCGGGTGCTGTCCAAGATGCAGAT
>PLIQ01000222.1:0-316 GCA_003140115.1 Actinomycetota bacterium | reverse complement strand
GGCGTCGGTTACGTGCTGCGGCTCCCTTCGACCTAGGGAAGCGGACGGCCATGTCGTCGGGGCGGATTGGCCAGGCCTGGGGCAGCCTACGGGGCCTGCCCGACCGTACGCCGCTGCGCGTCAAGATGGTGACCGCAGTCCTCGCGCTGGTCGCGATCGCGCTCGTGGCGATCAGCTTCGTCGGCATCGCGTTCCTGAAGGACTACCTGCTCAACGGGGCCGATGCCCAGCTCCAGGAGCTGTACCAGAACGCGCCGCATCTTCAGAACGGGCACAACGCCGCGACCGTGTCACCCGAGCCGTGGCTGTACGAGGC
>PLIQ01000476.1 GCA_003140115.1 Actinomycetota bacterium | reverse complement strand
CGCGGCCGCGATCAGCTCGGCCACGCTGGCGTCCGCGATCACCCGGCCGCGGCCGACCACGACCAGATGATCGGCGGTGTCCTGCAGCTCGCCCATCAGGTGGCTGGAGACCAGCACCGCCCGGCCCTGGGCGGCCAGCGACCGCAGGAACCCGCGCATCCATATGATCCCCTCGGGATCCATACCGTTGAACGGCTCATCGAGCATGAGCACCGGCGGGTCGCCGAGCAGCGCCGCGGCGATGCCCAGCCGCTGCCGCATGCCGAGAGAGTAGCCGCCCGCCTTCCGCCGGATGACGGCCTGCAGGCCGGACTGCGCGACGACCTCATCCACCCGGCTGGCCGTCAGGCCCTGGGAGTGGGCCAGCCACAGCAGGTGGTTGCGCGCGGACCGGCCGGGCTGCAGCGCGGCGGCGTCCAGCAGCGCGCCGACGTGAGTAAGCGGGCGGCGCAAAGACGGGTAGGGCCGGCCGCCGATCAGCGCGGTGCCCGCGTCGGGCGCGTCCAGGCCGAGGACGGCCCGCATCGTGGTGGACTTGCCTGCGCCGTTCGGGCCGACGAACCCGGTGACCTGCCCGGGCCGGACGGTGAAGGACATGCCGTCCAGCGCCAGCGTCGGCCCGAACCGCTTGCGCAGCCCGCTCACTTCGATGGTTGCTTCCATGTCCGCAGTTGTAGGGCACGGCCGGTCACACGGCCGTCACAGCTTCTGTGACCACGCTGTGACCGCGGGCCGGGCATCCTGGGGACCATGAGAGTGCTGGTGGCCGAGGACCAAGTCAAGCTCGCCGAGACCGTCGCCGTTGGCCTGCGCCGCGAGGGCATGGCCGTCGACATCGCCCTCGACGGGCAGCAGGCCCTCGACCGCGCGGTCGTGAGTAGCTATGACGTCATCGTCCTGGACCGCGACCTGCCCGCGGTGCACGGCGACGAGGTCTGCCGTCAGCTGATCGCCCGGGGGTGCGAAGGCCGGATCCTCATGCTCACCGCGGCGGCCACGATCGAGGACCGGGTCGACGGCCTCGGCCTCGGCGCCGACGACTACCTGCCCAAGCCGTTCGCGTTCGCCGAGCTGGTAGCCCGGATCCGGGCGCTGGCCCGGCGGTCCCGGCCGCCGCTGCCGCCGCTGCTCACCCACGGCGACCTGCGCCTCGACCCAGCACACCGGGTCGCCACCAGGGACGGGCGGCGGCTCGCCCTGACCCCTAAAGAATTCGCCGTGCTGCAACTGCTGCTGGAAGCCCAGGGCACGGTGGTACCAGCCGAGCAACTGCTGGAAAAGGTGTGGGATGAGATGACCGACCCGTTCACCACTACCGTCAAGGCCACCATCCACCGGCTGCGGGCAAAACTCGGCGACCCGCCGGTCATCCGCACCATCGCCCAGGTCGGCTACCGGATCTAAGGACCGCGATGCGCCCGCCCGCACCTCCCGCCCCGTTCCCGGCCCGACGCCGTCGCCGCAGCGTGCGGTGGCGGCTAGCCGCCGTCTACGGAACCCTGTCGATCCTGTCCGCCTCCGTCTTGGTCACCGGCATCTATTCGTGGGAGGCGTCCGCTGGTTCCGTCCAGCCCGCAACCCCCGCCCCGCCGGCCCCCAACGGCCAGCAGTCCCCGCTGGCACAGGCACAAGCCCGCATCGGCCAGCTCGAATACCAGGTGACAGCGCTCTCCGACCGGGCGCACTCCATCACCTCCCACGGGCTCCTGGCCAGCGTGGTGGTCGTGCTGGGCCTCACGGCGATAGCGTCGCTCATACTGGGCTGGCTGCTGGCCGGGCGCATCCTGCGGCCGCTACGGAAGATCACCGCCGCCACCCGGTCCATCTCCGAAGACGACCTGGGCCGGCGGCTCGCCATACCGGGTCCCGCCAACGAGCTCACCGACCTCGCCGACACCATCGACGCGCTGCTCGCCCGGCTGCAGGCCGCATTCGACGCTCAGCGGCAATTCGTCGCCAACGCCTCCCACGAGCTGCGCACCCCGCTCACCCTCGAACGCGCCCTGCTCGAGGTAGCCCTCGCTGACCCCGCCGCCACCGCCACCACCTTGCGCTCTACCTGCGAAGAAGTGCTCGTCGCAGGCCAGGATCAAGAACGGCTGATCGAAGCGCTGCTCACCCTGGCCCGCAGCCAGCGCGGCCTGGACCACCGGGATCCCTTCGACCTTGCCGAAATCACGACGCGGGTGCTCAACGCGCGTTGCCCGCGGGTACAAGCCCTGACCCTAGGCGTCACTGCCGAACTCGGCTCCGCCCCGGCCACAGGCGATCCCAGCCTCGCCGAGCGGCTCATAGCCAACCTCACCGACAACGCGCTGAGCTACAACGTCCCCGGCGGACAGGTCGAGGTCACGACGGGAACCAGGGACGGGCACGCGTTCCTGCTCGTGGCCAACACCGGCCCCCTGGTACCCGCCGGGCAGATCCAGCGGCTGCTCCAGCCCTTCCAGCGCCTCAATCCGGACCGGGCGGATGAGCCCGGCCGATCCGGCCTCGGCTTGTCCATCGCTGCTGCCATCGCTAAAGCTCACGACGCAGCGCTGCGCATCCACCCGGGAAAGCACGGAGGACTCAGCGTCGAAGTAACCTTCGCTACCCCGGCCACCGGCCGCGACAGTCCCAGCCAGAACAGCCAGCACTCGCTGGCCCGCAGGAAATGACATTAGTGCGCACTGTGGTACCGGTAGCTCATCCTGACTCAGCCGTCTCGCCCCGGGACCGTTTACCCGGGTGGATTTGGGGCCTATGGGATGCGCAGGGGGTCTATGGTGCACAAACCGCTCCC
>PLIQ01000037.1:5203-5427 GCA_003140115.1 Actinomycetota bacterium | reverse complement strand
ACGTTGCCGCTCTGGATGTAGGTCGTCACCTCGGTGTGGCCGAGCGAGGTCACCACCTCGCGCAGCTCAGCCATGGGCACCTTGTTCTTGCCGCCGACATTGATGCCGCGCAGGAGTGCTACGTGGGTTGCCATTCCGTCATTGTGCCGGTCTCGGTGGTCCTGGGTGGTGCGCCTGGCGGTAGTGCTCGACTAGCACGTTGTCGCCGAAGTCGCTGCGGGGGC
>PLIQ01000037.1:0-5109 GCA_003140115.1 Actinomycetota bacterium | reverse complement strand
CGGGCCCGGGGACTCGTGCCGGTGCGGATGTCGTCTGGCGCCTGCCCGCAGACCACGGCCAGGTCCCGTTCGGCCGGCGCCAGCGCGTCGACCAGCACCTGGGCCAGGTCCTCTTCCGGGGCCAGCGGCCGGGAGACCGGCCGTCCGGCGTAGCTGACGCACGCGGGGTTGGCCCCGAAGAAGACCGGGGCCGGGGAGACCCGGTCGCCGGCCACGGTCATGGTCACCGACAGGTGATGCCCCTCGAAGCGCCACGACCATGGCGCGTCCGCCGCGGGGTCGCCGAACACGCTGACCCAGTAGTCGTTGCTGTGCCGGCCCCGTCGCCACTGTTCCCGCCGGTCCAGCACCTCTTCCAGGGCGATGATGCTCATCGCCTGCGCGTAGGCGTGCTCGCTGAGCCCGGTGGCCAGCAGCCGGTGCGCCGCCTTGCGCGGCGTCTCGCTCATCTGGGCGATGGAAGCGCCCGGCCGATGCCGCGGCCGGTATTCCAGCCACCGGCGGGCGGCGTCGTCCTCGAAGGGCTGAGCCGCCAGCGTTCGCTGGTCGTTGTCGAGCGCGGCCAGCAGTGCCAGCGCGGCCGACCGCATCGGGCCGGACAGTCCGTCGCCTGCCATGTTCCCGGTATATCAGCCCGGCCCGCGGGGATAGCCGCGGCTGGAGGCGGACCCATGTTGCATAAAGTAATTAATAGACTACAGTTAGCGATATTGCGTGCTGAGCACGGGGGTAAGCATGGCGGACCTGCTCGATGCCTCGACCTTCATTGATCCGGGCGAGATGGCGGATTTCACTGCCAGCTTGCTGGAGGCGTCCACCGAGTACTCGATCATCGCGAAGGATCTTGGGGGCAAGATCCTGCTGTTTAACGCGGGCGCGCGCCGGCTCTATGGTTACGAGTCCTCCGAGGTGGTCGGCAAGCCCGCCGACGTCCTGCACGATCCCGCGGATGTGGCGGCCGGGCTGCCAGCCGCGATGCGTTCGGGGGCGCTGGCGGATGGTAAGTGGGAAGGCACGGTGGTCCGCAAGCGCCGGGATGGCAGCTTCTTCCCCGCCCGGGTCGTGCTCACGCCACGGCGCAACGCCAAGGGTAAGCATGTCGGGTACCTGCTGATTTCCAAAGACATCTCCAGCGAGATACGGCTCACCGAGGAACTGGAGGCGACCCAGTTCTACACGCGGTCCCTGATCGAGTCGAACATCGACGCGCTGATGACTACCGACCCGGTCGGCGCCATCACCGACGTCAACCAGCAGATGGAATGGCTGACCGGGCGGACCCGCGGGGAGCTTATCGGCTCGCCGTTCAAGGAGTACTTCACCGATCCGGTCCGGGCCGAGGACGGGATCCGCCAGGCCCTGCGGGAGGGGAAGGTCACCAACTACGAGCTCACCGGCCGGGCCAAGGACGGCCGCGAGACCGTGGTGTCCTACAACGCGACGACGTTCAACGACCGCGAGGGCAAGCTGCAGGGCGTCTTCGCCGCCGCCCGCGACGTCACCGAGCACAAGGAGCTGGAGGAGCAGCTCCGCCAGTCCGAGTCCTATAACCGCGGCCTGATCGAGGCGTCCGTGGACGGCCTCATCGCCGTCAATCCTGATGGCCTGATCTCCGATGTCAACGCGCAGATGTGCCGGATGTCGGGTTACAGCGCCGAGGAGCTGATCGGCACCCCGTTCGCCGGGTACTTCGCAGACGCCGACCAGGCCGCCGCCGGGGTCCGCGAGACCTTCGAGAAGGGCCTAGTGAAGGATTACGTCCTCACGCTGGCCCGGCGGGACGGGTCCGAGCTGAAGGTGTCGTTCAACGCATCGGTGTTCCGCTCCGAGGACACCAGCGTTCAGGGCATCTTCGCCTCGGCCCGCGATGTCACCGTGCAGGCCGGGTTGCAGACCCAGCTGGCCGCGGAGCAGGCCTACAACCGCGGTCTGATCGAGGCCTCCCTGGACGGGCTGGTCACCGTCGATCCCACCCTGCTGATCAGCGACGTCAACGAGACCATGTGCCGGATGAGCGGCTACCCCCGGGAGGAACTGGTCGGCTCGTCGTTCCCTGGTTACTTCATGGACGCCAGGCGCGCCGCGGACGGCGTCCGCCTGACGCTGGACACCGGGGCGGTAACCAACTACGAGTTGACCCTGCGCACCAAGGACGGCCGCGAGCTGTGCGTCTCGTTCAACGCGTCGGTGTTCCGCTCACCGGACGGGGATATCCGGGGGATCTTCGCCTCGGCCCGGGACGTCACCGAGCAAGCCGGCCTGCAAGCCCAGCTCGCGGAGGAACAGGCCTACAACCGGGGCCTGATCGAGGCGTCGATCGACGGCCTGGTAACCGTTGATCAGGCGATGACCATCACGGACGTGAACGAGACCTTGTCCCGGATGGTGGGCCGCCCGCGCAACCAGCTCATCGGCACCTCCTTCCCCGGTTACTTCAAGGAGTCCGAGGCGGCGGCCGAGGGTGTCCGGCTGACGTTCAGCCAGGGCCAGGTCACCAACTACGTGCTCACGCTGCTGGCCGCCGACGGCCGGGAGCAGCCGGTGTCGTTCAACGCGGCGGTGTTCCGGGACCGGGCTGGCGAGGTGCGGGGCGTGTTCGCCTCGGCCCGGGACATCGCCGATCAGCAGGAGCTGGAGCGCCAGCTGCGCGACTCCCAGCTCTACACCAGATCGCTGATCGAATCCAACGTCGACGCGCTGATGACCACCGACTCGGTGGGCGTCATCACCGACGTCAACCGGCAGATGGAGTGGCTCACCGGGAATACCCGCGAGGAGCTTATCGGCTCGCCGTTCAAGCAGTACTTCACCGATCCGGCCCGGGCCGAGTCCGGCATCAAGCTGGTGCTGCGGGACGGCCGGGTCACCAACTACGAGCTGACCGCGCGGGCCAAGGACGGCCGGCAGACGGTGGTGTCCTACAACGCCGCGACCTTCAACGACCGGGACGGCAAGCTGCAGGGTGTGTTCGCGGCCGCGCGTGACGTCACCGACCAGAAGGCGCTGGAGCAGCGGCTGCGGGAGCAGCAGACCTACTTGCGGGGCCTGATCGAGTCGTCGGTGGACGGCCTGGTCACGGTCGACCCGGAGGGGTTCATCAGCGACGTCAACGACCGCATGTGCGGGATGACCGACTACGGCCGCACCGAGCTCATCGGCACCCGGTTCGCCGATTACTTCACCGACCCGGACCTGGCCCGGGCCGGCGTGCGGCAGACCTTCGAGGCCGGTTACGTCACCGAGTACGCCCTGACCCTGATCTCGCGGACCCGGCGGCACGTCCGGGTCTCGTTCAACGCCTCGGTGTTCAAGGGCACCGACGGCGACGTGCGCGGCATTTTCGCCTCGGCCAGGGACATCGCCGACCGGGTCCGCCTGGAGGACCAGCTTCGCGAGCAGCAGACCTACCTGCGGGGACTGATCGAGGCGTCGGTGGACGGCCTGGTCACGGTCGACCCCGACGGGTACATCACCGACGTCAACGAGCAAATGTGCCGGATGGCGGGTTATGAGCGCACCGAGCTCACCGGCTCGGTCTTTAGCCAGTACTTCACCGATCCGCAGGCGGCGGACCGGGGCGTACAGGAGACGCTGAGCCGCGGCGTGGTCACCAATTACGAGCTCGTGCTCACGCACAAGAGTGGCCGCAAGGCCAGGGTGTCGTTCAACGCGTCGGTGTTCCGCTCGGGCGAGGGCCGAGTGCAGGGCATCTTCGCCTCGGCGCGGGACATCTCCGAGCAGTCCCGGCTGCAGGGGCAACTCGCCGAGCACCAGGCCTACAACCGGTCCCTCATCGAGGCCTCCGCCGACGCGCTGTTCGCCATCGCCCCCGACGGGGAGATCACCGACGTGAACGAGGAAGCGACCAGGCTGTCGGGCTTCACCCGTCAGCACCTGATCAGCTCCGATTTCGCCGGGTACTTCACCGACCCCGACCGGGCCCAGGCGGGCGTGCAGGAGACGTTCGGCTCCGGCCGGGTGCTGGGGTACGAGCTGACCATGGTAACCCGCCACGAGCGCAAGATCACCGTGTCGTTCAACGCAGGTGTATTCACCGACGCCGCGGGCAAAATGCTCGGCATCCTTGCCTCCGCCCGGGACAGCACCCAGCAGAAGCAACTCGAGCAGCAGCTACGTGACTCGCAGGTTTACACCCGCTCCCTCATCGAGTCCAACATCGACGCGCTCATGACCACCGACCCGATAGGCATCATCACCGACGTCAACCAGCAGATGGAGTCGCTCACCGGCTGTCAGCGGGACGAGCTGATCGGATCGGCCTTCAAGGGCTATTTCACCGACCCGGCGCTGGCCCAGGACGGCATCCGCCTGGTGCTGCACGAGGGCAAGGTAGAGAACTACGAGCTCACTGCCCGCCGGCGCGACGGTCACGAGACGGTCGTGTCCTACAACGCCTCGGCCTTCCATGACCAGGAACACAAGCTGCAGGGCGTCTTCGCGGCGGCCCGGGACGTGACCGAGCGAAAGCGTTTCGAGCACACCTTGCAGGAGAAGAACCTCGAGTTGGAGAACGCGAACACCGCCAAGGACCGGTTCCTGGCCAGCATGAGCCATGAGCTGCGCACTCCGCTCAACGCCATCCTCGGGTTCACCGGCACGCTGCTCATGGGCCTGCCCGGTCCGCTCAACGACGAGCAGCGCCGGCAACTTGGCACCGTTCAGTCGTCGGGCAAGCACCTGCTCTCGATCATTAACGACCTGCTGGACTTGGCCAAGATCGAATCAGGGAACCTGGAGCTCCAGCTCGTGCCGGTCGTTTGCCAGGTGGTCGTCCATGAAGTGGCCGACACGCTCCGGCCCCTAGTCGAAGGCAAGGGCCTGAAGTTTTCGGTAGAGGCCCTGGAAGGGGAGATCATCGTCCGTACTGACCGGCGCGCGCTGTCGCAGATTCTCATCAACCTGGCCAACAACGCCATCAAGTTCACCGAGACCGGTGGAATTACCCTCGCGCTGAGCCTGGCGGACGACGGGCGTTCGGTGCACCTAGGGGTCGCCGATACCGGCGTGGGCATCACACCGGAGAACCAGAGTCGGCTCTTCCGAGCCTTCGAGCAGGTCGGCGAGACGAAGGACCCGAAATTCGAGGGA
>PLIQ01000053.1 GCA_003140115.1 Actinomycetota bacterium | reverse complement strand
AGTCCCAGAAGCACACGCCGTCGGCGGGCTGGTGATCGAGGTACCAGGCGGCGGCGCGCTTGGCTGGCTGGGTGAACTCCGCTCCTGCCAGGTGCGCGGCCTGGGCCAGCCCGAGCATCGCCCAGGCCTGCGCGCGGGCCCAGGTGCTGTCGCCTGAGGAGCCCTCGATCGAGGCCTGGCGGCAGAGCCGACCCTGGTGGTCGTAGGTGGCCGACTGCGCCACCGAGCCGTCCGCGCGCATGCACAGGGCCAGATGCCCGCGTGCATGGGCGAGCGCGATGTCGCGCAGCCGGCCCTCGCCCGTGCGGTCGGCGGCGAAGGCCAGCAACGGCACCGTACCGGGCAGGCCGTCAATGCAGGCACCTGGCCGCGGCCAGCCGTAGAGTCTGGCGTCCTGCGGACCGGGAGGCAGCAGCCGGGCGGCGGGGTCGAAGCCCGCGGCCAGGGACCGGGCCGCCGCGATCGCGAGCTCGGCCTGGGCGTGCCGGTCGGGATCGAGCACCGCCGCGATTCCCGCGCCGTACCAGAACACAAAGCCGCGCAGCACGGTCGGCGTGCCGGTCCGCCCCCGCAGCCGCTGCGCGCTCTCGGCGGCCAGGGCGGCGAAGCGGCCCTCGCCGGTCGCGGCCTCGGCGAGCCAGAGCATCCCGGGCCAGAAGCCGCTGGACCAGGCGCCGTCATCGGACCACGTCCATTTGCCGGACCCGGGATCGGCGAACACCGGGAACTGCCCCGACGCGATCCGCCCGGTCTGCTCGATCCGCCGCAGCAGGCCCGCCAGCGCCTGTGATCGCACCTGGCGCCTCCTCCCGTCGTGGCTCATGCCTGCACCGTGCTGTACCGGGCCGGCCATGCTGGCCGCCACCCACTGGTTAACCCATTACCGCGGATGGCACCAGGTAATCATCATGACCTTCACCACTCCTCTGTGATGCGATCATTCCAGGAGGCTGCGGCCATTTCGGCATGAGGTGCGGTTCCCGATACTTCGGAAAGCCCTATCGGGCGGGCCGTTTTGCGGGACTATAGGGACTAGATCGGCGAGCACAACTGGTGCGCGGCGACTGGGTTATGCAGCTCGCCGCGCACATTATGTCCTGAATTCCTCATCTTTTCCGAGAGGATCGTTATGAGCCATGTCGCTCCCCCGGGCAAGCGCCCGGCCACGTGGGCCGTGGTAGCGGTCCTGCTCGGCGTCGCCATCGCCGGCACGCTGTGGGTACCGATTTACGCGCGTTCCGCGCCGAAGTTCGGTCCTTTTCCCTTCTTCTACTGGTATCAGCTCATCTGGGTGCCGGTAACCGCCGTCCTGTGCTGGATTTGCTATCTGCTGCTGAAGACCAGGCCTGCAAGTCACGGAGCGGTGCGGAAATGAGTCACGTTAACACGGTCGCCTTCGCCATCCTTATCGGCTCATTTCTGGTGGTGACCTTTATCGGCTTTGCCTCGGCCCGATGGCGGCCGGCTGAGGACCCGATGCAGCTGAGCGAGTGGGGTCTGGGTGGCAGGGGGTTCGGGTCGTTCGTCAGTTGGTTCTTGCTTGGCGGCGACATTTATACCGCCTATACCTTTATCGCGGTGCCGGCGCTGGTCTACGCTACCGGCGCGGCGGGCTTCTACGCCTTGTCCTATACCGTCATGATGTTCCCGATTGTATTCATCTTCGCGCCGCGGCTCTGGTCGGTGGCGCGGGCGCGAGGCTACGTCTCCCCCGGTGATTTCGTCCGGGGCCGGCACGGGTCGCAGGGCCTCGGGCTCGCGGTGGCGCTGACCGGGATCCTGGCCACCATGCCGTACATCGCGCTGCAGCTGGTCGGTATCGAGTCGGTGCTGACGGTCGTGGGGATCGGCAGCAGCTCGGGAAACGCACTGGTCAGGGACCTGCCGCTGATCATCGCGTTTGCCGTGGTGGCCGCCTACACCTATCTGGCCGGACTGCGTGCACCGGCGCTGATCGCCTTCGTCAAGGACATCCTCATCTACGTGACGGTGCTCGTGGCCATCGCTTACATCCCGGGCCGGCTGGGCGGCTGGGCGCATGTCTTCAGTGTCGCCTCGGCGCACCTGCACACCGTCAACCCGGCGACCGGCAAGGCGTACGGCAGCATCGTGGTGATGCCGGCCGGCGAATGGGCCTTCGGGACCTTGGCGCTCGGCTCCGCGCTGGCCCTGTTCGTGTACCCGCACGCGGCCACCGGGGTGTTCGCCGCGAAACGGCGCGACGTGATCAGGCGCAACGCGGCCATGCTGCCGGCCTATTCGCTGGTGCTCGGCCTGATCGCGTTGTTCGGCTACCTGGCGCGGGCAGCGCCTTCGGTGAACGCCGGGATCAAGGCGGACGGCGGCAACCCGCAGCTGTCCGTGCCGCTGTTGTTCGCGCGGATGTTCCCGAGCTGGTTCGCGGGGATCGGNNGCGCGGCTAGCGTCGCTCGTGATGAAGGTGGGCGCGCTGGGCTTCGCGCTCGAGCTGAACAAGACGTTCTCGATCAACCTGCAACTGCTCGGCGGGATCTGGGTGCTGCAGACCTTCCCCGCCGTCGTGATCAGCCTGTACACGCGCTGGTTCCACCGCAGCGCGCTGATCTTCGGCTGGGCGACCGGGATGGTCTACGGCACGGTCGAGGCGTACCGGACGTCCGGGGGCGGCCAGGCCCACTTTGGCGCGTCGACGACGGCGGTGTTCGGCCACATCACGTATATCGCGATCGTGGCCCTGATCCTGAACGTCGTGGTCTCCGTCGTGCTGACCGTGGTCTTCCGCAGGATCGGGCTGCAGGAAGGGTGGGACGAGACCCGGCCCGCCGACTACACCGCTGACCCGGTGCCGGTTCCGGCCGCCTCGGCCGGAACCAGGATCCGGCCGTTCCGCCGACCCGATGACGCCAGCCAGATCCCCGCGCGCCGGTAAACGGACGCGCTTAATCGCGCAGGACGGCGGTGCGGCGCGATCGGCGCAGTCCGAAGACGCCGACGGCTATCAGCGCCAGCCCGCCGGCCAGGATGGCGAGCCATGGCGCCGATCCGGGCGGGGGTGGCGGGGCCATCCCGCCGAAGCCGGTGGCGGCGGCGCCCGCCGGGTCGGCCGCGCTGCCTGCCGCGTCGGTCAGGGTGTCGACCTTCAGCCCGGCGGAGCTGTCCAGGACGACGATGGTGTGAACCGAGCCGGCCGCCAGGGTCTCGGGCATGGCCGTTTGCTGGCCCGACGCGCTGAACTGCACGTTCTGGGGACCTGGCGAGACGCTCAGGTACGCCGTCACGGCACCGAAGGCGAGCTGCTGGGCCAGCACGCGGCCCCCGTCGGTGATCGTGACCTGGTCCTGCTTCAGCGAGGCCTGGATGACCCGGACGAGCGCCTGTCCCTTCGGCGCCGCCATCGCGTCCTTCAGGACCTCGAGCCGCCGGGCCGCGGCGGGGCCGAGGCTAGCCACGGTGTAGTTCGTCCCGCCGCTCACCATGAAGTTGGTCGAGACGATCGGGGGGCTCGAGGCCGGGGCGCCGACGGAGCGCATGGCCACCGTGTACTCGCCCGAGGGCACCGCCATGTAACTGGAGACGTCGCCGTAGGTCACGTGCTTCAGCACGGTCGGGTTCCCGGAGTTGCCGAAGGCCAGCAGGTAGATGTCCACCGCCGGGTTACCGGGGGACAGGTTGGCGCACCGCACCCACCCGGTCGCGGTCGACGATGTGGCGGCCATGGCCGCGGGCGCCGCAACGGAGGCCCCCCAGCCCAGCAACGCCGCGAGCACCGTACACAGGGCGATCCCGCGTAGCCTCACGGTCAGCTTCCCCCCTCGGATCAACACCCTGCCGGGCNNAGAAATCCGGCCGGTCGCAGGCAGGCCGTTCGGCAAAATTCGGTTCCCACGGCGGCCGATGCCCGCTCATACCGTCCCCGTCACCGTGGCTTTGGGGACCAGCAGAGCACATCGGGCCAGTCCGGTTCAACCGGAACGCGCGGTTGAGTCGGATGTGTTATGGTCCGGGCGCTAGATCCGGCTATGCACTCAGCCGGGCGTAGACCACCACGTTGCTGAGGTAGCTACCGCGGGCGTAGTCGAAGGTGCCACCGCAGGTGATCAGACGGAGTTCGGCATCGGGGACGGGACCGTAGACCAAGGGCGTCGGGAAGTTGCTCTTGGGGTATTTCCGCACCGCCGTGACGGTGAAGACGGCCAGGGTTCCGTCGGCACGCCGCACGTAGATGCGGTCACCGGGGCGCAGGTTTCTGAGCCAGAAGAAGATACCGGGACCGGTGCGGGAGTCGACGTGGCCGGCGATGACGGCGGACCCGATCGCGCCGGGGCGCGGGCTGCCGGTGTACCAGCCGGCCACCGTCGTGGTGCGGGGAACCTGGAGGGTGCCGTTCGGGTTGAGGCCGAGGTTGATGATCGGAGCCTTCACCCCGATGGCCGGGATGGTCAGCCAGACCGGCTTGGGGGTCTGCTGGACGGCCGAGACCGAGATCGGCACGACGGCCCGGCCGGACGGAACGGCCACCGGTGACGGCCGCGCGGCCAGCCGCAAGGGTGCCGACGAGGTGTGGGCTATCACCAGGCCTGCCGCGCCGGCCCCGGCGGCCAGCAGCCCGGCGCTGAGCATCGCGGCCGACAGCAGCCGGGCGTGCGCGCCCCACGTGGCCGAAGCCCATGCAGCAACGCGCGGAGGGCTGGGACGCCGGCGCGATAGCCACAGGCGGACGGTGGTGGCCAGGATCTGACCCCAGGACGGGTCCGGCGTAGCCGCGTAGGACGCCGCGGGGACCGGCGCGGCCTGGCCGACGACCTCGGGCGCATCGTCATGCGGCTGGTCCGGACCCGCCGCGCCGGCCGAGGTCACCACGTCCCAGGTGGGCCCCCACCAGTCGGCGTCGACGTCCCACGCCGGAGCGTCCGGCGGCGACGTGATCGCGGGCATGGGACAGCAGAGCACACGAGCCGGGCCGGGATCAACCGGAATGCTCAGTTGCGTCTGGCGGAACTACTGTCCGCGACGGGAACTAGGCCGCAGCGTGACGTGCGTCACGGAACCCATCCGGCCCGCGGGCCGTCAGATCGTCGGTGACGCGGGTAAACACAGCCCCCGGGCGGCCGGACGCCGGCGCCGCGGGCGGCGATCCGGGAGAAAGGTGATGCATAGGTAGCCAGTTAACGGAAATGAGTACTCATACCCATCCGGTCCCCTAGTCGCCTCCGAATCACGAAGAGCACACGGTAGCCCTGACGAGCAGCGTAGACAGGCGATCCTAATGCATTTCGGGCACGCAAGAGCAGCGGCACTCACCGTGCTGAGCGGGGGCTTCCTGACCCTGGGCATGCTGGGCAGCGCGCAAGCGGCCCCCCTGGCCACGGCAGCCAACACGGACTCGGTGTGCCAGGCGCTTCCTGCCTCGGGTACACCGACTCCCTCGCCGTCACCGTCACCGTCGCCCTCTCCGTCCGTGTCACCCTCCTTGTCGCCCTCTGCGTCACCGTCGCCGTCGCCCTCGACGAGCTCGAGCAGTCCGTCCACGAACAACTCCGCGGCGCCCAGTTCGACGCCGAGCGTGGGTACGCCGCCGGTCCGGGCCAGCGGCGGGCCCNNCGCTACGGGTACCGCCACGCCCACCGCTACGGGTACCGCCACGCCCACCGCCGCCGGAACACTCGATGATGACGTCGCCACCAGCCCGAGTTCGGACCCGAGCCCGGTCACCAGCGGCAGCGGCAGCGGCAGCACCGGTACGACCGCACCACCCGAACTATGCGTGAGCGTCCAGCGCTCGCAGTCGAGCATCAAGACCGGCCAGACGGCGGGGTACGTCGTCCAGGTCTGGACCGAGAACGGATCGGCCTCGGAC
>PLIQ01000397.1 GCA_003140115.1 Actinomycetota bacterium | reverse complement strand
CCGAGGCGCTGCAGCTGGGCGAACAGCTTGACCCGCAAGATGTACAGCAGGCGTTCGCCGTTGCGGCCGACCACCATGGTCTCGAAGATGTTCACCACCCAGTCGGCCAGCACGATGGCCAGCCCGATGAGCGAGACCACCACGACGGCGTGAAACACCTTGGTCTGCACGCCTTGGTCGATGCCGCCCCTGACCAGCGCGGGCAGCGCCAGTCCGGCCAGCGCGTCCAGGCCGTCCAGGACCAGCCCGATGACCAGCGCGGCGGCGAGCGGCTTGAGCAGCCGGCCCAGCGTGAAGTGCCGGTCCTCGGCACGCGCCCGGGCGATGTCCACGTCCGGCACGTCCTTAGCCGGCGGCAGCGCCGCGACCTGGGCCAGCAGCTCCGGCGACGGCGGCAGGCTCTCGAACGTCCCGCCCATTTGCCCGCGGGCGGCCCCGATCGCGGCCCGGGCGCGCGCCGAAGCGCCCGCGCCCTCCCCGCCGAGCAGGTCCTCCACGGTCTGCGTCTGACGCGGCCGGATCAGCCGCACGCCGGACTCGGCGCCAGCCTCCTCGCCGGTGATGAGCTGCCGGTACAGCGGGCAGCGCTCGGTCAGTTCCTCGTGTGTGCCGCTGTCGGCGACCCGGCCCTGGTCCAGGACCACGATCCGGTCGGCCAGGTTCAGCGTCGACCTGCGGTGCGCGATGATCAGCGTGGTGCGGCCCCGCATCACCTCGCGCAGCGCGGTGTGGATCTCCGCCTCCAGGCGCGGGTCGATGGCCGAGGTCGCGTCGTCGAGGATCAGCACCCGCGGATCGGTGACCAGGGCCCGGGCCAGGGCTACCCGCTGCCGCTGCCCGCCGGATAGGGTCAGGCCCTGTTCGCCGACCACTGTGTCGTAACCCTGGGGGAGCTTGACGATGAACTCGTGGGCCTGCGCGGCCTGGGCCGCGGCGAGGATCTCTGCCTCGGTGGCGTCCGGCCGGCCGTAGGCGAGGTTGGCCCGTACCGTGGTGGAGAACAGGAAGCTGTCCTCCATGACCAGCCCGATCGCGGCGCGCAGCGAGTCGCGGGTCACGTCGGCGACGTCGTAGGAGCCGATGCGGACCGAGCCGGCCTGCGGGTCGTAGAACCGCGGCAGCAGCAGGGCCAAGGTGGACTTGCCCGAACCGGACGCGCCGACCACGGCGACCGTCTCGCCGGGCTCGACCTCGAAGGACAGGCCCCGCAGCACCGGCTCGTTGGGCACGTACTCGAACCGGACGTCGTCGAAGCTGAGCCCGGCCGCGTCCGGCGGCAGCTCGATCGCGTCCGGGAGGTCCGCGATGACGGGCTGTGCGTCGATGATGTCGAAGACCCGGATCACGCTGCCCCGGGCCTCCTGCCCGAGCGTGATCATGTAGGTCAGCATGCGCACCGGGCCGGCCAGCTGGGCCAGATAGGCGGAGAACGCGAGGAACGTGCCCAGTGTGATCGAGCCGTGGATGGCCAGCCAGCCACCCAGCGCGAGCACGCCGACCAGGCCGAGGGACGGGATGGCGGTCAGCGCGGGGTTGTATCTGGCCGTCAGCCGGATCATCCGCAGCCGGGACGCGAACAGGTGCGCGCCCGCCGCTTCCAGCTGCTCTTGTTCCTGCTCCTCCTGGCCGAAGCCCTTGACCACGCGCACGCCGCCGATGGCCTCGTCGACCAGGCCGACCACCTCGCCGGACTGCTGCTGCGCGTCCCAGCTCGCGGGGAACAGCCTGCGCCGGGACGCCAGCGCGATCAGCCACAGCGCGGGCGTCACGGCGACGGTCACCAAGGTGAGCACCGGCGACAGGACCACCATGACGCCCAGCGAGACGACGAACAGCACGACGTTGCCGAGCGTGACCGGGACCATCGACATGATGCCCTGCACCATGTTCAGGTCGGAGATGGACCGGCCGACCAGCTGCCCGGTGCGGATCTCGTCTTGCCGCGCGCCGTCCAGCCGCGATAGCGAGTCGAACAGCTCGGTCCGCAGGTCGTGCTGGACGTCAAGCGACACCCGGCCGCCGCGGTACCGGCGCAGGTAGATGCCGACGAAGTTCACCGCGGCCACCACCAGCAGCAACCCGGCCAGCGGCCAGATCGACTCCCGGTGCGTCACGATGACGTCGTCGATGATCCGCCGCTGTACCAGCGGGATCGCCGCCGTGGCCAGCGCGGTCACCAGCGCGCCGCCCAGCCCGATCAACACGTTCCTGCGGTAACGCCAGCTGTACGCGGCCAGCCGCCGCAGCCACCCGGATTCCGGATCCCTCTTGACCGTCGTGTTCCCTGTCCTCGCTGACAGTGCTACCGCCCCACCTCGCTGACTTTCCCCGTAGCAAAGCCAACAACTCGACCTGTCCGTTCATTTCCCTCGCTAACCATCTGACCCGCACCGCGTCCCCGGAGCCCGTATCGCCCGTTGTGGTGGCCACTATGATCGCCGCATGCCTGCGCTTTCCCGGCGCGCGGAGCGTCACGGCGATCACTTCATCGTGTGCGGCGACGGGCCGCTGGCCTATCGCATCACGCAAGAACTGACCTCCAGGTACGCCGAGCGGGTGACCGTCTTGCTGCCGTCCAGGCAGCGCAACTACGGGCCCCAGATCGGCGCGCTGCCGCGGGTCCGCGTGCTCGAGCATCCTGAGCTCAGCATCCAGGCCTTCACCGACGCGGACGTCCAGGCCGCCCGCGCCCTGGCGGTCCTCTGGCAGGACGACGTCGGGAACTTCCATGCCGGCCTGCGGGCCCAGGAGCTCAATCCCGCTCTCCGCCTAGTGCTCGCCATCTACAACCGGCGCCTCGGCGACCACATCCGGATGCTGTTCCCCGACTGCACGGTGCTGTCCGGGACCGCGATGTCGGCACCGTCGTTCGTGGCCGCCGCGCTTGGCGAGCCGGCCCCCAGCCACATCCGGGTCCAGCGGCGCACCATATACGTCGCGCGGCCAGGCGACGTGACGGGCAGCCATGTGCTGTGCGGCCTGGTGGCACCGGCCGACGACACGGCCGCGCCCCGGCTCGTGCCGCCCGGCACCGCGGGCGTGGACCTAGTGCTGGCCGTGGCGGACGGGACGCCGCGCAACCCGCTCACCCGGCGCCGGGATCCGGTGCGCGTCGCCGCGGGCGTGCTCCGCCGGATGGTCATGAACAAGTTCGGGGTGTTGTTCACCGTGCTGCTCGCCATCATCGTGGCGGGCTTCGCGCTGAACTTCGTCCGCTACTCCTTCACCAACGCGGTGTACCTCACGCTGATGGACCTTACTGGGTCGGCGCTCACCCAGACCCATGACACGGGAGTCGAGAAGATCTCGCAGGTGCTGCTTACCTTCGACGGACTGGCCTTCATCCCGGTGGTAACCGCCATCATCGTGGGCGCCCGGTTGACTGGCACCATCCGCCGCGCGCCGCGGCCCCCCGGCGGCCACGTCATCGTAGTGGGGCTCGGCAACGTCGGCACCAGCGTCACCGGCCAACTGCACGACCTGGGCTTCGACGTGGTCTGCATCGACAACCAGCCGAACGCCCCCGGCATCCCCCTGGCCCGCCAGCTCGGTCTCCCGGTGGTGATCGGCGACGCGTTCCGCGAGGAGACCCTGCGCCAGGCCAGCCTGGACACCTGCATCGCGCTGGTCTCGGTGACCAGCTCGGATGTCGTCAACCTGGAGACCGCGCTGAACGCCCGCTCGCTCCGCGAGGACATGCGTATCGTGCTGCGCCTCGCCGACGACGACCTGGCCGAGCGGCTGGGCAAGACGATCGCCAACACGGTCTCGCGCAGTGTGCCGTACCTGGCCGCGCCGGCCTTCGCCGCCGCCATGCTCGAGCACCAGGTGCTGCGGACCATTGCGGTGGGCCGCCACGTGCTGCTGATCGCCGATGTCCGGGTCGCCGATCAGGCCGGGCTGACCGGGAGCCTCCTCGGCGATACCGAACAAGACGGGCAGGCGCGGGTGCTCGCCCGCCAGGTCAGCGGGTCCGCCGGGCTGGACTGGTCGCCGCGTCGGGACTACCGGCTGGCCCCCGGCGACCGGCTCATTGTCCTGGCCACCAGGAAAGGGCTTGAGCCGTTCCTGTCCGTACGTTAACCGGCGAAGATGGTCTGCGACTGGTAGACCGGCGCGCCGTCCAGGACAGTGGCCAGGACCTGGATGTCGGTGATCTGCTCCGGATCGGTCCGCAGCGGGTTGCGGTCCAGGACCACGAAGTCCGCGAGCTTGCCCGGCTCGAGCGAGCCGATCTCGCCCTCGCGGTGCATAGCGAAGGCGGCCTGCGTGGTATACAGGTCGAGCGCGTCCCCGGCGGCCAGCCGTTCGGCCGGGCCCAGCACCAGCCCGTCGCCGGTCCGGCGCAGGACCGCGTCCCGCAGGCCGAGCAGCGGATCGGCGGTGATGACCGGGGCGTCGGAAGACCCGGCTACCGTGATGCCCGCCCGGCGCCAGGACCTGAACGCGTACAGATCATCGGCGCGGTCGCCGAACGCCGTGGCGAACCCGTCGCCCAGCGTCGACATGAACCCGGGCTGGCTGGCCACGACGATACCCAGGGCCGCGGCCCGGGCGGCCAGCATCGGGTACATCGCCCCGCCGTGCTCGATCCGGTGACGGCGCGGATTGCCCGCCGAGCCGGCCAGGACGGCGGCGTACGCGTCCAGCACGGTCTCGATCGCCCGGTCGCCCTGGGCGTGGATGCACACCTGGAAGCCGCGGGCGTCGAAGTCGCGGACCATCTCGGTCAGCTGGTCCCGCTCGAAGTACGAGATGCCCGAACCGTACGGCGGGACCGGGTAGCTGCCGTGAATCGCCGCGGTCCGGCTGCTCATTCCGCCGTCGGCCCAGATCTTCACCGCCTCGGCGGCCAGCCGACCGGAGCGCCGGCCGCGTAGGCCGGCGCCGAGCAGCCAGTCCACCTGGTCGTGCACGACCAGCCCGTAGATCCGCTGGCTGAGCCGGCCGTTCGCGTCCGCTTCGGCGAACGCGGCGAAGCTGTCGCGGCGCATATCGGCCTCGCACGCCGCGGTGAGGCCGAACGCGGCCAGCCGCTGCCCGGCCATCTCCACCACCCGGGTGGCCTGCGCGGCACCCATCCGGGCCAGGTCGTGCCGCAGGTTGCGCTCGAACAACGCGAACATCGGGCCCTCGAACACCACGCCGTCCAGCCGTCCCTCGCGGTCACGGCCGAACGCGCCGCCGGGCGGATCCGGCTGCCCGTCGGCGAACCCGGCCTCCCGCAGCGCGGCGGTGTTCAGCACGCAGGCGTGCAGCGACGTGTGGTAGACCACCGCCGGGCGGCCCGGGACAGCCTGGTCCAGGTCCGCACGGGTCGGATGCCGCCCCTCGCGGAGCTTGTACTCCACGTATCCGCCGCCGGTCACCCACGAGCCCTCGGGGGTGCGGTCGGCGGCTTCTCGCAGCCGCGCCTGGATGGCCGGGATGTCCGGCGCGGACGGCTGGCTGCAGTCGGCGGCCGCCGCCAGGTAGCCGACGTCGCAGACGTGGCAGTGCGCGTCGATCAGGCCCGGGATGACGGTGGCCCCGTCCAGCCGCGCCACCCGGGCGCCCGGTGACGCCGCTGCCCGGACCGCGTCGGTCGGCCCCACCGCGACGATCCGCCCGTCCCGGACCAGCATGCCCTGGGCAGCTTGGCCACCCGCTGCCATCGTAACGAACTCGGCATCTTCGACGATCAGCTCCATCGGCCTGCCCTCCGGAACCAACGCTATACGCTGCCCTCATGGTGGCACGGGCGCGCCGGGCGCGGATCGGGGACGTGCACGAGCTGGCTATCGGCATGCCCCACGTCACGGTCGGCCACGGACCGCAGGGCAACCCCATCTACCAGGTTGGCGGCAAGTCCTTCGTGTTCTTCCGCAACCCGCGCCCGGATGCCGTCGACCCGGATACGGGCGAGCGGTACCCGGACGTGATCATGTTCTGGGTCACGTCCGAGGCCGACAAGCAAGCCCTGGTCCAGGACCAGGGCTCACCGTTCTTCAGTACGCCGCACTTCGACGGCCACCCGTCGGTCCTAGTCCGGGGCAGCCGGATCGGCGAGCTCACGGTCCAGGAATTGGCCGAGGTCATCCAGGACGCCTGGCTGGCCCGGGCCTCGTCCGCTCGGACCGCCGCCTGGCTCAGCGCCCGAGGCTGATCAGCCCCCCGCGCGCGCCAGGCGGAACGACATCCGGCCGGACGCCTAGCTGGCGTCGGTACCCTTCGGCGTCGCGGTCTTAGTGCCCGCGCTCTTCCGCGCGGAACCCGCCGCCGCGCTCTTGGGTGCGCTCTTGGCCGCCGTGCTCTTGGCCGCCGACCGAGCAGGCGCAGCCTTCGCCGGAGCGCTGGCCGCAGGAGCCTTGGCCGGACCGCTAGTCACAGGGGCCTTGGCCGGAGTGCTGGCCACAGCCGTCGTCGCCGGAGTGCTAGTCACCGGAGCCTTCGGCGGGGTGCTGGCCACCGGGGCCTTCGCCGGAGGGCTGACCGCAGCCGTCGTCGCCGGAGTACTGGCCACCGGGGTCTTCGGCGGAGCGCTGGCCGCAGGCGTCGCCGGCGGAGTGCTGGCGGCAGGAGCCTTAGCCGGCGGAGCGCTGGCCACTGGAGCCTTAGCCGGCGGAGTGCTGGCCACGGCCTTCGGGGGAGTGCTGGCCGCGGGCGTCTTCGGGGCGCTGTCGGTCACCGCTTCCTGCCACGCGTTCCGGCTGGGGACCGCGGTCGAGTTCTCCCGGTAGCCGGGCCGCAGCGGCGCAGTCACCTTCACCAGTTCCTCGGCGAACTTCCGCTGGCTGGCCAGCAGCTGCTCAGCCAGGTGGTAGGCGCTGGCCACGGCGTCTTGCGGCGTGGGCAGCTTGTCCGCGAACGGCAGGCCGACGTCCGACAGCTTGGGGAGCTTGTCGGTCAGCGTGTACACGGAGGTCAGTTTGGGGGTGGCGGTCCTGACCGTCTCGAGCCAGTTCTTGACGGCGGCCATCATAGCCTCCTGGCTCTTCCGGGTCGCCGCTAGGACCTCTTCCTGGGTAGGGATGCTAGCCATGCTCATAGTCTCCTTGATCAGCTTGATACTGCAAACTATACCAAGCATGATTGAGATGTCAAGCAGAGTGCTTGATGTACGCAGCGCCCAGGTCATTGGGCCCGGGCGCGGGAGCGTTCAGCGGTACTGGTCGCCCAGCGTCCTGGACGGGGGCGGGGTGGACTCGTCGTAGCCATCGCTGGGCCGACGGCGCCGTACCGCCCGCCCCGCGACCCCGGCGAGCAGCGTGCCGATGGCGATGCCCAGCACCAGGTTGACGAAGCCGGTGGCGATCTTCTGGGACACCGGAGCCGTGGTGCTGAACGGGAACACCACAGCCACGATGGTGGCCAGCCCGATGATCCAGCCGAAGAACACCTGCGGCCGCGGCGTGGTCAGGAGCAGCAGGTGCATGATCGCGGTAGCCACTAGCGCGGCCCCGGCCGCCGACAGCACGTACATCCCGGTGGACACGTTGCCCCACGCGCCGTCCTGGCGCGGCGCCAGGATCGGGACGGTGAACAGCCACCGGGCGACCAGGATGCCGACCAGCGCGATCAGGGCCGCGACGATCGCCGTCGCCACTCCGCCGGCCCATAGCGGTCCCGGTTCGATCCAGCGAACCGGGCCCGAAGGCTCCGGGGGTGGTTCTTCTGCTCTCCGCATCGGAGTTGTCATCGGCGTGCCTTAGCTAGACCCGAGGATCTCGGTTTGAGACCCCACCGCTCACGACTGAGACCTAACCGCTTACGGCGCTCCGAAACGCGGCATTGATCACAATCGTACGAGCGCCGCGGCCTACCCGACCGCGACCGAGGCCGACGGGTAGCCGCTGGCCCCGTTCGGCTCCGGCGGCTCCTGGACGGCGGTCTGGGTGTAGCCGGTCTTGTCGGTGGCCCGGGCCTCGATCAGGTGGGTCCCGTTGGTGGCTTCCCACTCCCAGACCCACTGCCGCCACGTGTCGAGATCGGGGACCGCGGCCAGCCGGGCCTGGTTCCACGGGCCCTGGTCGACCCGAACCTCCACCGCCTCGATGCCCTTGTGCTGGGCCCACGCCACCCCGGCCACCGCCGTCCGGCCGGGCGAGATCTGGCTGGCGCCCGGCACGTCGATGCGGCATTCGGTCTTGATCGGCGCCTGCTGCGACCAGCCGCGCTGCGCCCAGTAGGCGTAGTTCCCGGCGAACGTGGTGACGTTGATGTCGGTCACCCACTTGGTCGCCGACACGTACCCGTAGAGCCCCGGCACCACCATGCGCGCCGGGAAGCCGTGGGCGATCGGCAGCGGCTGGCCATTCATCGCCACCGCGAGCAGGGCGTCGCGCCCGTCCATCACGGTCTGCACCGGGGTGCCGGAGGTGAACCCGTCCACCGATGTACACATCAACTGGTCGGCGCCGGCCTTGATCCCGGCCTCGCGCAGCAGGCTGGCCAGGCTCGCGCCCAGCCATAGCGCATTGCCGATGTACGGGCCGCCGACGGGGTCGGACACGCAGCACAAGGTGACGTAGTCCTGGATCAACGGTCGCTTCAGCAGCTCGTCGAAGGTGATCGTGAGCTCGCGGCTGACCATCCCGTGGATCCGCAGCTGCCAGCTTGACGGGTCGACCTCGGGCAAGACGATGGCCGTGTCCACCCGGTAGAAGTTGTTGTTGGGCGTGATGAACGAGGACAGCCCGGGGATGTTCAGGTTGACGCCCGGTGGGAGGCCCGGCGCGGTCACCGCCGGCTTGGGGATCTTGATCGCGGCGCGCGCGCTGGTCACGGCGCCCCGTTCGGCCAGCAGCCGTCCGGCCAGCCCGGCTACGGCCGCCACGCCCGCCGTGACCGCGCTGGCGGCCAGGAAGCCCCGCCGGTCCGGCTCCAGCGGGGCCGAAGAACCGGGGGCACCCGCCAGCCAGTCCCGTCCCTGAGCCGCCGACGGCCTGATCACCCCGCCCGTGCCGCCCGCCCACGCCGACCCGCCCGGCAAGTCAGGCACAGCGGGCAGACCCGGCCCAGCGGGCTCATCTGGCGCAGCGGGCACACCCGGGTCGGCCAAGGTGCCCAGCGCAGGCCCCACCGCCGCCGGGCCGATCCGGTTGATCAGCACCCGCAGTGCAACGGCTGCCGCCGCCGTCGCGGCCAGCGTCGGCAGCACGCTGTCCACGGTGGCGGTGGGCCGGGTCGCGGCGGCGGTCAGCCCGATGGCCGCGAACACCAGCAAGCCCGCCATGCCGTACCCCAGCCGCCGCGTGGCCGCCACGCCGAGCACGGCCGCGAAGATCCCGAGCACGACGAGGATGCCGCTCACCAGGACAAGCTTGTCGTCGGAGCCGAACTCGTTGATCGCGAAGTTCTTCAGCCACGGCGGCGTGAAGTCGATCTGCAGCTGCCCGACCGCGACCACCGGCGACCCGTTCGCGCCCGTCAATCCGGCCACCAGCTGCCCCACCCCGAGCGCGGTGGCGGCGGCCAGCACGCCCGCGATCGCGCCCAGGCCCGCCCGGCGCCTGGCCCGGGGATCGCTGGGACCCCGTCGGTTCCCCGTCATGTCCATGTCCTTTATTCGGTGCGGCCGGGCCCAGGGTTTGCCGCGCAGCCCCACCGTTGCCAGCCGTGATATTCGAGCGGCCCAGGCCCATGACCCCAGACGGCAAACCATAGCGGCCTGCTGCTACGAATATCAGTCGTGACGCCCACTGGCAGCCAGGAACCCGGGAACCGGATGCGACCCGCCCCCGCCACCCCGGCAGGCACCGACCTCGCTGGTCAGATCACCCTGGTGGCCCGCGGCGACGCCGCGGCCTTCGACGTCATCTTCGAGCAGATCGGCCCGTCCGTGTTCGGCGTGGTCAAGCGCGTGATCCGCGATCCGGCCCAGTCCGAGGAGGTCACCCAGGAGGTCCTGCTCGAGGTGTGGCGGACCGCGTCCAAGTTCGACGCCGGGCGCGGCAGCGCGACAGCCTGGGTGATGACGCTGGCCCATCGCCGGGCCGTGGACCGGGTCCGGTCCGTGCAGAAGGAAGCCGACCGCGAGCGGCGGATCGCGTCCGCCGAGATCCCGTACGACGAGGTAATCGAGGCCGTCGAGTCCAGCCTGGAGCGTGAGCGGGTGCGGCGCTGCCTGAGCTCCCTGACCGACGTTCAGCGCGAGTCGGTCACCCTGGCCTACTACCGCGGCTACACCTACGGCCAGGTGGCCAGCCTGCTCGGCGTGCCGACCGGAACCGTGAAGACCAGGATGCGCGACGCGCTGATCCGGCTACGTGACTGCCTGGGGGTGGCGGAATGAAGCTGACCAAACAAAGCCAGAACCGCGATGCGCACACCCTGGCCGGGGCGTACGCGATGGACGCGATCCCCGCGCCGGACCGGGAACGGTTCGAACGGCACCTGGCCGGGTGCGAGGAGTGCGCGCGGGAGATCACGAGCCTGCGCGAGGCCACCGCCATGCTCGGGACCGCCGCGGCCGAGCCGCTGCCCGCGGGCCTGAAGGAACGGGTCATGGCCGCCGCCGCGATGACCCGCCAGCAGCCGCCCGCCCAGGAGACCGAACCGGTGCGGCAGGCCCGCGGCGCCCGGGCCGGGACCTGGTTCGGCTCGCTGGCCTGGCCCGGCCGCCTCGCCCTGGCGGCGGGCGGGGCGGCCGCCGCGGCCGTGCTCGCGGTGGCCGTCGTGTTCGGCGTCGCCAACGGCAGCATGCAGCAACAACTCGACCAGGCCCAGGCCAGCAGCCATCAGATCGCCGTGGTGCTGACCGCGCAGGACGCCGCGATGACCACCGGGCCGGTGGCCGCCGGCGGCACCGCCACCATCGTCATGTCCCCCTCCCGGCACGCGCTGGTCTTCACCGCCCAGGGCCTGCACGCGCTGCCCGCCTCGCGCGGCTACGAGCTGTGGCTGATCGGCCCGGATGGAACCCGGTCGATCGGCATGCTCCCCGCGGGCAGCCACGGCATGACCGGCCCGGTCATCGCCTCTGGCCTGCGCCAGGGGGACCACCTGGCCCTGACCGCCGAACCCGCGGACGGCAGCGCGCGGCCCGACACCCCGATGATGCTCGACATGGTCCTGTAGCCGCGCCCATTCCCCGAGGAGGCCCGCTGAGCACTTCGCCCGCGGTGCTCGGCATCGACCTGGGCACCAGCCAGGTCAAGGCGCTGCTGTGCGCCCCCGACGGGACCGTGCTCGGCCAGGGCACGGTGGGCTACCAGGTCAGCACGCCCCGGCCTGGCTGGGCCGAGGCCAGCCCCGAGCACTGGTGGCAGGCCACGTGCACCGCGGTCCGGACGGCGGTCGGTCCCGCGTCGGCCGAGGTCGCGGGCCTAGCCGTCGCCGGACAGATGCACGGTGTCATTATTTGTGCCGAACGGTCCGTGGCTCTTCGCCCCGCCATCACCTGGCTCGATCGCCGGGCGGAAGCGCAGGTCCAGGACTATGAGCGGCTGCCCGCGGATCTGCTCGCCCGGCTCGGCAACGCCCCGTCGCCCGGCATGGCCGGCCCGATCCTGCTCTGGCTGGCCCGCCACGAACCCGACGTCTACTGGCAGGCCCGCTGGATGCTGCAGCCCAAGGACTGGCTCCGGTTCCGGATGACCGGCCAGGCCGCCACCGACCCGACCGATGCCTCGGGCACCCTGCTGTTCGACCTCGAAGGCACTTGGGCCACCGATGTCGCCCGGGCGCTCGGGCTGCGCACCGACCTGCTGCCCGTCATCCGCTCACCCGCCGAGATCGCCGGGCCCCTGCTGCCCGCCGCCGCCGAACACCTGGGCCTGCGCCCCGGCCTCCCGGTCGCGATCGGCGCCGCCGACACGGCGGCTTCCCTGCTGGCCGCGCACCTCCCCCTCCCGGGATCCCCGCCCTTCCCCGGATCCCCGCCCTTCCCCGGATCCGCGCCCCTGGGCTCGCCGGCTGCCCCCTGGGGTCTGCTCACCCTGGGCACCGGCGGCCAGCTCATCGTCCCCACCCCCCCGAACTCCGATATTCCATTTTCGGATAATCCGGATCCGGGGGTTGGCGCCATCAACTTGTTCCGGTCCGCGGACGGCGGGACCTACCGGCTGGCCGCGGCCCAGAACGTGGGCGTGACCCTGGACTGGGTCCGGCGGACGCTCGGTGCCAGCTGGGATGAGCTGTACGACACCGCCGCCCGTCCCTGGCAGGCGGACACCCCCGTTTTCCTGCCCTACCTGGCCGGCGAGCGCTGGGACCACCGCGCCTCCGGCGGCGCCTGGACCGGCCTGACCCTGGCCCACCGGCGGGCCGACCTGCTGCGCGCCGCCTTGGAGGGGGTCGCGTTCCTGCTCCGCGGCAAGCTCGACGACCTGCGTGCCCTCGGCTGCGCCCCGGCCGCGATCCGGCTCGGCGGCGGCGGCAGCCGCCACGCGGCCTGGCGTCAGCTGCTGGCCGACGCCCTGGCCGTGCCGCTCTACCCGGACCCCGACCCGGCGAGTGCCGGATGGCTGACCGCCCGGGGCGCCGCGCTGCTCGCCGTCGCCGCGACCGGACTGGTCCCGGATACGAGCACCACGGTCCGTTCGGGCCAAAATAGTGAGGCCGTCCTGCCAGCAAGCCAGCAGGCCGAACAGAGCTACCGCCGCTTCGCATCAGCAGCTTCCCGCCAAGGCGCCTAATACCCATGTATCGTGCTTTGTCGTGAGAGAGGGGACCGGCCGGGCCGCGAAGCTCAAGCGCGTGATGAACGCCCGCATGGAAGAGATGAGCTTCCGGTCGGGCGTCGTCGTCGTCACCGCAGTGCTCGCCCTCGCCGCGGTGGTTATCGCGCTCACGGTCACGCTGGGTGGCGGCCACCGGGCCGCCGCGGCACCGTCCGCGGTCTCCGCCAGCGTGGGCCCAAGCTCGGCGGCGGCTCAGTCGTCCGCCGCGGCCGACCCATCGCCGTCGGCGAGCCCCACCGGCACCCAGGTCTCGCCGGAGGCCCAGCCGGCCGCGGACTTCACGCCCGCGCCGGGGACCAGCCCCAGCCGGGCGGCTCCCTCAACGTCGCCGTCCGCGTCGCCGTCGGACTCTCCGTGGCCGACCTACCGGCCCATGGGCCTCGCGCCCTCCCACTCCCTCAAGACACCCGGAATACATCCCGGACACTAACCCGTGAGCCTGACCGGCATGGCGATGTGACGGCCCGCCCGGTCCGGGTGGGGGAGGGTCGGCCATGATTAGCGGATGCCACTGTTCGAGTTCGAGGGCCGCGGACCGCAAGTCAGCCCGACCGCGTGGATCGCGCCGACCGCCACCCTGGTCGGTGACGTGCGGGTCGAAGCCGAGGCATCCATCTGGTACGGGGCCGTGCTGCGCGCCGACTTCGGGCCGATCCTGATCCGGCGGGGCGCCAACGTCCAGGACGGGTCGGTGCTGCACGGCGGCGATGACCCGGTGACCGAGGTGGGGGAGGGGGCGACCATCGGCCACCTGTGCGTCGTCCACGGCGCGGTCATCGGGGAAGAAGCGCTGGTGGGCAACGGGGCCACGGTGCTAGACGGCGTAGTGGTCGGCCGCCGCGCGCTGGTCGCCGGGGGCTGCACGGTGCCGCCCGGCATGGTCATCCCCGATGGCATGATCGCCGTGGGCGTCCCGGCGCGGATTGCCGGGGAGGTCGCCGGCGGGGCAAAATTCTGGGTGGAAAACAATCCCGCCGTCTACCGTGACCTGGCCCGGCGTCACGCCGCCACGGTCAAGCCCGCGGACTGAGGGGAAGGTGTCATGGACAAGGACCTGGCCGAACAGGTAGCCGGCATCGCCCATCGTGTGGTCGCCAGCGGGGCGATCTCCGCCAACGGGCACGGCAACGTCAGCGTCCGGGTGCCCGGCGCGCAGGAGATGTACTTCACCGCTGGTCCCTCGCTGCACGGCCACCCGGCTTCGGCTGTCGTGCGGGTGTCCCTGGACGGGACCCTGCTGGAGGGCGACCTGCCGCCGATCCAGGGTGCCGTGGTCGCCATGCATACGGCCATGTATCAAGACCACCCCGAGGTCGACTGCGTCCTGCACACCCACTCGCCGTACGCCACGGCCTATGCGGTGGCGCAACGCCGCATCGGATGCTGGGTCGAGGCCATGGCCATGTTCGGGCTGCCGGACGGCGTACCCGTCGCGGGCTACGGACCGCGCGGGTCGGCCGAGGCGGTGGCCAACATCCGCAGCGCGGTTATCCCTGGCGTCCCGGCCGTGCTGCTGGCCAACCACGGCGTGCTGATCTTCCACCGCACCCCGGACCTCGCCATCCTGGTCGGCAGCGTCGTCGAGGAGGCGGCCCAGGCGGGCCTCAACGCCGCCGGGCTGGGCGGGCCGGTGGAGATTCCGCCGGACCTGCGCGCCGCGGCCTTGCAGCGGGCCATGGCCTTCGACAGCCAGGGGACCGTGCACGCCTGAGATGCACGCCACCACCGAGTTCTCCGTTGCCGAGCAGACCGCGCTGCGCGGCCAGTGCACGGTGTTCCTGGCCGGTCACGGGCCGCTGAGCGCGGCCGGGCTGCTGGGCAGCATCCCTCCCGACACCGCCCTGGACCGCTACGGCGACGGCGGCGTCGTCGCCGAGCTTGAGGCCGAGGTCGCCGACCTGCTGGGCCTGCCCGCGGCCGCGTTCCTGCCCAGCGGCACGATGGCCCAGCAGTCGGTGCTGCGGGTTCACGCCGATCGGCGGCAGCGCCGGACCGTCGTGTTCCACCCGATGTGCCACCTGCACCGGCACGAGGGAGAGGGGTTCCAGCGCCTGCACGGCCTGACCGGGCGCACCGCCGGTGACGCGGACCGGCTGCTGAATATCGACGACCTGACCTCGATCGCCGAGCTGCCCGCGGCACTGCTCATCGAGCTGCCGCAGCGAGACCTCGGCGGCCAGCAACCGGACTGGGCGGACCTGCGAGTTCAGGTCGACTGGGCTCGCGAGCGGGGCGCCGCCGTGCATCTCGACGGCGCCCGGCTGTGGGAGTCAGCCGCCGGGTATGGCAGGCCACTGCGCGAGATCGCGGCCTTGTTCGATAGCGTCTACGTGTCCTTCTACAAGGGCATCGGCGCGCTGGCCGGATGCTGCGTGGCCGGGCCGGCGGACATTCTCGCCGAGGTGCGGGAGTGGCGGCACCGCATGGGCGGCACGCTGTTCGGACTCTGGCCGAATGCCGCTTCCGCGCTGAGCTGCCTGCGGCAGCGGCTGCCGCTGATGCCCGAGTACCTGAGCCACGCTCGCGAGATCGCGGCCACCCTCCGCGACGTGGCCGGGGTGCGGGTCGTGCCGGACCCGCCCCAGGTCCCGATGATGCACCTGCTGCTGACCACCACGCAGGAGCGCTTCGCCGCGGCCGCCCGCCGGCTGGCGATCGAGCGCCGGATCTGGACCTGGCCGACCGCGGCGCTGACCGGCGATCCGGCCGTGCAGCGGGTCGAGCTAGCGGTGGGCGATGCCACCCGGTCTCTGTCGCCCGCTCAGGTCGGCGACATCATCGCCACCCTGGTCTCCTGATCGCGGCTGCCCCGCCTTGACGGCCAGATCGCCTACCCGGATGGTTCCGGGTACGACCACGCGCGCGTTCATCCCGCGCAGCCGCAACTGGCGGCCGAGCCGGGAGTTGACGAACCGGATGGCCTCCGTCCCGAAGCGCTCGATGAACTTCGCGCAACCAGTGTGCGGGGCCTCGCTGACCCGCAGCACGGCCTCGCCCACCGCGAGCAGGCTCCCGGCCGGCAGATTATCCATGCTGAGGTCCAGATCGAGGAAGAGCTGATCTCCGGCCAGCGCCATCCGTTCGGTCCCTTCGGCGACCAGCTCGGCCACCCGCGCGTTGATCACCGTCACCTGCTTGTCCGGATTCGCCGAGCCATCGGGTGTGCTGGAGCTGCCACGGGTGAGCCAGTTGTCTCCCTCGAGCCCGCTGACCTGGTTCAGGACCGCCTCGTCCAGCAGATCTCGCTGGCCCACCTCCGGGCGGCGGACGACCAGCACCAGCCGGCCGTGGTTCTGCGGAGACTCGCGGATGTGCTCGAGCCCCGCCTCCAGACGCTCACGTGACAGATGCCCCACAGCCCGATTCTCGCCAGCCACCCCCCGATTGGCCAGTCGATATTCCGGCCCGGGCGGCTCGCGTCCCGTCATGGAACACCCGCACCCGTGGCTGACCGGGCCGGGCGGTAGCTTCTCTGAGTGACCCGTGCGCCCATCTCGCTGCCTGGCCAGACCGTCATCTTCGATTACGGGGAGGTCATCTCGCTGGCCCCGTCAGCCGCCGACCGGGAGGTAATCGCCGGGCTGGCGGGGGTAGGCGGCGACAGCGAGCCGTTCTGGCGGGCCTACTTCGCCCACCGGGACGGCCTGGACCAGGGCCGCGCGGGCGTCGCGGCGTACTGGCGGGCGATCGCCAAGGACGTCGGCGCCAGCTGGGATGACGCGCGAGTGCACGAGCTGTGGGCCGCGGACTTCCGCAGCTGGCTGTCCATCAATCCGGACGTCATCGAGGTGCTCTCCGACCTCAAGGCCGGCGGCGCCAAGCTGGCGTTGCTGTCCAACGCAGGTCCGGACTTCGGCAGTTATCTGCGGCACGGCCCGCTCGGCGACTTCTTCGTGGCGTGCTACGTCAGCGGCGAGCTCGGCCTGCTCAAGCCACACCCCGAGATCTACCAGCACGTGCTGGACGACCTAGGCATCAGCGTCGCCGAGGCGGTATTCATCGACAACCGCGAGGCGAACGTCCGCGGCGCCGAGGCGCTCGGCATCACCGGCCACCTGTTCACCGACGTGACCGCGCTGCGCGCCTTCCTCACCTCACTCTCGCCGGTCGGATTTCGTCCGAGCTGACGCGCATACTCGGACTGTAACCAGCGTTACCGCTGGTCCGCGCCTCGGACGGTGCGGACTACACGCGCGTGCTCCCGCATGGTCTCGGTGCCGTCCGCGCCCGGCTGGCGGCCGAACCCGCAGTACATCGCGACGCCGAAGTCGGGCAGGTAGCGCGATGCGGTGGCGTGCCTGCGCCGCAGCCCGGGGCTCCCGTCGATGGGCAGCACGATGCCCAGGAAGACGCGGGCGTCGCCGGGCTCCAGGTCGGCCAGCGGACGGAAGAAGCCGCGGTCCTCACTGCGCAGGTATCGCGGCCCGGCCAGGTGCAGCCAGTCCACCGTGCGTCCGGAGTGCGCGACCGCGAAGTTCGCCATCCGCACCAGCAGCCCCATGTCGCGCGCCTCGTACATCGGCCACTCCGGGAACGTCCCGTAGCACAAGTGGTAGCCGACCAGGACTTCCTCCGGGATCAACCGGGTCAACCGGGTGACCGGTCCCGCGAACCGCTCCCATCCGCCTTCCGGGGTCCACGCGAGCACGCCCTCGATGTCCTGTGTCTCGTAAGCCAGATCCCATTGGATCGCCAGTTCGGCGGGCGGGATGGCCGCGGTTAGCNNCTTCGGCGCGCAGCGCGCTGAACACCTGGTAGCCGGCGATCGCGTCATCGATGCGCGGCCAGGAATCCCAGCGCAGTTCGGTGACGCCGGGCGCGATGCCGAAAACCGGGGTCTCGTACGCATGCCGCGGGATCCCGGTGGGCGACTCCGTCTCCAGCACCACGACGACGCCGGGGTTCGGCCGGACGAGCCGTTCCCGCTCGTAGCCGACCCACGCGGCCCGCGGCCCGGTCTCGCCGTCCGGCAGCGCGAACACCAGGTCACCGAAGAACCCCGCCGCCGCACGCAACGCCGAATCGGTCGAGTCCGCCGGCAGGCTCCCGACCAGCAGCAGGTCACTGTTCACTCGCGGCGCCATCGGCTTCCTTCCCCGCGACCGCGGGCTGCGGCCACCCTCGATCACGGTAGACCCGTGCTGCGGAATACTGGCGATCATGCCTGAACTGATTCGCGAGCCGACCCGGGTCGCCGCGGCCGGCGAGCCGCCCAAGCTGATTGACGAGTACGTGGGACGGGCCAGCACCGGCCGGGCCGGATTGAGCATCGCACACATGCGCAGCCCGTCAGGCTGGGCTGAGCCCGGGCAGCGCCCGGAGTTCGACGAATTCACCATCGTGCTGCGCGGGGCGCTGGTGGTGGAGTCGAACGACGGCCAGTTGACGGTCCAGGCCGGCCAGGCCGTTCACGCCAGGCCAGGGGAATGGGTGCGCTACAGCTCACCTGGAGCGGACGGCGCGGAGTACATATCCGTCTGCGCGCCCGCCTTCACCCCCGGCACGGTTCACCGCGACGACTGATTGAAGTGTCCGGCCTCGGGGTATCGGTACGGCCATACGATCCGCCGCGTAGCACTGTCTGGGAGGGCCGATGCGTATCAGCGACGTGCTTCGCGTCAAGGGCACCCAGGTCATCACCGTCACCCCGGACACCAAAGTGCGCCAGCTTGTGGCGGTCCTGGCCGAGCACCGGATCGGCGCTGTCGTCGTCTCGCNNGCGGTGATGTCTGAGCCGGTCACGGCCATCTACACCGCCGAGGTGCACACGGTCACGCCGCAGACCCCGCTCGACGAGGTCATGCGCATGATGACCGAGCGCCGGGTCCGGCATGCGCCAGTCGTGGTTGACGGCAGCTTGCATGGGCTCGTGAGCATTGGCGACGTGGTGAAGATCCGTCTCGGCGAACTCGAAACCGAGCGGACCGCATTGACGGAGTACATCACCGGTACTCGCTGATGCATTTTCGGCAGACGGCTTTCGAGGAGTCGCGTTGGCGATACTGGCTGCGGTAAAGGACAAGCCTGTCCAGCAGCCATCGCCTGGCCGCCGCGTCAGGCGAGCGGCGGTCGGGATCAGCGCCGCGTGCCTGATCGCGTTCCTGGCCTTCCTGGCCGGAGAGCACCACCAGCATCCGGTCACCGTAGTGAGCGGCATTGCCGATGCTGGTGACCACACGGCATCGGTTACCGTCGCGGGTTCAAGCTGGGTGTACGGGATTTCGGGGGTCGACCAGTGGGTCGACCAGCAGGGCCAGACCCACCTCGGTGGCTGGCCCGCCTGCCTGAGCACGCCCGGGAAGACCGTCCCCATAACGTTCGGCTGGGTTCCGGTGACCGGGCCGGACGACTCGTCGTGGAGACAGGTCGTCTGGGTCGACTGCCGCTCCTGACGATGCCGGCCTCGGACGGGATTGCGCGAAGCCGGGGGGTGTCAAAATGTGTACGTGGGGGTTACCGCTGGTTTGGTGACGTTGCTGTTCACCGATATCGAGGGCGGCGTCTGGCTATGGGAGGCTGACCGCGATGCTATGGCGGCGGCGTCGGCCCGCCATGACCG
>PLIQ01000232.1 GCA_003140115.1 Actinomycetota bacterium | reverse complement strand
TGATGACCGTGCAGGTCCGCCGGACGAGCGACGGCCAGGTCACCGGGACCGTGCCCGCGCTGCCCGCTGGCCTGACGCTGGGGCGGAGCATCTCGGTCACCGCTGATGACCGCACCTTCACCGTCGCGGCCGCGACGACAACGGTGTGCCCATCTTCGGCTTCGACCCAGACGCGCTTCTACCAGTTCAGCGTGACGAGTACCGGGCACGTCACCGGCCTGCGGATGGTGGGCAAACCCGTCATCGGCGAGGCGGTCAGCGAGTTCGCCGCGTCACCGGATGGCACCNNGTCCGCCGCCACCCCGGCCCGGGTCACGACCCAGATCGGGGCGATGTCCTGGACGGCCAACGGCCGCACCGTGGTGGCCGTCTATCTGTGGGAACCGGAGGAAGGATCTCCCGACCTGGCTGTCCTTGGCCTGGACGCGACCAGCTCGGGCGGTTCACTGCAAGCTCACAGCCACCTGCTGTTCAGCCAGGGCGCTAGCTGCACTGTCTGCTTGTACACCGCGCTCATCAGCTCGGACGGATCCACCCTGACCGCAGTAGCGGAGACTTCTGTGCCGCCGCTTCCGAGCCACCCCGGAGATCCCTGGTACCGCCTGCTGGTGCTGCAGCTGTCCTTGGCCACCGGGCAGCCGAGCGGCATCTTGTACCGCTCGGCTCCGTCGGTCGGCTCATATGAGGGGCTTGTTCCCGTGCTTTCCACCGATGGCCAGGCACAGCACTGGCTCCTCTGGAACGATCCAGAGCAGTTCGGCTGGATCTCCGGCGGCAAGCTAGTCCCCCTCCCGATGAAGGCCCCGGCGGCGGTGCTGGCGATTAACTGGTGACATCGGTGCAGGCAAACCCTCCAGCCGGCACTATGGCCCGTTGTGCCGGCTCCTGCCTGGCTCCTGCCGGCACAGGCGGCCATCGTGCCGGCCAGATCTGGTAGCGGCGACTCCCGGATACGCCCCTTTTATCGGCATTAAGTACCGTTTGACGGTTTCTCGGATGGTGTCCGGCCCGGACCACCGAGGGTGGCTGGCCGAACCTCAGAGTCTGACCGTCGCCTCGATCGTGAGCCGCGCGCCGGCCGGTGTTCGGACTTGGCATGTGGGACGGGATGCACAGATCCGTCGCGGAACCCGGATCCACCACGGAAACCGAAGGCACCCGGTGTCTTTTGCCTCTTAGGTCCGTTTATGGCCGGCGGGTGGTCAGTTTGATGGTCAGGCGGTAACTCCGCGACCGGCTCGGCGGTGTCGCTCTCGGGCTCGGGGATTACCTCGCTGGGCTCGGGGGTTACTTCGGTAACCGGAGCGCCGCCGGGGCGGTTTTCTGAGATCCAGGTGTCGATGCGCTGCCACCAGTCATAGAGCCACTGCACCTGGGCGTCGTGGGTGGCGTCCCGCGGTATCGCATCGTGCGGGACCCGCCACCAGCGGGCCTTGATGACCTGGTTGATGGGGAAGTTCCGCCAGACGTCCCGGACGCTGACGATGGTGTCGAGGCCGGCGTGCGCCACGAAGATCACGTCGGCGTCCGGGCAGGCGGCGATGGCGGCCAGTGTCCCGCCTGGCCGGGGCGGGAGCAGGTTGGGCATCTCCCGGGCGCGATCGGCCAGGTCGCGGCGGCCGGCGTGCTCCAGCCGCCGGATGCCGCGGCGCCAGCGGATGGGCGTCCAGTTGGCGCCCTCCGGGAAGATGACCAGCGCGCCTTCCCGGTCCAGGCCGCGGGCCAGCCGCTCGATCTGCTCGGTGAAGATGCTCTCGCCGGTCTGGCGGGGCTTGACGAACACGTTGGGCAGCCGGTTGCCGAGTACGTCCAGGCTGGGATCGAACTGCAGCGTCGCCTTCATGACGATCCGCGGCCGGCGGCCGTAGACGCTGAGCAGCTGGTGGACCAGCAGGATCGAGTCACCCGGCCCGGCGTGCCGGGAGAGCACGATGATCGGCCGGGTCGCCCGCGCGACCAGTTCCTCACCGGTGAGCTCGGGCTCGTCGATCTCGACCCGCAGGCCGTAGGTCCGCTCCGCCCCCCGGTACAGCGCGTCCAGGAACCACCGGACGACCCGGTAGTGGCGGCTCTGATACGGCTCGGTCTGCAGTCGGCCGCCGAACCCGCTCACGATCCACAGCCCGAGGAGCAGGACCAGCGCCACGAGCTCGGCGGTCACCCAGACCACCGCGAATGACACCAGCCGCAGGTTGCGCATCCGGCCCGCCCGCAGCAGCCCGGCCAGCCCGAACAGCAGCGCCAGCACGGCCAGCAAGGGGGACAGCACGATGAGAGCGAGGGCAAAGCAGATCACCATCGGGGCCACCACGAGCCGGCGGACCAGCCTGGGTGGGAGCACGAGACCCCTCCCCTCGCTAGGAGGCCAGTATAAGTTGCTGGTCAGGCCGGCGAGGTAGCTCGCCGATGCCGCGTAGGCCCGCTCGATGCTCTGTCCGACCCGGGCCTGGTCCCGGTGCCGGAACTGCGCCGAGCCGGCCGGCTGCCGGTCGCCGCCGGTCGGCAGCACGTGGACCTGGACGCCGGACGGCAGCGACGACATCTCCTCGTGGAACCGGTGCCGGCGGGCGATCTCGAACGCCACCAGTCCCACCTCCCACGGCCGGGTCGGGACCTCCAGCGGGCTCTCGATCCGGCCCACCTGCAGCACGTACACGGTGCTCGCGCCGAGCGTCACGGCCCGCCCGACCGGGATCGAGTCGACCAGGCCGCCGTCGAAGTAGTGGGTCCCGTCGATCTCCACCGGCGGCAGCAGCCCGGGTACCGCGCACGAGGCCATCACCGCGGGCACGACCGGCCCGCTGCTGAACCACCGCGCGCTCGCGGTCTCGATGCCGGCCGCCACGCACTGGAACGGCAGCTTGAGGTCCGCGAAGTCGCTGCCGGGCAGCGCGTCGCCCAGGATCCGGCCCAGCGGCTCCAGGGAGTGCAGGTGCGTGCCCGAGCGCACCAGCCGGACCGCCCGGCCCCAGAACTTCTCGCTGAACGCCAGCCGCAGCTCGTCGCCCTGCCACATCCGGCTCAGCCGGGCGGCCGCGCCTGACGGGTCGGCGGCCACGAACGCGCCGTTGAGGGCGCCGATCGAGGTACCGACCACCAGGTCGGGCCGGATGCCGGCCTCGGCCAGCGCGCGGAGCATGCCGACCTCATGAGCGCCGAGCAGCCCCCCGCCGCCCAGTACGAACGCCGTGGTCATAGCGGCAGCCTAGCCAGCCGGCGACGGCGCCGGCGCAGCCGGCGTGAGCCGCGCGGCAGGCGTGAGCCGCGCGCCAGGCGATCTTTACGCGGCCAGGGCGGCGTAGCGCCCCCGGCCCGCGATGAGGCTGGTGTGGTCACCGGCCTCGGCGATGTGACCGTGGTCCAGGACCGCGATCTGGTCCGCGTCGCGGACGGTGGAGAGCCGGTGCGCGATGATGATCGTGGTACGGCCCTGCGCCAGGGTGTCGAACGCCTTCTGGACGGCCCGCTCGGTTTCGGTGTCCAGCGCGCTGGTGGCCTCGTCCAGGACGAGCACGCGGGGGTCGCGCAACAGGGTCCGCGCGATGGCGATGCGCTGCTTCTCCCCGCCGGAGAAGCGGTGCCCGCGGGAGCCCACCACGGTGTCGTAGCCGTCGGGCAGGCCCGCGATCAGCTCATGGATCTGGGCCGCGCGCGCGGCGTTCTCGATCTCGGCGTCGGTGGCACCGGGCTTGGCGTAGCGCAGGTTCTCCCGCACCGTGGTGTGCAGCAGGTAGGTCTCCTGGCTGACCACGCCCACGATGTCGGCCAGGTCGGCGAGCCGCATGTCCCGGATATCGATGCCGTCGATGCGGACGCTGCCGCTGCTGGGGTCGTAGAGCCGCGCGACCAGCGAGGCGAGGGTGGTCTTGCCCGATCCGGTCTCGCCGACCAGCGCGAGCGTGCTTCCGGCCGGGACGTCCAGATCGACGCCGGTCACCGCGGGCCGGTCGGCGCCGGGGTAGGCGAAGCTGACGTCCTCGAAGCGAACGTGCCCGGTGACCTGGGCCGGGTCGATGTCGACCGGGTGGGCGGGATCGTCGACCTCCACCGGCAGGTCGAGGTACTCGAAGATCCGCGCGAACAGGGCCAGCGAGCTGATCACCGAGACGCTGGTGTTGAGCAGTCCGGTCAGCGGCCGGAACAGGCTGTTCTGCAGGGTGGTGAAGGCGATCAGGGTGCCGATGCTGATCGTGCCGGCGGTGACCGGCAGCCCGGCGGCGAGGTAGATGATCGCGGGGATCGCGGCGAAGATTATGCTCAGCGAGGCCATCCGCCAGCGCCCGGCCAGCTGAGAGCGAAGCTCCAGGTCGATCAGGCGGGCCGAAGAGGCGGTGAACCGGTCGACCAGAGACGGGCCGGTGCCCATGGTCTTGGCCAGCTGGACGCCGTTGATCGACAAACCCTCCTCGATGGTGACGTTGAGGTCGGCCAGTTCGCGCTGCTGCTCGGTGGTGATCGCCCGGCGCATCCCCGCCACCTTGCGGGTCAGGAAGACGGCCGGCGGCATGACCACCAGCGAGATGAGCGAGAGCCGCCAGGACAGCGCGAGCATGGCGACCGCGGTGGCGACCGCGGTGGTGAGGTTGGACGCGATGGAGGTGGCCGTCGAGGTCACGACGGACTCCATGCCGCCGATGTCATTGGTGATGCGGGACTGGACCTCGCCGGTCCTGGTCCGGGTGAAGAAGGCGACCGATTGCCGCTGCAGGTGCGCGAACACGCTGGTGCGCAGCCCGTGCATGACGTGCTGGCCCACCTTGGTGCTGATCCAGGTCTGGACGACGCCGAACGCCGAGGTCACCGCGGCTACCGCGACCATGGCGATGACCAGCCAGGCCAGCAGCTTCACGTTCTTGTGGGGCAGGGCGACGTCGATGACCGCGCGGAGCAGGAAGGGTGAGGCCAGCCCCACGATGGAGGAGGCGGCGATGATGGCGGTGACGATGGCCAGCTGCCATCTGTAGGGGGTGAACAGCCGCCCGATGCGGCGCAGCGACACCTGGCGGGCCTGCGTCTTTTCCGCGGCCGTGACGGTCCTCGGGCCGTGCTCACGGCGCCCGCCGCTGATATCTCGATTCGTCTGTGGTGCTGCCAAGAGGCTCTCCGTTCTGCCGGGATAGGGGATTCGATAGTACTGAGGTTACCTCAATATGAGGCTACAACAGCAAACCCTGGTAGGCTATTCCCGTGACCCAGGATCGGGACCAGGCGGCCAGCGACGTGGCGGCCGGGCCGGACTCGGCGGGCGACGAGCCGCTCTCGGAGGCCTTCTGGTCCGTCGCGCGCAAGCTCCGTGCGACCGACCAGGAAACGCTGGGTCCCTGGGACATCACCCCGGCTCAGCTGCGAGCCCTGCGCGCGCTGAAGCGCCACGGGATGATGCGACTCTCGGAACTGTCGGACCACCTGCACATCGCGCCGCGCTCGGTCACCGAGGTCGTCGACGCGCTGGAGTCCCGCGGCCTGGTCCGGCGGCGGGCCGACCTCGGCGACCGCCGGGCCACGCTGGTCGAACTGACCGAGCACGGCGTCAGCACCCTCGACGCGATCCGCGCGGCGCGGGACAGCGAAGCCGAGCGGACGTTCGACCGGCTCAGCCAGGCCGACCGGGTTCAGCTGGCCCGGATTCTCCGCAAGCTCCAGGACTGATAACGGGCGGCGCGGAAGGTAACAGTCAGGAAATACCGGCCACGGCGGGCATCGGGTGCGCTAGCTTGGTGCGGTCCTGGGGGGAACCGGGCGAGTTCGGCCGCAGGTGGGCTCCCAGCGGCACCCGGACCCCCGAGCGATGAAAAGAGCACGCTGATGGCCACGCTTGACCAGATCCTCCTTGCTGACGACGTCCGGCCGGACGTCGTCGTCGACTGCCTCACGCTGATCAACCAGGAGGTGTCCGGCAAGTCCGGGATCTCCGGCGCCGCGGTCAAGCTCGCGTACAAGACGGCCAAGACGTTCGCCAAGGGCTACCTGCAGCACACGGTGGAAACCCTGCTGCCCGACTTCGTGGCCGCGCTCGAGCCGTACTGGGCCGACTTCACCGCCTCAGGCGCCGCCGGGTTCGGCGACTACCTGGTCAAGCGCGGCGACGAGGTGGCCGAGTCGCTGCTGGCCGTGACCGACGCGCGAGCCAAGATGTCCGCCCGCCCGGTGATCATCCGGGCCTACGGCGGGGTCCGCGGCGGCGCGTCCAAGAACATCATCGCCGCACTGCCCAACGTCGGCGTCCTGGTCGAGAAGTACGCGGGCTAAGTCACAACCTTTTGACCGAACGACGCGTGGTACCAGTTCCCGGGTCACGGTGACCGGGTACACCGGGTCACGTGGACAAGCTGCAGGCCTACCGGGACAAGCGCGATGCGGCGCGGACGCCCGAGCCGGTCCCGGCGCCGGGGGCTTCGCCGCCGCCCGCGCCAGCGCCCGGCGGGACGTTCGTGATCCAGGAGCATCACGCCCGCCGCCTGCACTGGGACTTCCGTCTTGAGCGCGACGGGGTGCTGGTGTCCTGGGCCCTGCCCAGGGGCGTCCCGTCCGACCCGGCGGCCAACCACCTGGCCGTGCACACCGAGGACCATCCGCTGGAGTACGGCAGCTTCGAGGGGCAGATCCCCCGCGGCGAGTACGGCGCGGGCGCGGTCACCATCTGGGACCGCGGTCGCTACGAGACGCTCAAGTGGGCTCCCAGCGAGGTCAAGGTGGTGCTGCACGGGCAGCGCGTCACCGGCGGGTACGTGCTGTTCCAGACCAAGGGCAACCAGTGGATGATCCACCGCGAACGCCTGGCCCTGCCCGCCGCTATCCGCCCCATGCTCGCCGTCACCGCCCCGCCGCCCCGTGACCCGGACAACTGGGCGCTGGAGCTGAAATGGGACGGCGTCCGCGCCCTGGCCTATATCGAGCGAGGTCAGGTACGGCTGATGTCCCGTACCGAACGCGACATCACGGTCACCTACCCCGAACTGTCCCGCCTGGGCGCGGCCACTGTCCTCGGCAAGCCCGCCGCCTCCCGCGACGGGTCCGCTGCTACCCCGCATAAGCAGTTGCTTCTCGATGGGGAGATCGTCGTGTTCGGGGGCGACGGCTGGCCCGAGTTCGAGGCGCTGCAGCCCCGGATGCACGTCAGCTCGGCGTCCCAGGCCAAGCTGCTGGCCGGGCAGACTCCGGTGACCTACCTGATCTTCGACGTGCTGCAGCTGGACGGCCGGCCGCTCATGGACCTGGCGTACTCGCAGCGCCGGGCGCTGCTCGACGAGCTGGCCCTGACCGGCCCGAACTGGCAGACCCCACCCTGGTTCCCGGGCGGCGACTTCGAGGCCGTCCGTTCGGTCTCCGTCGAGCGCGGCATGGAAGGCCTGGTGGCCAAGCGCCTCGACTCCCGCTACACGCCGGGCGTCCGGACCGACAACTGGCGCAAGATCAAGAACGTCCATACCCAAGATGCCGTCGTGGCCGGCTACAAGCCGGGCCAGGGCAACCGCACCGGCCAGGTCGGGTCCCTGCTCATCGGGGTGAACGACGCGTCGGGCCTGATCTACGCGGGCCACGTCGGCACCGGCTTCACCGACGAGACGCTGCGCATGCTGGGCGACAAGCTTCGTCCCCTGCGCCGCCCCGACTCCCCGTTCGACGGCCCGGTCCCGCCCGAGTACGCCCGCCCCGCCGTCTGGGTCGAACCCCGCCTGGTCATCCGGGTCGCCTTCGACCGCTGGACCAAGGCCGGCCGGATGCGCGCCCCCGTCTACAAGGGCCTGCGCGACGACATCGACCCCGCGCAGGTGGTCCGTGAGCCCTGAGACGAAGATTGCCGTCCACGTCGACGGCCGGACGCTGACCCTGACCAACCTGGCCAAGGTGCTGTACCCGCAGACCGGTTTCACCAAGGCCGAGGTGCTCGACTACTACCAGCGGGTGGCGCCCGCGCTGCTGCCGCACATCGCCAGCCGCCCGCTGACCCTGAAGCGCTACCCGGAGGGCGTCGACGGCGAGGCCTTCTTCCAGAAGCACGTCACCGAACACCGCCCGGACTGGATCCGCACCGCCAAGATCCCCTCGGACAGCTCGCGGGGCCGCGGCACCACGGTGACCTACCTCGTGGTCGACGACCTGCCCGCCCTCATCTGGGCGGCCAACCTGGCCGGCCTGGAACTGCACGTGCCGCAGTGGCGGATGCCCGAGCTCCGCCGGCCCGACCTGCTCGTCTTCGACCTGGATCCCGGCGCGCCGGCCAACATCGTCGACTGCTGCCGGGTGGCGGAGGACCTGCGGCCGCTGCTGGCGGCCCGCGGCCTCGCGCCGCTGGCCAAGACCTCCGGCGGCAAGGGCCTGCAGCTGTACGCCACGATCTCCGGCGTGACCTCCGAACAGGCCAGCGAGCAGGCCCGGTCGTTCGCCGAATGTCTTGAACGCGATCAGCCACGCCGGGTCGTCTCGCGCATGACCAAGGCGCTGCGCGCCGGCAAGGTCCTCATCGACTGGAGCCAGAACAACGGGTCCAAGACCACCGTTGCCCCCTACTCGCTGCGCGCCCGGCCGAGCCCCACGGTCTCGACGCCGGTCAGCTGGGACGAGGTGCAGGCCTGCCGGCGTCCGGAGGACCTGTTCTTCACCGCCGAGACGGTCCTGGACCGGGTGGCCCGCCACGGCGACCTGTTCGCGCCCCTGCTGCCGCGCTGAACTGGCATCCCGACCTGGTCACAGACGGGTACCAGGTCACGTCCGCACCTTTTTATCAGGCATTTCCGGCCGTAGGCTCAGGTCGCGATGGGCTTTGCACGGGGTTCGCTGGCGCTGCCGCGGATGGGCGCTCACCGGCTGGTGATTGCCGCGGCGGCGCTCACGGTGGCCGTGGCGGCGGCGCTGGCCACCGCGCTGGCCACCCTCGGCGGCCAGGCGCTGCCGCGGGCGGTGCAGCACGATCTGGCCACCGCGAGCGGGACGGCGCTCGCCATCACCGGCACCGTCGACGCCGCCCAGGCCGCCCGGTACACCTCCCTGCTGCCGTCGCAGGTCAGGTCGGCGCTGGACGGCACGGCGTTCGGCTTCTACCGGGCCGACTGGTCCGATCCGCTCGGGTTCGTCCCGGGATCGCTGCCCGCCACCCCCGCCAGCCAGGGCAACCACCCGATCGCCGAGGCCGCCGCGCTCGGCGGCCTGCCCGCGCAGGCGGTGCTGACCTCCGGCCGCTGGCCCGGGGCGCCGGCCGCGGGCCAGCCCGTCCCCGCGGCGCTGCCGGCCACCGCCGCCCTGCTGCTGCACGTGACCGTTGGCGACGTGCTGCGGCTGAAGGACCAGATCTCCGGGCAAGACGTCCGGTTCATGGTGACCGGCCTGTACCGGCCCCGGCAGCTGACCTCGCAGTACTGGGCGCTGGACGACATCGCGCCGTCCGGCTCCAGCACGCTCGGCGGCTTCACCACCTACGGNNCCGCGGCGTTCGCCGGGCCGCTGACCGTCAGCGCGGGCTCATGGCTGGCCCTGCCGCAGGCCGGCCGCGTTCCGGCGGGCCGGCTCCGCGCCGTGGCCGGCCAGGTGGCTGCCCTGCAGCAGGCGCTGGCCAGCGCCCAGGGGCTGCCCGATCTCAGGCTCGCCACCAGCCTGCCCGCGGTGCTCGACGGGACCGCGAGCGACCTGGATCTGGCCCGCTCGCTGCTGGCCATCTGCGCGGTGCTGCTGATCCTGCTGGTGGGTGCGGCCCTGCTCGCCGTGGCCCGGCTGCTGGCCGGCGAGCGGGAGAACGAGTCGGCGATGCTGGCCGCGCGCGGGGCCTCCCGCTGGCAGCAGCTCAGGCTGGCCGCGGCCGAGGCGATACCGCTGGGCCTGGTCGCCTCGGTGGCGGGCGGCGTGGCCGGCGTGCTGCTCGCCGTGACCCTGACCGGCGACGGGACGGCGGTACCCGCGGCGCTCCGCGACGCGTGGCCGGCGGCGGCCGCGGTCGCCGTGGCGGGCGTGGTGATCATCCTGCTCCCCGCGCTGACCGCCCTCACCCCGGGCGCGGCCCGGGCCCGGCGCGGGCGGCAGGCGGCCGTTTCCGGCGTCACCCGGGCCGGTGCGGACCTGGCCCTGGTCCTGCTGGCGCTGCTGGCCGGCTGGCAGTTGCGGCACTACTCGGCGGTCTCGGCCGGCGCGAACGGCAACTTCGGCATCGACCCGGTGGTGGTGGTCGCGCCGGCCCTGGCCCTGGCGGGCGGCA
>PLIQ01000078.1 GCA_003140115.1 Actinomycetota bacterium | reverse complement strand
CGGCCGACTTCGACGCGGTCAGGGCCATGCACGAGGCGATGTCCACGGACAACACCTACATGCGGTTCTTCAACCTCAACCGGCAGGCGGCCGAGACCGAGGCGCGGCGGATCTGCCGCGATCCCCAGGCCGGCCGGGTAGCGCTGCTGGCGCTGTCGGCGGGCGAGGTGGTCGGCTGCGGCAGCTACCAGGTGCCCGCTGGGCCGGACGGCCCCCGGAATGCGGCCGAGGTCGCGTTCGCGGTGGCGGACCGCATGCACCACCGCGGCATCGCCACCCTGCTGCTCGAGCACCTGGTCTCGTTCGCCCGACTTCACCAGATCACCACGTTCACCGCGCAGACCCTGGCCGACAACACCCCGATGCTCAGAGTGTTCGCCGACGCCGGCCTGCCGGTCCAGTGTCACTGCGAGGACGGCGTCATGGAGATGACCATTCCTCTGCCCAGTGAGGTCGGCGGCACCGCCCTGGACAGCTACCTGGACGCGGTGGCCGAGCGGGAACGCCACGCCGACACGGCCAGCCTGCGGCACATACTGGCGCCCGAATCGGTCGTGGTGATCGGCGCCAGCCGGCAGCGGGGCACGGTGGGCCGGGCGATCCTGGACAACATCCGCACCGGCGGGTACGCCGGCCGCCTCTACGTGGTCAACCCCCGCGCCCGGCAGATCAACGGTGAGCACTGCCTGTCCTCGGTGCTCGACCTGCCCGAGCCCGCCGACCTGGCCGTGATCGCGGTCCCGGCCGGGGCGGTCCTGGACGTGGCCGAACAGTGCGGCCAGCGCGGTGTACGGTCTCTGGTGGTGATCACGTCCGGGCTGGACGCCGGCGCCTGCGCCGACCTGCTCGCCGCGTGTCGGCGGCACGGCATGCGACTAATCGGCCCGAACTGCTTCGGCGTGGCCGTGCCCGGCATCGGGCTGGACGCCACCTTCGCCGCCCAGCAACCGCAGCCCGGCTCCGTCGGGCTGGTCATGCAGTCCGGCGGCCTCGGCGTTGCCCTGCTCGATCAGCTGTCCCGGCTCGGCATCGGGATCTCCTCGTTCGCGTCGGTGGGCAACAAGCTCGACGTCTCGAGCAACGACATGCTGATGTGGTGGGAACACGACGGCATCACCAAGCTTGCCGTGCTGTACATCGAGTCGTTCGGCAACCCGCGCAAGTTCGCCCGGACGGCCCGCCGGGTCGGCGCCAGCATGCCCGTCCTGGCCGTGGACGGCGGGCCGCCGGAAGCCCGCCGGGAAGCCCTGTTCGAGCAGGCCGGCATCATCGGTATGCGCGGCTTCGGCGACCTGGTGGAGACCACCGCGCTGCTCGCCAGCCAGCCGGTGCCGGCCGGGCGCACGATCGCGATCGTGTCCAACTTGGGCTCCGCCGCAGCGCTCGCCGCGGAAGCCTGCACCGACCACGGCCTGACCGTGCACCGCCCGCACGGCCTGACCAGCCGTCGGCTCCGTACGCTCGTCCCCGGCACCGGCGCGACCGACGGCCCGGTCGACACCACGGCCGCCATCTCGGCCGAGACCTTCCGGCAGTGCCTGGAACTGCTCGGGGCCGACGACGAAGTCGACGCGATGATCGCGTTGGTGCTGCCGACCGCCGCCACCGGCGACCTGGTCACGGCCATCCAGCAGGCCGATGTCAGCGTCCCGCTGGCCGCGGTCGTCCTCGACCAGCCGGACTCCGTCCGTCTGCTCCCGCGCGCGGACGGCGCAGGCCGGATCCCCGCCTACGGGTACCCGGAGGCGGCCGCGGCCGCGATGGCCCGTGCCGCCCGGTACGGGGCCTGGCGCACCGAGCCGCGGGGCCAGGTCCCCAGCTTCCTCGACGTCAACACCGAAAACGCTCGCACGCTGGTACGCCGGTTTCTCCGCACCACGCTCGGCGGCGACTGGATGCCGCCGGACCAGGCTGCTGAACTGCTGCGCTGCTACGGTGTCCCGCTGGTCGAGCTGGCCGGCGCGAGCAGTGAAGACGAGGCGGTCGAGGCCTTCCGGGCGGCAGCCGGACCGGTCGTGCTCAAGGCCGACGTGCCCGGGCTCCTGCACAAGACCGACGCGGGCGCGGTCGAGCTGCGTACCGAGGACGAGGTGCGGGCCGCCTACCGCAGGCTGGCCGAGCGCTTCGGCGAGCGGCAGCGGCAGGTTCTCGTCCAGCCGATGATCGCCGACGGCACCGAGGTGATCGTCGGTGTGACCGACGATCACATGTTCGGCCCGCTGGTGGTGTTCGGGCTCGGTGGCGTGGCCACCGAGGTGCTCGCCGACCACGCGGCCCGGCTCACGCCCCTGACCAACATCGACGCGGACCAGCTCATCGGATCGATTCGCTCGGCGCCCCTGCTGCGCGGCTACCATGGCCAGCCAGCGGCCGACCTCGGCGCCCTCCGCGATCTGCTACTCCGCGTGTCGCGGCTGGCCGACGACCTGCCCGAGATCACCGAACTCGACCTGAACCCGGTCATCGCCCGGCCGGACGGGGTCTTCGTGGTGGACGCCCGGATCAAGGTCAGGCCGTACCGAGCGCAGGACCCGTTCCTGCGCAAGCTCCGCTGAGCGCCCGGCCGTGCCGATGATAACGCGTTGCGTTAATAACGTGCGGCGTTATCATAGGTATGTGCTGCGCTCATTCCGGGACAAGGAAACCGAGGCCATCTGGCATCGGCAGCGATCACGCAGGCTAGACGGGCCGGTGCAGCGTGTCGCCTGGCGCAAGCTCGCGATCCTCGATGCCGCGGAAACCTTAACCGACCTGCTCATTCCGCCGGGCAACCGGCTAGAAAAGCTCACCGGGGGCCGCGCCGGGCAGTACAGCATCCGGATCAACCAGCAGTGGCGGATCTGCTTCACCTGGTCAGACGCGGGCCCGGAAGATGTCGAGATCGTTGACTATCACTAAGGAGGAGCCAGTGGCAGAGAATACGGTCATGTCGCCGGTGCACCCGGGGGAGATCCTGCTGGAGGAGTTCCTCGCGCCGCTGGCCGTCAGCCAGTACCAGCTGGCCAAGGCGATAGATGTCCCCGCCAGGCGGATCAACGAGATCGTCCACGGCCAGCGCCGCATCACCGCGGACACCGCGCTCCGGCTGTCCCGGTACTTCGGCACCTCCGAGCGATTCTGGATAAACCTGCAGGCCCGCTACGACCTGGAGATCGAGAAAGACAGGCTGGGCACCGAGCTCGACGGCATCCGGCCGCTCAGCGCAGCGAGCTAAACAGGACTTCAAGCTCTTGATGCCTCACTGGCGGTTCGGTTGGCGTGTCATCCTCCGGTGGTGACGAGGGTCTGGTCGCCGACGGCGGCCCTGACGCGCAGCCGTGCCTGGTGTAGTCGGCTCTTGAAAGCGGCCTGGCTGACGCCGGCGATCTCAGCGGCCTCTTGCGTGGAGAGCCCCTCGACATCGCGCAGCACGATGGCGGTCCGCAGCGCGGGCGGCAGTTCGGCCAGGGCTTGGCCCAGGACCCGGCGCAGTTCGCTGTTCTCGGCCTGCCGGGATGGGTCATAAGCGGGGGAAGCGGGCAGCTGCAGCTCTTGCGCCCCGATCGAGACGCCCGCCGGCCGCCGGGCCTTCTTCTCCAGCGCCCGGTTGGCCTCGTTGACCGCGATCCGGTAGAGCCAGGTGAAGTAGCTGGACTGGCCCTGGAAGCGGGCGATGCCCCGCCAGGCGCGCAGCATAACCTCCTGGGCCACGTCCTCGGCCTCGCCGCGGTCGCCCAGCAGCCGCAGCAGCAACATGAACAGGCGGTCGGCGTAGGCGCTGGATAGGCGCTCAAAGGCACTGACGTCCCCGGCCTGGGCCCGGGCGAGCAGGCTCGCGTCGGTTTCTGCGGAATCGGGGGCGCGGCTGCCGGCCGGCGGCATCAGGTGTGCTGGGACGAGGATGAGCCGCCGGGCCCGGCCAGCCGGACCCGGTCGAAGATCGTCGCAGGCGCGCGAACGCCCGCCAGGCCGTCCAGGCCCTGGACCGCGTACACCAGGGCGCGCATCGCGCGGATCCCGCGCCCGCACTCCACACACGACCGTGCGTGACGGTCAAGGCGGCGGCGGGCGCGTGGGCGCAGCTCTCCCTCGACGTAGTGCGACAGATGCTGCTGTGACCACTGGTGGTCACCGGTACGGCCGGGCATGCCCATCACATCTCCTCGCGGTTCAGGGCCGGACTGCCGCACTCACCGTAGACCACCCCGGGCCGAGCTGGCCGCGATGGTCAGGCGCGGGCCGAGCCGGGCTGGGCCGCCTCGTCGCCGCCCTGCTCCGGGCTCGCCGCCGCGGGCTCGAAAGCCAGCGAGCAGGAGTTGATGCAATACCGGTCCCCGGTCCGGGTCGGCCCATCGTGGAAGACGTGGCCGAGATGACCGCCGCAGCGACGGCAGACGACCTCGGTGCGGGGCATGAACAGGCTGTAGTCCGAGCGCAGCTCGACCGCCTCGGCGACCGCGGGTTCGGAGAAGCTAGGCCACCCGGTACCCGAATCGAACTTGGCGTCCGAGCCGAACAGCTTGCTGCCGCAGCCGGCGCACCGGTAGGAACCGTCCTGATGGTTGTGGACGTACTCACCGGTGAACGGCCGCTCGGTGTGAGCCTGACGCAGGACGCTGTACTGCATCGGAGTCAGTTCCTGGCGCCACTGCTCATCCGGCTTGCGGACCTCGCGAGCGGCGTCTGCCCTGCTAGCGGAACGGGACTTACGCATTATCGGTTCCTCTCTCTTATCCTTCATTTACTTAGACCCGCCCCCCGGCCAAACGATTTTTCGGCAGGAAGGAGCCGCCTGCTGCCGACAAAATGAGTCACGGCACTACGGGCTACTGTTCTCGATTCATACGAACGGACCACCAGCGTGAGCACCTCGCCATCGATCCACCCACGTGAGCTCGCCGCTGCCCTGGCCCAGGCCCACCTCACCGATCTCGACGCCAGCGTGCGGGCCCGCGCCGAATACAGCAGCGACGCCTCCAACTACCGGGTCCCGCCGTTGGTCGTTGCCTACCCCCACGACGCCGCCGAGGTGGCCGGTGCCTTGGCCGTCGCCCGCGAGCACGCCGTGGCCCTGACGACCCGGGGCGGCGGCACCTCCATAGCCGGCAACTCGATCGGCGCCGGGATCGTGCTCGACTTCTCCCGTCACATGAACCGGATCCTCGCCGTCGACCCCGACACTCGAACGGCCGTCGTCCAGCCCGGCGCCGTGCTCGACGACATCACCCGGGCCGCTGCACCCTACGGCCTGCGCTTCGGCCCGGATCCGTCCACCCACGCCCGCGCCACCATCGGCGGATCGATCGGCAACAACGCGTGCGGCTCCCGGGCGCTGGCCTACGGGCGCACCGCCGACAACGTGATCGCTCTCGACGTCCTCACCGCGGCTGGCGAGGGCCTCGCCGCCCGCCGTTACGGGCGAGATGGGCTCAGCGCGGCGGGTCCGCTCGGGGTGGAGCTGGAGCGCATCGTCGCGAGCAGGCTCGAGATGATCCGCACTGAGTTCGGCCGTTTCGGCCGCCAGATCTCCGGCTATTCCCTCGAGCACCTGCTCCCGGAAAGCGGCGCCGACTTGGCCCGCTTCTTGGCCGGCACCGAGGGCACGCTGGGCGTGATCACCGCCGCCACCGTCAACCTCGTGCGCGCCCCGGGTGCGGTCGCGCTGGCCGTCCTCGGCTACCCCGACATGATCGCCGCGGCCGAGGACACCGGCAGCCTGCTCCCGCACCACCCGGTCGCCCTGGAAGGCATGGACGCCCGCCTGGTCGAGGTGCTGCGTAGTCGCCGTGGCGACGCCGCAGTGCCCCAGTTGCCCAAGGGTGGCGGCTGGCTATTCATCGAGACCGCCGGTGACACCGAAGCCGACGCCCTCGATGCCGCCCGACGGCTCGTCGCCGACGCCCATTGCCTCGACTCGCTCATCGTCGCCGGACCGGCCGCCAGGCTTGTGTGGCGTATCCGCGAAGACGGCGCCGGTCTGGGTGGCCGCACCCCGGCCGGCGACCCCGCCTGGCCCGGCTGGGAGGACGCCGCCGTCCCACCCGACCATCTTGCCGCCTACCTGCGCGAGTTCCAGGCTCTCATGGCCCAGCACCGCCTCGACGGCCTGGTCTACGGACACTTCGGCGACGGATGCGTGCATGCCCGTATCGATTTCCCGCTTGCCGACCACGCTGAGCGCTACCGGGCCTTCGTCACCGAAGCCGCCCACCTGGTCGCCGGCCACGGCGGCTCACTGTCCGGCGAGCACGGCGACGGGCGAGCGCGCGGCGAGCTGCTTGCGATCATGTACTCGCCCGCCGCGATCGCCACCTTCGCAGCCGTCAAGCACCTATTCGACCCCGGCAACCGGCTCAACCCCGGCGTCCTGGTTGACCCCGAGCCGCTCGACGTCGGGCTGCGGCTGCCAGCCGCCCGCCCGCTGCGGAACCGGCTGGGATTCAGCTACCCCCACGACCACGACGACCTCTCCATCGCCGTGCACCGCTGCGTCGGCGTCGGCAAGTGCCGCGCCGACAACACCACGGCCGGCGGCGTGATGTGCCCCTCCTACCTGGCCACCCGCGACGAGAAGGACTCCACCCGCGGCCGGGCCCGCGTCCTGCAAGAACTCGCCAACGGCTCTCTGGTCACCGGATTTCGCTCGGACGCCGTCGCCGAAGCCCTCGACCTCTGCCTGTCCTGCAAAGGCTGCTCTGCTGACTGCCCGGCCGGCGTCGACATGGCCACCTACAAAGCCGAAGCTCTCTACCAGCGCTACCGGCACCGCCTCCGGCCGGCCAGCCACTACGCCCTCGGATGGCTGCCCCGCCTAGCCCGCTACGCCGCCGCGACGCCGCGACTCGCCAACGCCAGCATGCGCAGCCGGGTACTGGGCGGTACGGCCAAGCGGCTCGGCGGTATCGACCACCGCCGCACCGTCCCGGCCTTCGCCGGGCACACCTTCCGCCACTGGTTCGCCCGCCACCAACCCGCGGCCGGCCAGCCCGTTCTGCTGTGGGTCGACACCTTCACCAACCACTTCAGCCCCGAGGTCGGCGTCGCCGCCGTCCGCGTCCTTGAAGACGCCGGCTATTCGGTGCAGATCACCCGTCGCCCCGTCTGCTGCGGCCTCACCTGGATCTCCACCGGCCAACTCGACGGTGCCCGCCGCCAACTGCGCCGCAGCCTCAAGGCCCTCCAGCCCGCTCTCGACCAGGGCATCCCGATCGTCGGACTCGAACCCTCCTGCACCGCGACGCTCCGTGACGACGTCACCCGCCTGCTGCCCGATGACCCGCGGACCACGACCGTCGCCGCCGCCACCCACACCCTGGCCGAGCTGCTCACCCGCACCGACGGCTACCGGCCACCGGACCTCACCGGCGTCCACGGCGTCGCCCAGCCCCACTGCCATCACTACGCCGTCCTCGGCTGGGACGCCGACGCCGCCCTGCTCACCACGGCCGGCGCCGACATCGACGCCGTCGGAGGATGCTGCGGCCTGGCCGGCAACTTCGGCGTCGAACGCGGCCACTACGACGTCTCCGTGGCCGTCGCCGAAACCGCGCTGCTCCCCGCCGTTCGGGCCGCTGGGCCCGGTGCGACCGTGCTGGCCGACGGATTCTCCTGCCGCACCCAACTCGAACAACTCGCCAGCACCCGCGGCCGGCACCTGGCCGAGCTACTCGCCGAGCACGTCACCGCCCCCAGACGATCTCGACCTTAGAACCGGTACCATCGAATGCTTTTCGGTCCGGCTTCGCTGACGTGCTATGCCGAACGCGCGAGTTCTGGGACGAGGTATTGTCCGTTGACGGTGCCGAGCCCGGTGACCAGGTTGTAGCCGTGCCGGACCGAGTAGCCGTGCACCGTTCCGCCGGAGAATGAGACGTTGTTGTTGCCGGACGCCACCGGGACGATGCCCGGTGCGTGGCTTGCGGCCAGCGCGTACAGCGCCGGGTTGACCAGCCCGAGCGGATGGCCAGCCACCTGGTCGGCGAGCGCGATAATGGCCGCGAACATCGGCGCCGACTCGCTGGTACCGCACGACGCGGTCCAGCCGCCATTCCCGCCGGTATAGGTCTCGAAGACGTTCACCGCGACGCTGCACGAGGCGCTCATCGAGATGTCCGGGATGCCGCGCTGGTTACCGGTGATGCTCCGCACGCCGTTCTGATAGCCGGGCCTGCCGTAGTAAGCGGACTTCCCGCCGCCGGTGGCGAGCGGGTTCGGGCCGTCGTTGCCGAAGAAAAAGTCGCTCACCGCGGTGCTGTATGTATCGTTCCAGGCCGTGTCGAGACCGTTGCGAGCGCCGACGGCATTCAGGTTGAGCCGGGTGCCGCCGACCGCCGTCACGAACGGGCTGGTGGCGGGCCAGCTCGCGACCGGATGGCGGTAATAGTTGCCATTGTTTTCCTGACCGGACGCCCCGCTGTCGCCGGAGGAGGCGACGATCGTGATGTGGCTGCGGGCGGCCTGGCTGAAGATAGAGCTGTCCGAGCTGACGAATTTGCGCCCGAGAGCCTGCTCGGTCTCCCCCCAGCTCAAGCTGATCACGTCGCCAAGCCGGTGCTGGACCGCGTACCGGACCGCGAGCGCGAGATGTTGTATGTCATCCTCGGCCACCTCGACCAGCACGATCTTCGCGTCCGGTGCGCCAGCGTGCGCGTACTCCACGTCCAGCGTGGTCTCGGCGGCCCACCCGATCATGTCGGCGTTGCCGGAGTCGAAGGCCGGCACGTGCCCGACCTGGACGATACGCAGCGGCGGCGTGCCCAGGCCCAGATACTGGTCGAACTGGAGCAGGTCATCGGCGATCGCCGGTGATCCGAACGCGTCGACGATCACGATGGTCTGGCCCTTGCCGGTGATGCCGCGGCCGTAGAGGGCGGGCAGGTTGTAGGCCGCCTCGACCTGGTCGGGAACGTAGCAATCGATCCCGAAGACAGCCTCGCACTGGGCGTCACTGAACGGGACCGGCGCCATGAACGCGCCGCGGACCTGGTGCACCGCCGGGTGCACGATCAACGTGCCCGGATCGCTCGCGTGGCTTGCACTGCTGCCGAGCGCAGCGGTGCTGCCGATCGCGGCGATGCCGCCTGCGACGGCGGTCAGCACGGCAGCACCAGCGACCACCAGCCGGACGGAACTCGCTCTGGACAACCGCATCGGGCGATCCTTCCGACGGTAAGCACAAGACAGGCCACGCCGACGATAACAGGTGAGCCGACCTTGATAGCTGGAATCCGGGAAGGCCTGCCGTCACGCGTGCCCGCAGTGGCCTTATGGTTACCGGTCCTGCAGGACCGACAGGATGTTTCCTGCCGGATCGGTGAACCAGGCGATGAACGGGCCGCCGGCCCGGTTGATGCCCTTGGCGTCCTGCCCCATCCCCTCGTAGCGCTCGAAGCTCACCCCTCGGCTGGTCAGCTCGTCGACGGCCGCGTCGATGTCGTCGACCCGGAAGTTGAGGATGGTGAAGTTGGCCGGGGTGTGATCGGCCTTCGGATAGATCAGGGTGTCCCGGCCGCCGGCCAGCCGCAGCGTGAGCAGGCCGTACTGTTCGGTTACCCGCAGGCCGAGGGTCTCGGCGTAGAACTTCCTGGCCTCATCGATATCGCTGACGGAGAACCCGCTGAATGCCTCGGTGTCTGCGAACATGACATGCTCCTCCCAGGGTGGTCGTACGCCTATATTGCCAGGTCGTTACGGAGGGTCAGGGGCCCGCGTGGTGGGTGCCGGTGCTGCCGCGGTCGAGGTCTGCTTCGGCCGCGCCGCGGGGAATCCAGGTGCCGACTCGCCGTGCCGCCGCGAGGCTGGCCCACGCGGTCAGCTCGACCAGCGTGGAGTCGCCAGGCCGGCTGGCCCGGAACATCTTGACCACGGAACGGTCGACCTGAGCGGAGGCCAGCGCGGTGAGCAGTGCGAGACGGCCGGCGGCCCGGTCCGCCGTCGGCAGGCCGGACACGGCACTCTCGACCCAGGCCCGGCTCGGGCCGCGCCGCTCGCCGTGCCAGTTTTCCAGCTCGGCCATGACCAGGTCGCGGACCGATGCTGGCACGGACCTGGCGCCGGCTGCGTCAACGGCGGCACAGCCGCGGGCGAAGGCATCGGCCGTCACAGGATCACCGCGCGCCCAGGCTAGGTCGCCAGGTAGCGGCGCCGCCGGCAACAGCTCTAGCGCCGTTCCCGGCTGGTACGGACGGCCGGCCGCGGGCCGCAACCTGCGGTCCAGGATCCACATCACCGGGCCCAGCGCCATCCTCGGAGCTCCCGGCGGCAGCGGGACCTCGGTGAGAAACACATTCACCATGCGGTTGTAGTAGTGGAACAGGACCGCGGTCCCGATCAGTTCCGGCGCCTCCTCGGCGGGACATGCCGGTTCATGCACCAGGGCGCCTTCCTCGGTCCCGCAGTCCCGCGCCCACGTCGCGGCCGCCCGCAGCCGGGGGTCGGTGATCGCCTCGGCGGGGCGGTCCGCGAGTACCAGCCCCCCAGTCAGCCCGGAGGCCATGGTGCTGTGCACGGTGACGCACCAAGGACAGGTATTGCCGAGCGAGACCGTCGTGGCGACGGTCTCCTTAGTGGCCCGGTCGACCTCGCGGGTCACCAGCAGCGTCTCACGCAGCATCAGCCAGCTCGCGGCCAGCACCTGCGGTGCGGGGGAGAGCAAGGCGAGCGACGGTGCCAGCACCCCGAATTCCCGCTCGACCTGTTCGTAGACCCGGCCGGCCAGGCCTTGCGCGGCGCCGCGGCGAACCGGTGACACGTACCGGACCTGAATCAGTCCCAGCTGCCCGAGCACCGTCGTGATCCGCTTGCTGGTCATCAACCACTCCCTCGATCGCCGGGAACGGGCAGGCCTGGATACGCACAGATCGTATGTTTATCCGGAGCAGGCTCCTTCTTCCCAGGTGCCGGCATTTCGGCCGCCTCAGCGGGCTTGCCGACGGCAGCAGCAGCCAGCCTCAGTCGCGCTGGCTGATCCATACCGAGACATGGGCGGGTTCCAGAGCCCGCTGCACGACACTGGCCAGGTCATCTTGGACCGAATCGAGGGTTACAGCGTCCTTCAGGTGGGCCGCGAACAACGCCACTGTCATGTCGGCGTCATACCGGGCTCGGTTGAACCGCCGGTCCACCACCCGCTGCACCCGGCGCCGCACCGGGCTGAACAGTGCCGCGGCGGCCAGCGTGGCGGCAGCCACCGCCACCGGGGAGGAAAACGACAACACGCGCGTGGCCAGCAGGACTAGGCCCGCATACAGCCCGATCAACAGGCCGGTGACGATCGCGTAGGCAAGCGTCCGGCTGATGATCCGGTCGATTTCATACAGCCGGTACTTGAGGACCGCGGTGGCGATGGCCGTCCACAGGCACAAGAACGCCACGCTTTGCAGCACATTCACGAACGCCGAGTTCACCCAGATCGATGCCACAAATACGACGACCAGCAAGAGCGCGGCCGTCGCGCACCACTTCAGCTGCAACCGCTCCTCGCCCGCGGACTTAGCGAACCTGACCACGAGCGCCGACACGCTGACCAGCACCCCGGCACTGACCAGGAAGGCCGCCGTCAGGAAGAACAACGTGGTCAGACCGCCCGGGCTCCCCTGGCCGGACAAGGCGAACGGGCGCGCCCACTGGCTGTTGGCGGCGATCACCACACCTACCGCGGCCAGCGCCAATGCGCCGCCTACAAACCACGCGGCCCGGCGCCACCGCCGTGAGCGCAGCTGCCCGGTCGGGAACAACAAGAACAAGAAGGCGAGCGCAGCGACTGCGATCACCCAGGTCCAATTGGACAGCCAGGCAAATACCTGGCCCGCCGGCCAGGACCCCCGGTCCGCGACCAGCGCGCGCAGCGCGTACTGGTTCGAGAAGCCACTCACGCCCAGCGCCAGCCCCGCCACCAGGAACAGCCAGCCGATCCGGTTCTCCGGCCGCCGGGACGCGAGGACAAAGCCCGTCACCGGGACGGCCATGTTCACTACCTGCCCGGAGATGTTGGAGACCGTCCAGCCGGTCAGGCTGGCGGGCACCAGATGCCGGTCCACGTAGGCCAGCACCAGCCCGCCGCCGATCAGCGCGACCGATCCTGCCGCGGCGCACCGGGGCACCCACCGGGCCGTCCGGGCTCTGATCTCGATTGCCCGTCGCCGATCAAGGCCGCTAGCTGTACTCCAACCCACGAACCGCACGCTACGTCCGCACCGTTCCGGGAACGTTACGGCTCAGGACCGGAACCCCCCACCGATTTAGGCTCGCGGCGGTAGCGGCGGCCGGCGCTTGGACGGCCTGGTGCGCGGGTCAGGAGGTCGCACCGCGGGGCGCTGCTGCAGGGCTTCCAGCGCGAGCCTGACCGCGGTCTCCAGCTGGGTGTCCCGCTGCGCAGCCCAGTCGTCAGGCGACATGATGACCTCGACGTCAGGGTCGACGCCGTAGTTTTCCACGCCCCAGCCGTACTCCTCGAACCAGAAGGCCAGCCGCGGTACGGTGATCCGCGTTCCGTCGATCAGCTCGTGCTCGTCGTCGTAACCGATGACGCCGCCCCAGGTCCTGGCGCCGACGACGGGGCCGAGCCGGAGCAGGCGGATGGCGCCGGTGACGATGTCGCCGTCGGACGCCGAGCATTCGTCGGCGATGGCGACGACCGGCCCCCGCGGCGCGTCCTCTGGATAGGTAGCCGGGATGAGGCCGCTCGGCACGTCCCAGGCGATCACCTTGCGGGCCAGCTTCTCCACCACGAGCTCTGAGTTCTCTCCTCCGGTGTTGCCGCGCACGTCCACGATCAGCGCATCGCGCAGCATCTCGGTACGCAGGTCGCGGTGGAAGTCCGCCCAGCCTTGGCTCACCATGTCCGGCACGTGCAGGTAGCCGATCCGGCCCCCGCTGAGCTCCCGGACCTGCTCTCGCTTCGTGCGGACCCAGTCCAGGTAGCGCAGCCTGGTATCGCTCCGCAACGGCACCACCGGCACGCTGCGCGGTCGGCTCCCGTCGGCGGGCGCGACGCTTAGCTCGACAGGCTTGCCCGCGGCGCCCATCAGCAGCGGCCCGGGCCCGTCGGGCCCGATCGGCCGGCCATCCACGGCCAGCAGCACATCGCCGGCGGCGATTGCGGCGCCGGGCGCCGCAAGCGGTGCGCGAGCCCGGGGATCGGAAGTGTCCCCGCGCACCACCCGGGTGAGCCGCCAGGCGTCGCCGCTGCGCTCGATGTCCGCGCCAAGCAGCCCGGGCCCGTCGGTCGGCCCGCCGCGGTTCGCCGGCAAGGCGTAGGCATGCGAGGTGCCAAGCTCGCCGAAAACTTCCCAGAGCACATCGATGAATTCGGACCCCGTGGTAATCCGGTCAAGGAGGGGCCGGTATTCGTCCTGCACGGCGTCCCAGTCCACGTCCGCCATGTCGGGCACCCAGAAGTCGTGCCGCATGATGCGGCCCGCCTCTGCGTAGGCCTGACGCCACATCGCGGGCGGATCGAGCAGGAACCTGGCCCGGCTCCGGTCGATCTCGATCTTGCCGTGGGGATTGTCGCCGTCGGCCTTGCCCTCCGCCGAAATCACGGTCAGCTGCCCGTGATCGCTGGTGACGAGCCTGGTACCGTCTCCGCTGGCCTCGAACCAGTCCACTTCGTCGGCGAGCTCGCACACGTCACGCTGGGCAAAGTCGAACCGCTCAAGCACCGGCCGCGGCGCGTCATCGGCTAGCTGCGCGCCGCCGAGGCCGAGATCGCCCGTGACCGGCACCCGCAGCCAGGCCAGCCCGTCCTTCACCGCGCGCAGCCCCGAGTACCGGGCCTCGGGCACCGGGAGCGCGACGATACGGTCAGCCATCCCAGTCGTCTCCACCGGCACCGGCGCAACGTGCTGCCCGTCCCCGTCCCCGTCCCCGTCGGCTGCGGCGTCGGCGGCAGTGCCGCCAGCACTCGCCTGCTCGTCGCCATCCGCCGCGACCCCCGCACGCCTGTCCGCGGGCTCGCCGATGGGCCGCCCGCCAAGTTCGGGTGCGAAGGGTGACGGAGTGGCCCCGTCCAGGGGCAGCAGGTAAGGCCTGCCCCCGTACGGGAACGTGAGGTCGAAGGAGTGCGCGTCGGGGATCGGATCGAAATCGCGCATCGACAGGAACGCCAGGTACTTGCCGTCGAGGGTGAAGACCGGCTCGGTGTCGGCGAACCGCCCGTCGGTGACGTCGAACATCTGGCCGTCGGTGATCCGCGCCAGCCGCAGCCGGCGGAGCGAATTGGGGGCCATGGTGATGGGGTAGTCGGCCGGGTGAGACCACGCCAGCCAGGCAGAATCCGGCGACCAGGCGAGTCCGGTCACGACCCCGTTGTCCGACGCGGCGATCTCTCGCACCTCGCCGGAGCCGACGTCGACGACCCGCAGCCGCCCGTCCTGCGCCGCGACCGCGACCGTCCTGCCGTCCGGTGCCGACGCCAACTCGGTAATGCGGCCCACCTGGCCGACCGCGATCCGCCGCGGAGCGGCGGCCGGATCGGCTGGGTCGGCCGGACGTGCCGGGTCGCCGGAGCCGATCTCCAGGGCGTCGCTGCCCTCAGCGTCGGTCGCCCAGACGACCTGCCCGCCGGTCCCTAGTACCTGCGGGAACCGCGCCCGGACGCCAGGCACAACCGACACCGCCCGAGCCGGCCCATCCCGGTGGGTCAGCCAGTGCACGGTGCCGCGAACCTCGATCGAGCTGGCCCGCCCGCCATGGTCGACCGACAGCGAGCCAACATGGTCCTCGGCGGTGACCAGGCGCAGGGCCCGGCCGCGCACGGGGGCGCCGAGGGTGATGTCGAGCCGGACCGGCCCAACTGCCTGCAGGCTTTCGAGCAGCCACAGCTCGCCGCCGCGCGCGTAGCTGATCCGCTGCCCGTCGGTGCTGGCCTGGCGTACGTACCAGCCCTCGTGATCGGTGTGGCGCCGCAGGTCACTGCCGTCCAGCGCGCAGGAGTAGACGTTGCCAGTGCCCTCGTGGTCACCGATAAACGCGAGTCGTCCGCCGACGATCATGGGGCTGGCGAACTGGCCCGGCAGGTCCGCCAGCACGCGCCGGAACGGATCCGAGATCTGGCCAGCCGCATCCTGCGCATCGGAGACTATCGCCGTCGCCGGGCCAACCCACAAGCGTCCGGCGGTGCCACCGCGGTAGCGCTTCCAGGTGGCCGGATCGGCGTTGAAACTTCCCCAGGTACCGGTAAGCAGGCCGACCGGGCCAGCCCCGCGGCCGCCCGCAGCGGCCGTCTCGCCTCGAGCGCCGTCCCCGCTCGTACCCAGCGACAGGTCGGATACCAGGCCGAACGGCAGCACGCGTTCTGCACCCGGGCGGCCCGACAGCGTGGTCGTCAGCGCGCGGGCCCGGACGTAGTGCCTGAACGGCTGGTTCGCCGCGCTGACGGCCAGCACCTCCCCGGCCGGAGTCCAGCCGCTGACCCGAGCCCACGACGTCGCCCAGTAGGTAAGCCGGGTACTGGTTCCGTCGGCGAGACTGGCCACGTAGACCTCCGGGCTGCCGTCCTTGGCGCTGACCCAGGCCACCTGCGTGCCGTCCGGCGTCAGCCTCGGCGTCGCCGCGTGTGCCTCGTCCGTGGTGAACCGCCAGGCCCGCCCGCCGGCGAGCGGTGCCAGCCAGACGTCGTCGGCAGCAACGAAAACCACGATGTCGTTCGCTATATGCGGGAAACTCAGGTATCCAGGCGCTGTCACCGGGCCATAGTACGGTGCCACCCGGCCGACGGAACGGTGATGCAGGAGCGCCGTCGCAATAAGGCCTGATCAGGGAAGCGCCATACATTCCGGCCGGTGCCACAGCGGCATAAGGCATCCCGGCCGTCAGCGCTGGCGGCGGCCGATACATATACCGGCGATTTGTACGATGTCACGCAGCCCAGCCGGAAATCATGATTGATGCAAATAATCGGCCGATGACTCACTGGTCCGTGTCGTGTGCTCGGGATGGCGATACGAGGAGGGTG
>PLIQ01000452.1 GCA_003140115.1 Actinomycetota bacterium | reverse complement strand
CGCGAGGCGGTGGCCCAGTACGTGATGGTGCGGGTCCCGGACGCGCGGTCTCACTGCGAGCGCGCCCGGGCACATGGCGCGGTCATCCTGGCGGAGCCGGCGGACTACATGTATGGCGAGCGGCAGTATGGCGCCGAGGACTTCGCCGGTCATCGGTGGACGTTCACCGAGACGCTATCGGACACAGACCCGCAGACGTGGGGCGGTCAGTACCTGAACCCGGACTGACTGCCTCTGCCAGCCTGGCGCTGACGCCTGATGAGGCGCAGCCGGTTAGCACCTCATCGGCAGCGGCTGGTTCGTGAGCCTGCGCCGGTAATGGGACTGCCGGGCCTGGGCTTGGTGGTGGCGTCGCCATCGTGACCAGTGCTGGTAGTGCTCGCCCGGATGTTGCGGATGCGTGAAGGCTGTCAGCAGGCGGCGGATCTCGGCGGCGGTCACGGCGATGAGGTCGCCTACGTCGTCGCGGCCATGGTGATCATGCCGCAGGCGTGTCCGGGAAAGTTGTCCACAGCCGCTGGTGCCCCCTTTGAGCTGCGCAGACCTGAAGGAAGGCAAGCGCGAGCATGGACAGTGTGCCGTGCCGGTACCAGGCGTCGTAGCGGCGGACCGGTAGTGGTCCAGGCCGGTCTCGTTCTTGGCGGCCTGGAAGCATTCCTCGCGCGCACACACGCCTCAACCGCTCTACCCGCCCCGCCATGGCAGACGACGCTCAGCCTGTGCCGGCCTTCGCCGGCCGCAGTAAGCAACAGGCCAACGCTTGGCCGCCGTCGGCCCGGCCCGAGGAGATCTGAACCCGCCCGGCAGCCAGAACAGCTTGACCTGCGCGGCACCGCTCGGCCGACGCCGAGCAACTGTGAACGTACATAGTGGCGGGAGTGTGCGCGCGCTTTGGACCTTGCCGGCAGTCACATTGTGTGACAGACGTGGTCGCCAGCCGGCACTACGGGCCAGGGCCGCCTGGAGGCTCGGACGCGGAAATCACTTAGGTATCGGTGCGATGGGCGTGGTTCGATGGCAGGCATGCCGCACGACCTGGTCCGCCCGCCCAAGGCCCGCCGGGGAGACCGGGTTGCCGTGCTGTCGCCGTCGTTCGCCGCGGCCGGGGCATTCCCTGCGGTGCACGAGCAGGCGATGCGCCGGCTTGCCGAGGTCACCGGCCTGGTCCCGGTCGAGTTCCCGGCCACGCGCAAGGTCGGCGCCACGCCGGCCGAGCGTGCCGCAGACGTCAATGCCGCGTTCGCTGATCCGGGGATCCGCGCGATCTTGGCGGTGATCGGCGGGGACGACCAGATCACGGTCATCCCGCACCTGGACGCCGCCCTCGCCCGGCGCGACCCCAAGCCGTTCCTGGGCTACAGCGACAACACCAACATGCATCACTGGCTGTGGGCGAACGGCATCGCCAGTTTCTACGGCGGGTCGTCCCAGGTGCACCTCGGGCCGGGTCCCGGGGTGGACGAGGTACATGCCCGGTCGCTGCGCGCGGCGCTGGTCACCGGGGAGAGGATCGAGATCACCGAGCCGGGCGAGTCCGAGGACTTCGGGGTGGACTGGGCCGACCCGCGCGCCCTGGACTTTTTCGGTGAGCGTGAGCCGGCCGGGCCGTGGAGCTGGCACGGTCCGGCCCGCACGGTCACCGGCCGGGCCTGGGGCGGCTGCGTGGAGGTGATCGAGGAGACCTTCATCGCCGGCCGGTTCTCGTTCGCCCCCGACGTGCTGGATGGCGGGGTTCTGCTTCTGGAAACGTCGGAAGAACTCCTTCCCGCCCGGCATGTCGGGTGGATCGTCCGTGCGCTGGGCGAACGCGGCATCCTCGCTGCGGTAGACGCGGTCCTGGTGGCCCGCCCGCCGGTATCGGACTTCAGCCGCCGTCCCCCAGCAGGAGAACGTGCCCGGCTGCGCGCTGAGCAGCGTGACGTCGTCACCGGGATCATCAGCCGGTACAACCCGGATGCTGTCGTGTGCGCCGGCGTCCCGTTCGGCCACACCCGCCCGCAGTGGATCCTCCCGCACGGCGGCACCATCACCGTCGACGGCACCGCACGCCGAGTCGCCGCCGACTACTCATAACCAGGGCGAACCGCGCAGACCCGGGTCCACGCAGCGACGTGAACACCCGCGATTGCACGATGGACGGCGGCACATGCCCGCCACCACACATAACGGCCACATAGGTGCCAGCTACACCACTCCGAGCCGACTTTGAAATCAGGCCAGATCGGCGGATATCCGGTCGCCAAGTATGAACATTCGGGAGTCATGCGCCCTTACTAATACATCCGGTCGAGCGCATTGCCGACCAGTTTGTCACGCTCTCCTGGTAATCGAGCCAGGGGTCAGCAGGACGAGCACTCCATCTGGGTCGCGAACGGTCGCGATAGTTACCTGCCCGTTCGGTGTCGGCTGTGTGACGCGCCGGGGGGAGCCGCCGAGGCCTAGACCGGCAAGTCGGCCGAGGGTCGCCTCGACGTCAACGAAGAACGACAGCAGCAAGAGTCCGTTCCTTCGCGGCGAGGCAGGAGGTCCTTCCGCGACGTCGCCGTCGAACAGGTTGAGCTCTAGGACGCCGGAATGGTCGTCGGGAACTCGCGGGTCACCGAGGAAAACTGCCCGCAGGCTGCGACTGGGAGCGTCGAGGAGACCTGGCCAGTCACCCTCGACCTGCCGGTCTTGCATCACCTCGAGACCGAGGCCGTCCCGGTAGAAGCGCAGGCTAGCCTCAAGGTCGCGCACCACCACGACTGAATGATGAATGGCTCCGGGCACAGTCACCGAGGCTAGCAGGGCAGCCGTGAGCCAGCCATCCGCACCGCGCGGACCGGGCTGCCCGGCGCGCCATGACGGGGCGTTCGCAGTTGGCTTTGTGCGCGCAGATCGCCCAGTTCTGCCTGGGGCGCGGGCGGACCCACCATGCAGCAACGGCCGCGCATAGCGGCGGATCTCGTGCGACGGTCGCAACCAGCGATGGTTACGCTGCGCAACTATCATTGCCGGACGCGAGCGAGCCGAACGNNGCCGACTACGAGTGCATGCGGCTGGCCGGATGACGCAGCGTGAGGAGCGCAGATTATCCATTCCGGATCTCCGCTCGTACCTCACGATCCATGGAATGCGAGCGTCGGTAGCGTCTTGCCTTCTTAGCCATACGGTCATCGTCGAGCTGCGGGTCTCAAACCAGTTGCCGGCAGCATGCACGACCTGACCGCGGCCCGCGAGCACGCCCTGCCGTACCCCGAAGACCTGCCGTTCCTGGCCGATTCCGGGTACGAAGGCGCCGGCGCGGGCGTGTATGTCCCGGTATAGAAGTCCAACCGACCTGCGGCCGGGACTCGACCCGGACACCAAAACCCGCAACGCGCTGCTTCGGTCCCGGCGCGACCAGGGCGAACGCGGCTACGCGCCGATGTCCCGGCGATGGCAGGCAATGCAGCGGGTCATGCTCAGCCCCGGGAAGATCGGCGACGTCGCCGGAGCGGCCCTCGTCTTGGGGCTATTCGAGCACAAGCTGCTCACATGAAACTCGCTGAGAAACCCTCAGTTACGAATTCGATATTTCGGATGGCCTTTCCTCGCCTATCATCCCAGCATGGCGGGTCGGGTGGGAATGCTGGTCGGCGAGCGATATCGCCTGCTGGAGCCGGTCGGCGAGGGCGGCATGGGCCGGGTGTGGCGCAGCCATGACCAGGTGCTCGACCGCAAGGTGGCGGTCAAGGAGGTGCTGCTGCCTCAGGGCCTGCCTGACGCCGCCCGCGCTGACGTGGTGGCCCGCACGATGCGTGAGGCGCGGGCCGTGGCCCGGCTGGACCATCCCGGGGTGATCGCGGTTTATGACGTGGTCGAGCAGGATGGCGTGCCGTGGATCGTCATGCGATTGGTCTCCGGTCTGTCGCTCGGCGCCGAGGTCGCCCGGCAGGGCCGACTGCCCTGGCAGCGGGTGGCAGAGATCGGCGAGCAGGTCGCTGACGCCCTTGCCCACGCTCACGCTGCGGGCGTCGTACACCGCGACCTAAAGCCCGACAACATCTTGCTGTCCGAGCGTCGCGCCATCGTCACTGACTTCGGCATCGCCCGCGTCGCTGACAGCGCGACGAGACTGACCAGCACTGGCATGGTGATCGGCACGCCGCACTACATGGCCCCGGAGCAACTCGAAGGCGCTCCCGCCGGGCCGCCGACCGACATGTGGTCTCTTGGCGCCACCCTCTACACAGCCGCCGAGGGTACCCCGCCCTTCGACGCCCCAACCCTCACGGCCATCATCACGGCGATCCTCACCAAGGACCTCCCGCCACCAGGGCACGCCGGGCCGCTCGCGGAACTGCTTGGCGCGCTCCTAGAGAAAGACCCCGCTCGCCGTCCCGACGCCGAGGCCGCCGCGCGGGCACTTGCCGCCTTTAGCGCCGAGTCGGCCTCCGGCGGGCACGCCACTGTCCCGGCCGAGCCTGCCGTCGCCGCCGGCGGCCCAGCCACTGTTCACCCTGTCGCTATGTCGGATTCCGCGGCGGCCAGGCCGACCATCACCGGCCGGGCTCGTCCAGTCCCCGCTCCCGCGTCGGATCTCCCCCCGCACCAACCGCAGGCAGGGAGCAGGACCCGCCCGCGGAAGCGCTGGCTCGCCGCTGTCTCCGCGACCGCCGCGATCATCCTGATCGCCTCCGGTGCGACCGCGCTGGCCGTACGCGCTCCGGCCACTCCTCCACGTCATCCTCCACTAGCCCGACCACCGTCGCGCTGGCCACGTCACCAGGGATCGCCACCCAACTGTCACCGGCCGCCACCGGGACTAGCCGCCGCCCCTCCACCTCGCCGACCCGGCGACCGACCACGCAGCCCACCACCCCGGCCCCGGCGACGAGTTCGGCGGCACCCAGACCGACGCCCACGCATACGGCCGCGCCGACGGGCCAATACAGTGTCAGCGGCGCCGCCACTGAATACTCCTGCGCTGACCTTAACTCGTACCGGTTCCCTTCCGGCTCACACGATGTGAACGTCACCCTTGTCAACAACGGCCCGATCACCGTCCAGGTACTGTATGTTGAAGGGCCCAGCCAACTCGGATCCTTCGCGCAGACGCTTCAGCCGGGCACGCACTTCCTGATAGGGCCCGCCGTGGGCGTATACCTTGTGTTCGAGAGTGAAGGCGGCCGCTGCCTGGCCGTCGGCCGCGTCACCGGCTCAGGCTCGGTGACCATCAGCTAGCCCGGCGCTCGCCGGAGGGTTTCACGTCATAGAGAGCCGCCGTCGACGTAGCCTCGATTATCCACGCCAAGGTTTACCTAGGCTGCCGACGAGTACCCGGCCCGGCCATGGATCAACAGCCTCCGCGAGGTCAGGACCTTCAAAAAGCCCCGTACCTGGCTGTCACGGAAACAGGAACACTTTCCCAACCCGGATGTTCGGGCGGGGACCCGAGGCGAGGAGAACGTTCGATGTGGTCGACATCATCGAGATCCTGGTCTACCGGCATGCGGGCGGAGTAACTCCGAGATCGCCGCGAGCTTGAACGTGGGATCGAAAGACAGCTTGGAAATACTGCAGCTGACACAGTTATGAGCGGCCAGCGCATGGGCTACGTTCCTTGCCAATAGGGCCCAGATATCGGCGGATGTTTGTGCGGCAGGTTGGGGTTGCGCGTACGGTTACGGCCACCCAGGCTGCTGGGCGGTTTCCGTTGGAATGTGGATCCAGCCCCGGTACTGACGGCCAGCCACTTCTGCGGTAACAGGGCGGTGGGAGGCCGTGTAGCCGGCTCTGTCAGGACCGTAAGGAGCACCCGGGTCGTCGACGCTGGCGGAGCCAACGAGCAGGAGGGGGCCGTGTGTCTCCCGGAGCGCTGCCTTGAAGAGGGGGGCGTCAAGCAGGCGGAAGGCGGCGTCTAGTGCTTCGCCGAAGTATCCGTTGTCGTCGTCGTGGACGTTCCCAGCGTGAATGACAACGCGGACCCGGAGCTGGCGGTCCCGCCCATCAAGATGCGGGAGGTTCGCGTTGTAGCTGGTGAGAAGCTGGCCAAAAGCCGGGAGGACGAGGTTGACGAGCCGCGCCTGGTCTGCCGGGTCGATAAGTGCGAGCAGGCCATCGCCGCGGTC
>PLIQ01000395.1 GCA_003140115.1 Actinomycetota bacterium | reverse complement strand
GCCCGGCCGCCCCGGTCTGCCCGACCGCCCCGGTCTCTCCGGTCTGCCCGGCCGCCCCGGCCGCCCCGGTCTGTCCGGCTGCCCCGGTCTGTCCGGCCGCCCCCGCTGCCCCGGTTTGCCCGGCCGCCCCGGTCTGCCCGGCTGGCCCGGCTGGGCCGGCTGGCCCGGCTGGCCGATCGATTTCTGCGGCGTTGAGGGTGAAGTAGATGGTCGCGCCTTCGCCTACCTTGCCCTCGGCCCATGCGCGGCCGCCGTGACGTTCCACGATCTGCCTGACGCTGGCGAGGCCGATGCCTGTGCCGGGGAACTCGCTGGGCGCGTGCAGCCGCTGGAATGGCTGGAACAGTTTGCTTAGGTCAAGGGGGTCAAACCCGGCGCCGTTGTCGCGCACGTAGCAGCAGATGGGGGCATCTTCTGTCGGCGTCGTCCCGAACTCGATTAGCGCACCGTGCCGATAAGAGGTGAACTTCCAGGCGTTCTCTACCAGATTTCGCAGGACCGTGCGGATGAGAGCGGGATCTGCCCGTACCTTGACTAGGCGCTGGATAATGAAGCGAACGTCTCGCCCCGGCTCCTCGCGCTGGAGTTGCGCGGCGATGTCATCGATCTCGGTGCTGAGGTCGACGGTCTGGAGGTGGATGGTGGCTCGCGTGGAACGGGAGAGATCCAGCAAATCCTCGATGAGTATGGACATTTGCTTGCTGGCGGCGGCGATTCGCTCGGCGTAACCTCGGCCTTCTTCGCCGAGAGCATCCGCGCATTCTTCCAGCAGCAGTTCACTGTAACCAGATAGTGCCCGGAGGGGAGAGCGCAGGTCGTGGGAGACCGAGTAGGCAAAGCTGGTAAGATTCCGGTTGTCCAGCTCGATGTCCTTGTTCCGGATGGCAAGTGCCTCCGCTCCGCGGGCCTGGCTCTGCGCGGTGATGTCATGGGCGATGGAGGCCGCGCCGATCGTGTTACCGTACTCATCGTTGACCGGAAACACCGACGTCGACGCGGGGAAGGTGGTGCCGTCCTTGCGCTGCCTTACGGTCTCATAGTGCGAGACGCGCTCGCCTTTCCTGATCATGACCAGGATGTCCGCGATCTCGCCGACTCGATCTGGGGGGCACAGCATCGTCATCGGCTGGCCGACCGCCTCGTCCGGCGTATACCCGTACATGCGCACGGCGCCCTGATTCCAGGTCCATATCATCCCGTCGAGCGACTTGACGATGATAGCGTCATCAGACGAGCTGATCAGCATCGCGAATAGCTGGGCAGGAATCCCTCTACTGGCGGGCAAAGCACTCGGAATCGTCTTCTGGACCATGACTATCCTCTGTCGTCGACATGGGCGGAAAGTCCACGGGGCTGCATTTCCATAATGATGCCGCATTGGTGAAGCTCCACAGAATTTCTTCTTCTATCATAATACACGCCCAAGGGAGACTTGCTGCATCGTGCCACAATCGAGCAGGTAAGATGATATAGGCTTCGTTATGCTATTTAAAGCCCGCTCGTAACCGTTTAGCATGTTAAAGTTGCGCGCGGCTCGGATGGACCGCATCCGGTCCGGGCAGGCTCCAGCCTGGCCCTCGGTTTCTCATCGGAGTGTCCGTAGAGACTCCTGTGCTGCTGAGCACTCCGGCCTGGTCTGCTCGGCCCGTTCCGGGTCGATGGCAGCCGGGATGACCAGCCACCACATCGGCCATCAGCCAGGAACGCGAACGTTCCCATCATCCCGGAGCCGGAGTGCCCCCGCCGGAGGCCTGGAATGACCATTCTGTAACAACTGGCTACGAATAGTAGTGTATCTAATACTGAAGGTAGCGCCACGAAGGAGGCTGGGTTGCTTGGCCAGGATTCTCGTGGTCGATGACGAGCCCTACGAGCGGTTTCTGGTCGGCCGGGCCCTGAAGAAGCAGGGGCATGCCGTGACAGTCGCGGGGAACGGTGCCGCCGGGCTGAAGGTAGCCCAGGAGCAGGTCCCGGATCTGGTGGTGACTGACATCATGATGCCGGTCATGGACGGCGTCGAGTTCATCCGCCGGCTGCGCGGTGATCCGGCTACGGCAGGCATCCCGATCCTCGCCGCGACCGGGGACAGCTAACTGGCGGACGCCGCCGACGCGGTCCTGACGAAGCCCTATGACGACCGGCGGCTCATCATGCTCGTGAACAGCTTGCTGGAGAAAGGGCGTGAGGTGCGTTGACGCGCATGTCTACTGGCATAGCCGGGCTGGACTTGGTCCTCAACGACGGCCTGGAGCCCGGGTCGGTCGTGGTCGTGGCCGGTGCGCCGGGCACCGGGAAGACGATCCTGGCTCAGCAGATGTGCTTCGCCAGGGCCAGCGCGGAGCACAGAGGTGTGTCTACTACACGACGATGTCCGAGCCACATAACAAGATCGTCCGGCACCTGGCGGAGTTCGCCTTCTTCAAACCGGAGTCCCTGGGGTCAGCGGTCGAGTACATCCATATGGGCGACTTCCTTGGACCGTCGAACCAGGACGGCCTGGAGGGGCTGGTATCGGAGATCGTCCGCAAGACGCTGGATGAGGAGCCCTCGATCGTGGTGGTGGACAGCGCCAAGATGCTGGGCGACTTTGCCGACAAGCGGGAGCTGCGCCGCGCGCTGTATGACCTGACCAGCCGGTTCTCCCGGACCGGCACGGTGCTGTTGCTGCTGGGCGAGTACGCCCCCGAGGAGCTGCGCAGCGACGTCGTGTTCTCGCTGGCGGACGGCATCATCCAGCTGGAGTACGAGGCCCGCGAGCCGATCGACCGGCGGTGGCTGCGGGTCATCAAGATGCGCGGCCGCAGCCACCTGTCGGGCAAGCACACCTTCCGGATCGGGCCGGGCGGGGTGGAGGTGTTCCCGCGCGTCGAGACCCTGGTCCCGGATCCGGAAGCCCCGCTGTCCGGTCAGGTCCCCAGCGGTATCTCCGGCCTGGATGACCTGATGGGCGGCGGCGCGCGCCAGGGCGACGCCAGTCTCGTCACCGGTCCCTCCGGCGTCGGCAAGACGATCTTCGGCCTCCGCTGGCTGGTCGAGGCAATGAACCGGGGAGAAAACTGCCTGTACGTCACCTTCAAGGCCTCCGGTGCCCAGCTGACCAGCGTGGCCGCCGGCTTCCACTGGGACCTGGCGGCCTACCGCGATTCCGGGCAGGACCGCTTCGCCGCCTATATGCGCAGCCTCGTCGGCCTGATCCGGGCCGGGGGCAGCTCGCTGCTCCTCACCAGCGAGACCAGCGTCCGCGGCCTGCCCGGCAACTCCCTGGACGGGCTGATGTTCCTGTTCGACAACACCATCGACCTGCGCTACATCGAAGACGAGTCTCAGATAGTCCGGGCCGTGCATGTCGCCAAGATGCGCAGCCGGGCGCACTCCATGTCCCTGAACAGCCTCACCATCACCGACCGGGGACTAGAAGTAGGGCACGCGCTCGACCGCGTGACCGGGCGCCTCGGCTGGAGCGCNNCTGCGAACGCAGGGACCCGCGGAACCGGCCAGGCCAGCCGCTCCAGCCGCCGACGCTTGGCCCACGGGACCCGAGGCTCCCGGCCACCGGGCCCGGGTAGCCAGCCCGCGCGGGGCTGGCCAGGAGTAGTGGCGGCATGGTCACCGAACCGGCGAGAATCCTCGTGTTGCCGCAGGCGCCGAGGATCGGAGACACATGCCACTCGACCCGCAGTTCCGCGCCATCCTGGACACCCTCGAGAGCAAGGGGCTGCTCCCGTTGGTTCGAGGCGACGCGGCCGAGACCCGCGCCCACTACCGGCAGCTCGCGCTGAGCCGCCGCGGCCCGCAGTACGTTCCGGAGCCGGTGGCGTCGGCGGCCGACCAGCGCTCACCGGGCGGGGTGCCGGTCCGGGTGTACGAGCCGCTGGACCCGCGTGGCAGCACGCTGATCTACCTGCACGGCGGCGGCTGGGTCGTCGGCGACGTCGAAACGCACGATCCGCTGTGCCGCCGGGTAGCCAACGCGACCGGCGCGCGGGTGGTCTCGGTCGACTACCGGCTGGCCCCCGAGCACCCCTTCCCGGCTAGCCTGGACGACGCCGAGGACGTGCTGCACTGGCTGTGGACCGAGGATCCCGGGCGCCCGCTTGGCGTGGCCGGCGATTCCGCCGGGGCGTCGCTGGCCGCCGGCCTGGCCTTGCGGGCGCGGGACAAGCAGATCCCGCTCGCCGCTCAGCTGATGCTGTACCCGGCTACCGACCCGGCCATGACCAGCCCGTCCATCACCCAGAACGGCGAGGGCTACTTCCTGACCCGCCGCGACATGGCCTGGTTCTACCAGCAGTACCTGCCGGCCGCCCCGGCCAGCGCCTCGGAGGCCGACCTGGCCCACGCCCACGTGGCCGGCGTGGCTCCGGCCATCGTGGCCACCGCGGAGTTCGATCCGCTCCGCGACGAGGGAACCGCCTACGCCGTCCGCCTCGCGGACGCCGGCGTGCCCACCCACTATGTTCCCGGCCCGGGGCTCATCCACGGTTTCGCCGCCTTCCTCGGCGTGGTGGACGCCGCCGACGCGACCGTCGCCACTATCCTGGGCCGTCTCACCAAGGCCCTGACCGGCTGAAACCTGCCCGGTTAGCCCGATCAGCGGTCATTCGCCCGGGCCCAGGCGGGGTGCCCTGGCTGGGGGCAAGAGACACACGGCCCCGGGGGTCGGCTAGGGCGTTTCCCGGGCGCGACGGACCTGCCCCGGGCGGGAACGTGGAGGCATAAGCACCCGGGTGACGGGAGGCCCGAAATGTACGAGACGTGTGACCGGTGCGGACCGGCGGTCCAGGCGAGGTACCGCGCGGACCGGCTAGGTGAGCTCTACCTGTGCGGACACTGCGCGATGCGGCTCTGGCCGGCGCTGGCCGCCCAGGGCTGGTACCTGTCGCTGATCCGCGACCTGGCCCTCGCCACCCGCTAGCAAAACCGTAAGTGACCAGCGCTCTGGCCGCCGTCGACGTGCAGGATCTCGCCGGTGACGTACGGCGCTGACTCCAGGAACAAGATGGCGTCCACCACGTCGCTGATCTGGCCGGGCCGTCCGATGGGCGGCGTCCCGTCGCCGAGGTCGGCGTAGCTCTCCGGCGCGAACATCGGCGTCTGGATCACCCCGGGCGAGACCGCGTTGACCCGGATGCCGCGCGAGGCGTACTCGACGGCCAGCGACCGGGTGACCGCGGCCAGGCCGCCCTTGGTCAGCGCGGTCAGCGCCGAGGGGGAGCTGTGGATCGAGTACTCGGCCACCGTCGCGCTGATGTTGACCACATGGCCGCCGCCGCGCGGCAGCATCTCGGTGATCACCCGCTGGGTCAGCCAGAAGAACCCGGTCAGGTTGACCCCGGTCAGCAGGGCGTAGTCGGCCGCCGTGTACTCGGTGAACGGCTTTGACATGAACACCCCGGCGTTGTTGACCAGGGTGTCGATCCGCCCGAAGCGCTCGAGCGCGGCCCGGGTGATCCGCTCGGCGGTAGCGGGCTGGGACACGTCACCCTCGACCGCGATCACATCCGGGTCCGGGGACGGCGCGAAGGTCACCGCGTTGGCCACCACCGCCCAGCCGAGCCGGCGGTACCCGGCCACCACGCCCGCGCCGATGCCCCGCGAACCCCCAGTAACGATGGCTACCTTCTCCGTCATGAGTTCCCCGGGTCGCTCGGGTGCGCGGACAGCGACGTGGTCTGCACCGTCAGCCACGCGTACAGCGGCAGCGACTCCAGGATGGCCTGCAGCTGCTCGCTGCTGTCCGCCCGCCACAGGCCCAGCGCGCGCCCCGCCCCGGGCAGCACCCAGAGCCGCTCCAGGTGCCCCTGCCCGGTCAGGTCGCGCGTGCGCTCGGCCTCGCCCGCCTCGGCGTCCCGGACCGCCTGGTCGGCCGTACCCGGCGGGATGGCCTGGGTGAAGAATGTAAAGAACTCCGTGCCGCGGACCGCCTGCTCCCGGCCCGGCCCGGGGTCGTTGCGGTGCGGCGCGAGCGGGGTGACCTCGTCCGTGCGCCAGATCCGCAGCGGCATCGAGGCCAGCACCTTCTCGAGCTCGCCGTCGTCGGCGGCGGCGAACAACCCGAACGTGCGCCACTGGCCGGGCACCGGCGGCGGCCGCCACAGCCGGCGCAGATGCCCCTGCGCCGCGAGCTCGCGCGACCGGGCGGCCTCGCGGGCGCGCACGTCGTCGACCGCCGCCTCCGGAGTTCCCTCCGGAACGTGCGTGGTCATCGTGACCAGGTACTCCATGGCCGGCTCCTTCTGACGTGGAAGGTGAACCACGGTCGTTCGGAAAAAATATTGAATTATGCCGAACGGCCGTGGTCTCTCGTCCCCGCTACCCCTAAATGCCGCGCCTAGATGAGCTGCTCGCCGCCGTCGATGTCGTAGGTCGCCCCGGTGACCGCGGTGTTGATCATCAGCTGCACGGCCAGGGCGGCGATGTCGGCCGGCTCGACCACCCGCCCGATGGGCAGCGTGGCGCGTAGCTGCGCGCGGCGCGCGTCCAGGTCGTCGCCCAGCAGCCGGGCCGACAGCGGCGTGTCGACGAACCCGGCCGCGATCAGGTTGACCCGGACCGGGGCGATCTCCAGGGCCAGGTTGGCCACTAGGGCGCGCAGGCCGGCCGAGCCGAACGCCGCGATGTCCTGGCCCTTGGCCGGGCGCCGGACGCCGGTGCCGCTCATGAACAGCAGCGTGCCGCCCCCCCGGACCTTGCCCACCGCGTGCTGGCCGATCCGCAGCGGCACCAGCAGGTGCGCGTCTAGGGTCCGGAGCGCCTCGGCGAAGTCCAGCTCGGCCAGCGGCGCGTAGTACGGTCCGCCCCCGGTCAGCATCAGGTGATCGATCGGCCCCGCGAAGTCAGCGAAGAACCGGTCCAGGGCGGCCGGGTCGGTGACGTCGAAGGCCGCGGTGTCGCGCGCGCCGACGTCGGCCGCGGCCTGCTTGAGGTGTTCGGCGTTGCGGCCGGTCAAGATGACCTCGGCGCCCTCCTCGCGGGCCCGGCGGGCGGTTTCCAGGCCCATGCCGGAGCTGCCGCCGATGACCACGACCGTCTGCCCGGCCAGGCCGCCCGGCGATGTCGTGGTCATGACTTCTGTCCTGCCGGTGCGGCCTCGGTCTGGTGTTTGCCGTCGGCGATCTGGCGGCGCAGCGCCTTCAGCGCGGCCACGAAGATCTCCGAGAAGGTCGGGAAGGGCTGGATGACGTCGCGGAGCACCTCCAGGGGCACCTGGGCGCGGATGGCCAGCGTGGCCTGCTGCATCCACTCCCCGGCCTCGGGGCCCAGCGCGTAGGCGCCGGTCAGCCGGTCGCCGTCGGACAGCAGGGTCAAGAAGCCCTTGGACTTGGCGTAAGCGTGGGTGTAGGTGGCCGTCTTGGCCACGTCGGCCAGCGGGGCGGTCGCGCTGAACGGGGCCTCGGTCGCGCCCACCGAGGCCGCTTGCGGGTCGGTGTAGACCACGTCCGGGATGGCCTCGTAGTGGGCCTCGCGCGATTCGCCGAGGATGTTCGAAGCGACGACCTCGCCCTGGTACTT
>PLIQ01000214.1:412-29680 GCA_003140115.1 Actinomycetota bacterium | reverse complement strand
TGTTGCGGTGGATGCAGGGCATGGTGTGCCATTCCCAGAACAGTTCCTCGGACGCGCGGTTCGACATCAACAGGTCGAACCGGCTGTTGATCAGGCTGGCCGGCAGCGGGTCGAGGGAGTGCACGATCTCCCGGATCGTGTCGGGGACCACCAGCCGGGCGCACTCGGCGCGCAGCGGCGTCGCCTCGGCCAACCGGTACAGGTGCTCGCGCTCGGCCCGGTCCAGGCGGAGCGTGCGCGCCACCGCGTCCAGAACCTGCGTGCTGGCGTTGATCTGGCGGCCCTGCTCCAGCCACGTGTACCAGGTGACCCCGACGCCGGCCAGCAGCGCGACCTCTTCCCGGCGCAGTCCCGGCGTGCGCCGCCGCGAGCCCGGCGGCATGCCGAAGTCGCCGGGACTCAGCCGGGCCCGCCGGGCCTTCAGGAACTTGCCGAGTTCCGCCCGCCGTCGCTCGCCGGCCCGCTGCCAGACCTGATCCCTTGCTTCGTAGGTGACCAAGAGCGTTCCAATCGGCCAAGTGTCCCCGATCCAAAACTTAGCGGCCCCCACTGACATTCCGCGGGAGTAGCCTGGCGTCGCCGTGCCCGCGGACATCAACCCAGGAGGACCGATGGAGACGCTGCTGCCCGGCATCACGCTCGAGCACGTGCCGACCAGCCGACTGACGGTGGCGGTGCTGTCGGTCACTGGCCGGACCGGACCGGCGGTGGTATTCGTGCACGGCAACGTGTCATCCTCGCTGTTCTGGCAGCCGACCATGCTGGCGCTGCCCGGGCCGTACCGGCCGCTGGCGATCGACCTGCGCGGGTTCGGCGAGACCGATCCGGAACCGGTGGACGCGACCCGCGGGCTGCGGGACTACGCGGACGACCTGGCGGCCGCCATCGAGGCGCTCGGGCTGGAGCAGGTGCACCTGGTCGGGTGGAGCATGGGCGGCGGTGTGGTCCTGCAGTACCTGGTCGACCGGCCCGGCACGCACCGGGTCGCGTCGCTGACGCTGGTCGACCCGGTATCCCCGTTCGGGTTCGGCGGGACCAGGGGCGTGGACGGCGACCTGTGCGACCCGCAGGGCGCGGGCTCGGGCGGCGGCAGCGCCAACCCGGAGTTCGTCGAGCGGCTGGCCGGCCAGGACCGCGGCGATGCGAGCGTGCTGTCACCACGGCAGGTGCTGCTGGCGCACTACGTCAAGCCGCCGCACGTGCCGGAGCACCTGGACATCCTCGTGGAGGCCATGCTGTCCACCCGCATCGGCCAGGACTACTACCCGGGCGACTCACGGCCCACCGAGGCGTGGCCAGGCTTCGCGCCCGGCGACCGCGGCGTGCTCAACACGATGGCGCCCACTCACTTCCGGATCGCCGACCTGTCCGGCGTGCAGCCCCGGCCGCCGGTGCTGTGGCTGCGCGGCGCGGACGACGTCATCGTCTCGGACACCTCGCTGTACGACCTGGCCTATCTGGGCTCGCTCGGCGCCGTGCCGGGCTGGCCCGGTGCGCAGGCGTGGCCGCCGCAGCCCATGGTGGCGCAGACCCGCAGCGTCCTGGACGGCTACGCCGCGGCCGGCGGCCGCTACCGCGAGGTGGTGATCGAGGACGCCGGCCACGGCCCGCACCTGGACCAGCCGGAGAGATTCCTGGCCGAACTGGCCGGCCACCTGGACACGGCGTGATCGGCTAGGCGCTCTTGCGGTCGCCCTCGCCGGGCTCGATCCCGTGCTCGCGGAGGAGCTCATTGAGGCGGGCGACTTCGCGACGCAGGCGCCTGATCTCGTCATCACGCGCCCCGGGCTTCCGCCCCCGACCGGGCGCGGGACGGATCGGACCCGGCTGGCCCGCCACGGCGGTAATCGCGGCGCGGACCTCGCGCTCCCCGGCGCCAAGACTGGCCAGCGCTCGGGCCGCCGTGTCGTCGCCGGCGTGGAACAGGGCCAGCAGGACGTGCTCAGTCCCGATGTAGTCGTGACCGTGAGCCACCGCCTCGCCCACGGCCCGCGGCATGACCCACATGGCCAGCGGGGTGTCGGGCCCGGGCGGAACCTGCGGCTGGCCCGCAGCGATCTGCGTGACCTGCTGGCACACGGCCTCGGGGCTGATCCCGAGCCGCTCGAGCGCCCGGGCCGCCACGCCCAGACCCGTGCCGGTCAGGGCTAGCAGGAACTGCTCGGGGCCCGGATGGTCGAGGCCCAGCCGGGTGGCCTCCTCTCGGGCCAGGACCACCACCTCGCGGGCGTCGTCGGTGAAGGGGATGAACCCGGTGACCGGGGTGCGGACCCCGGCCCGGGGCCTGGGGTCGACGGCCCGGAACAACCGGCGGCCGGGCAGCCGTGTTCGCATGGGCGCCTGCCTGGCGGGCGGGGCGGAGTAGGAGGACAGCCGGGCCGACAGCCACGCCGCGGCATCGGCCGAGCTCAGCCGCCCGGAGGCCAGGCCCTCCACGACGACGAGGGCGGCCCCGGGCGGCTCCAGGTCGGCCTGCCACCCGTTCAGGGCCAGGAACTGGAGGCCGGCCGCGACCGCCACCTGCTGGCTTTCACCGGCGAACGGACGATGGCGTAGCAAGGCCCGCATCAGCCGCGCCGCCGCCAGTCCGGCCGCCGCCGGTCCCGCGTCGGCCGCCCCTGTCTCCGACAGTTCCACGCCGGCTGGCCGCGCCTCGGTCAGGGCGGCCTGCGCGGCCGCGAAGTCGAGCCGGTCCAGCGCGGCGGCGGGGCCGATGCCGAGGACCCGGCCGGCGATCACCACCAGGTCGGCACAGTCCAGCTCAAACACGGGCGAGCGGATCATGGCTGATCGTCCCGGAGCAGGTCGAGCAGGCGCTGGTGCCGCGCCAGGTTGTCCTCCAGCAGGCGGCGGAACCGCTGGTCTGCGCGCCGGGCCTCGACCAGCGCGGCGATCGCTTCGCGCGCCACGTCGGACACCGACCGGCCCTCCACCTCGGCCACCGCCGCCAGCCGCTCAGCCAGTGCGGGATCAAGCCGCAGGACCATGTTCTTAGTCCGGGTGTTCCCGGGCCCCGTTTCAGTCATAGTGATAGCAAGATATCAAGATGTCCGAGACGGGGCAAGGGCCTCCTACACGGGCGGTGCTAGGCGGCGGTCCAGGCGACCGGGAGGCGTTTGACGCCACGCTGGAAGTTGGACCGCAGGAACGACGGCTGGCCCGCGAAGACGAGGGAGGACGTGCGGGCCAGCACCTCCGTAAACAGCGCGCTCATCTGAATCCGGGCCAGGTGCGCGCCTAGGCAGAAGTGCGGGCCGTGGCCGAACACCAGGTGCGGGTTGGGCTGTCGGCGGATGTCGAACCGGCCGGGGTCGGCGAAGACGGCCTCGTCCCGGTTAGCGGAGGTGAAGGAGACCACCACTTTGTCACCGGCGCGGACGGGCTGCGGGCCGATTTCGCAATCGATTGCGGCGGTGCGACGGAAGGTCATGACCGGCGTCCACCAGCGCAGCATCTCGTCGACCGCGGATGGCATCAGAGCCGGATCGGCGCGCAGTTCCCGCTGCGCGTCCGGGTGCTCGATGAGCGCGATGCACGCGCCGGGCAGGCCGTTGCGCAGCGTCTCGTTACCAGCCACCGCGAACAGCCAGAACATGTTCTCGAACTCGGCCGCCGACACCTGGCCGCCGTCCTCGTCGGACTGGGCCAGCAGGATCGACATCACGTCGTCCGCGGGGCGGCGCCGCTTCTCCTGGGCCAGCAGGTGGGCGTAGGCGTAAAGGTCGGGCATGCCCTCGCGGGTACGCGGGTCGGGCATCCGGCCGTCCCGGTCCGGGGCCGGTCGCACCGCGAGAGCTTCCGCGGCCATCGGCGTGCCCCGCGCCGGGTCGAACTCGGCCGAGGAGGCGTAGTCGGGGTCCTGGTAGCCGATGACCCGGTTGGACCAGTCGAACAGCAGCCAGCGGTCCTGCTCGGGCACGCCCAGCACGTCGGCCAGGGTGAGCAGGGGCAGGTCCGCGGCCACGTCCTTGGCGAAGTCGGCCTCGCCCCGCGGGCCGGCGAAGACCCGGTCGCAGATGGCCCGGGCGTGCCCGCGGATGCCATCCTCCAGCTTGGCGACGGCCCGCGGGGTGAACGAGCGGCTCAGCAGCCGCCGCAGCCGGGCGTGCTCGGGCGGGTCCATGTTGAGCATCATCCGCCGCACGTAGCCGAGCGCCTGCGGCGTGGCCGGGTCCCGGATCTGGGTCGCGCCGAGCGCGGAGGAGAACAGCTTCGGCCTGGTGAGCACGGATTCGACGTCGGCGTGCCTGAGCACCAGCCAGAACCCGGGGCCTTCTGGCCAGCCCAGGATCGGGATCTCGGGCACCCACGAGACCGGGGCGGCGTGACGCAACCGGTCCAGGGCGCCGAACGGCACGCCCTCGGTGTAGGTAGCCGGGTCGAAGACGATCTCGGTGTCCGGCCGGGACGGCGTCAATCTCGCCCCAGGAACTCCTCGATGGACGTGGCGAGCGACACCGGAGACTCGAACATCGGGTAGTGCCCGGCGTCCGGCAGGATGGTCAGCTCGGCCTCGGGGAAGAAGACCCGCCAGGTCTGCTCCATGACATCGGCGGACAGCGTCGGGTCGTTGACGCCGACGATCAGCTTGACCGGCGTGGCGGTGTCCACCTTGGCCTGCGCGGTGAAGTCCGACTTGGCCCAGGCCGGCAGGTAAGCGGCGAACGCCTCGACCGAGGAGTTGTCCAGCGAGTGCTGCACCACGTCGTTGATGAAGGTCTTGGTCAGCTTGTTCCCGGTGGTGAAGTCGATGATCGCGGCCCGGTTGGCCGGATGGGCGGGTGCGCCGGAGAACAGCGCCCAGCTCGACTCGTCGAAGGGCACCTCGCCGGCCGGCACCGGATTGAGGCCGATCAGCGCGCGTACCCGGTCCGGCGCCCGGAGCAGCACCTGGTGGGCGATCTTCCCGCCCATGGAATGTCCTACCACCGAGAACCGGTCCCAGCCCAGGTCGTCGGCGACGGCCAGCGCGTCGGCGGCCGCCTCGTCGACGGTGAACTCGCCGATGACCTCCTTGCGGTCGCCGTAGCCGCGCAGGTTCATGAAGACGTAGGTATAGGCCGACCCGTCCAGGAACTCGGGCAGCGAGCCCCAGCCGCGGGCCGAGCCGAACCAGCCGTGTATCGCCAGGACGTGGTGGTCCCCGGATCCCACGGTCACATACGAACTCGTCACGCTGGTCTCCACCCTGCCGTTGCCGCTTGTCGGCACTCCGCTGCCTGGTGCGACTCTAGCCAGCCGGGTGCCAGCTGGGTAGTGGTAACACCAGGATCAGCAGGCTCTCAGTATGGCCGCGGGCCCGGGTACTTCTGGCGGCGGCCAGGCGGGACCTGGTTGGCGCCGACAGTGGTCCGGGCCGCTCAGGTTCGCCATGATGGTCTGGTGACGGCGGAAGCGGGATTGAGCGGCGGCGAGCCGACCGGGGTGGTGGCCTTCCCTGTGTCGGCCGACGGGCGGCGGAGCACCTCGGCGCTGGGCCGGGCCGTGGTCGCCGATGCGCTGCGCGGAGTCGATGCCGCCGCGGCCGACGCCGCGGAGCGGGAGGCCAACTGGCGCACGGGTTACCTGACGCACTTCCGCGGGCTCATCGAGGCGGGGCTGGCCTCCAGGCAGGCGGCGGTGTCGGTGGCCCGGGACGGGCTGGCGTCGCTGCACCAGCGGATGCGGATCACCGGCCGCGACGGCGAGGAAGCCGGGCTCGACGCGCTGGCGCGCGCGCCCGCGCGGGGCGAGGTGGCCGCGATCGCGGTGACGGGCACCGGGGTGGCCGAACGCGAGCTGTCGGTGCCGTACCGGGGTGACCGGCTGCGCGGCGATGCGCTGCTGCGCAGGCTCGATGCGTGGGTGACCGACGGCGTGATCGAACCGTCGTGCGCGGACGCGGTCCGGGCGGTCGCGGCGCAGCCGGACTGGCTGGCCCTGCCCGGCCGGACGATCGTGGTGCTCGGAGCGGGCGCCGAGGTAGGCCCGCTGCCGGTGCTGCTGAGCTGGGGTGCCCGGGTGATCGGCCTGGACCTGCCCCGGCCGGTCATCTGGGAGCAGGTGCTGACGCAGGCGCGGCGCAGCGCGGGGACGCTGCTCGTTCCGGCCGTCGCGGGCGACGCCGATCTCGCGCAGCGGGCCGGGCTGGACTTGACCGAGGACATCCCGGCCGTGGCCGACTGGCTCACGGCCGTCGACGGCCCGCTGGTGTTGGGCAACTACGTCTACGCCGACGGCGCGGCCAACGTGCTGCTCTCCAGCGCGGTCGACGCGCTGACCACGCGCGTGACGGCTACGCGGGGCGATGTCGCGCTCGCGTTCCTGGCCACGCCGACCGACGTGTTCGCCGTCCCGGCCGACGCGGTCGCCCAGTCCAACCGCGCCTACGCCGCGCGGTCCCCCGCGGCCAAGCTGGGCGGCTGGCCGCTGCGGGCGCTGTCCGGCGGGCGAGTGCTGCGCCGCGCCTACCCGCCCGGCGCCGACCCCGGCATCTGCGACAGCCTGATTCCGCAGCAAGGACCCAACTACGCGCTGGCCAAGCGGGTGCACCGCTGGCGCGCGACGGTCGCCCGGGACGAGGGCGCGGACGTGTCGATGAACGTAGCCCCACCCACCCGGACCCGGTCGGTGCTGAAGAACCGGGCGCTGGCGGCGGCGTACATCGGCGCCCCCCGGTTCGGCGTCGAGGTCTTCGAGCCCGCGACCACCAAGACGCTCATGGCGGCCCTGCTCGTCCACGACCTGCAGGCCGGCCGCCCGGCGCAGCCGCACCCCTGGCAGGACGAGGCGAACGCGGCCGCCCACGGCGGACTGTGGCGCATCGCCTACGCGCCGCGCAGTGCGCTCGGGCTCGCGGCGCTGATCGGCTACGGTGCGGCCAGGAACGGGACTCGCTTAGCGCGGCCGCTTCCGAAAGGCCTCTCACCCACCATGAATGGGCTCAAGCGTTCTGGCCAACTCGCCTCGCTGCCACTGGCCCGGAGGCTGTCCGTGGTGTCGGCGGAATGCCGCGGCGAAGGCATTCGGCGTGGCGTAGCCGGTCCGGTTGGCGATCTGGGCCACGGTCAGCTCGCCGGTCCGCAGGTAGTCGCGGGCGAGGGTCATCCGCCAGTCGGTTAGGTATTGCATTGGCGCTTGGCCGAGTGATCGTCCGAAGTTCCGGGCGAAGGCCGGGCGGGACAGCCCGCTGAGGGACGCTAGTTCGGGCACGGTCCAGGGGTGGCCGGCTTCGGCGTGGATCGCATGCAGGGCGGGGCTTAGCCGCGGATCATTAGAGGCCTGATACCAGCGAGGGGACGTCGGGCTCTGCTCAAAGCAAGCGCGCAGGGCCAGCACCAGCAAGACATCGAGCAGGCGGTCCAGAACGGTCTGTTGCCCCGGGGCCGGACCGCTCAGCTCCCGTGAGAGCAGCGCAATAACGTCGTGCAGTGGATCGTGGGCGGCGGTACGCAGCAGCAGGGTCGGTGGCAGAGTCCGGATCAGGCCGCGGCCGACGTCGCCGGAGAACCGGTAGGCGCCGCACAGGAATACTGTGGCTTCCTGGTGGCCGGTGTGCTCGTCATTGGCATGCTGCTCGCGGAAGCGCTCGGGTGAGATGCAGGCCGCACCCGGCTTGTGCGCGACTTGATGGTCCGGCCCCCCTGGCACGAGAGCCAGGTCACCCGGCGCAAGTTCCAGCGCAGCTCCCGGATCGTCGAGCCATAGCCATGCGCGGCCCTGGACCACAGTATGCAAAGCCAGCTGGATCGTCCCGGGCAGCCGCAATCCCCACGGGGAGCGCGCTACTGACCGGGCGAAGACGCCGCCCGNNAGACCGGCTCACGCGTCGCGAACAGGCTGCTCTCGCGTGGCCTGCCTGTTCGCACTGCGGCCCGCCACGGCGCCGACACGGATTTCGATTGGCACGACCCCGGGACCTACGCTCCCGCGCTCCATGGCATCAAGCGGATATACCTCCTCGGACCGGTCATGCGGACGGACTTCGCTGACCAGGTGTCGGTGTTCCTCGACCAGGCCGAGGCCGCCGGCGCCAGGCATGTCACATATCTCAGCGCCTACGGCATCGACTCGGGACCTCCCAAGACGGCCATGCGCAGTGTCGAACTCGACCTGCTCGGCCGGCCGGGCCTCACCCACACCATCCTGCGGCCGGCGTGGTTTATGCAGAACTTCAGCGAGACTTTCCTGCGGCCAATCGGCGGCGCCATCGTGGTTCCGGCTGGCGATGGCGCAGAGGCCTTCGTCGACGTGGAGGACATCGCCGCAGTCGCGAGCACGACACTGGCCGACCCGGAGGCTCATGCCGGCGCCCAGTACGCGCTGACCGGTCCTGAGGCACTCACGATCGCGGAGGCAGCCAAGGTCATCAGCGACGTCAGCGGCCAGGCTATTGACTACACCGACATTGACCGCGACGAATGGGTCGCCGCCGCGGTAGCAGGAGGGGTACCGGCCGAGTACGGGGTGGTTCTACGCGCGCTGACCGAAACAATCGCATCCGGTCATGGCTCGCTACCCAACAGTGACGTGGAAAAGGCGACGGGCGCGGCACCGGCAAGCTTCGCTGACTTCGCGCGGCGCACGGCCGCGGCCTGGACCGTGGGCGAGGCCCGATGACGGCGGTCGGCAAACTCGATGACTTCCGGGCGCTGGACCCGTTCTTCCGGATCATCGAGGAAGGCGTGGCCGGGCTGGTGGACGGTGAGCACTTCTTCGAGCTGCTGGCCGAGGACGTCGTCTTCGAATACGTCATTACGGTCCCGGACTACCCGCGCCGTGTCGAAGGGCGCGGGGCTGTAGCCGAGCTGTACCGCCCCTATGGCGCCACATTCTCTCTCGATCGCTGCTATGACCTGGCTGTCCACCACGACCAGGCCACAGGCGTTGTCGTTCTCGAATACGCCTCGCAGGGCCGCGCCATCCCCACCGGAGCCGCCTATGCCAACCGCTACATCTCGGTGCTGTCGATCGTCGACCGCAAGATCGCGCACTGGCGGGACTACCTCGACCCGCTAGCAGTCTTTGACGCGATCGGATGGCCCGCCGCGGCGGCAGGCAACTACTGACTACTCCCGGCGAGGGCCAGCCGCAGGCGGCGTCCCGGACCAGGCTCAGACCAGTCGGGGTGACATGCTGACCAGGGTCAGGCCGGTCACCGCGACGCAGATGCCGAAGACCTGCAGCGCGCTGAGCCGCTCCCGGAACATCAGCAAACCCGCGGCCAGCGGTATCACCGGGTAGGTGCTGGAAACAGCGGCGGTGATGGCGATCTGGCCGGCCTGGCCGCCGCGGGCGAACGCGACCAGCGCCGCGGCCTCGGTGAGCCCGGCGGTGATGGCCCAGACGGCGGCGCCCATCCCGCCTTCCGGGCGCTTGTGCTTGCAGATGACGGCGGCCAGCAGCACGGTGACCGAGATGATGTAGACCATCAGCGCGGACACCAGCCATCCGGCGGCCGCGGCGTACATGCCGAGGCAGAAGGCACCGGTCCCGTAGGTGGCGGCGGAGGCCAGCGCCAGCGTAAGACCCGGCCAGGGCCTGCGGCGCGGCCGGGCCCGGCCCGCCACGCCGGCCAGTTGCGGAGCGCGGCCGCCGCTCACCCCGGCCCACGGCCCGCCGACGGCCTGCCGCCAGCCGCCGTCCGACGGGCCGCTGGTGACGCGCATGGCCGCCGTCGCGACCCCCGCAACGGCGAGCGCGTCGCCGAGACCCCCGTACACGCCGAGCGGCTCGCCGAGGACCAGCATGGCCAGCAGCGCGGTGACTCCCCCGTAGGTCGCTGCGGTTCCGCTGACGATTCCGACCGGGCCGTATTCCAGGGCCCGGTAGTAGGTCAGCCAGCCGACCAAGCTCAGGAACCCGGCCCCGGCCAGGCCCAGTACCGCGGCGCCGGGCAGCGCCAGCAGGTGCGGGTGGATGGCGGCCAGGACCACGGCCAGCACGATGGTACCGGTAACCTGGCTGGCCAGTAGGGCGACGAGGGTGCCCATCCGCCGGGCGGCATGCGTCGCCGCGACGGAGGAGATACCCCATCCGATCGCGGCGATCAGCCCGTATTCCATACCCGGAGGCCCCTCATCTGGCGAGCAGCACGTAATCCACTAAATGTGGTCGTTTCACTACCGATAGTGACTCATCCGGGCAGGCAGGTCAAGACTTTGCTAACTATCTGAATCTGACCTGTTACTACGAGTAAGTGACGGGCTGCCGACGTATGATCGCGAGGGTTTAATACTCGCTGGAGTACGCGGGCCCTTCGCGATCATGGAATGGGTCAGCTGCGAGGCCTGCGCCAGGCGCGCTCGCCGAGCAGGGCCAGGGCGGCGGGGGGAGCGTGGGATTAAGGCAGGGCGGCGAGCAGGACGGGGACGCCGGCCACGGTGATCGCGGCGGCGGTCTGCAGCACGACCCGCACCGCGGGCACCGAATTAAGCTGAGCCTTGGGGAAATCGGCGGCGGGCTCGGCCGCGACGGCCACGATGGCCAGGGTCAGCGCGAACCAGGCGAGGATGGCGCGGCGCCAGTTACGCGCCCGCCAGATGGCCACCCGCTCCCGGAACGGAGCCTGCGGCGGGTGCTGCCGCCAGACTGAGACCCCCATGGTTGCCTCACCGTACGATGCGGGCGCGCGCCAGGCCGTGGCGCTGGCACCCGGTGCCGACGGGGCTATTCCCCCTTATTCAGCGGAGCTCAGGCTCCGCTCGCCTGATACAGGTGAAGGTTGCTTCGGCGGGCTCTGGGGTTCGGGTGGGCGCGCGTTCAGGGTTTAGCGGGCTGGCCTTCAGGCTTCTCCGCTTGGCGGCGTTCGGCTTGCCGTCCGATCTCTCGCGATATATCGTGGAGGCACCTGGGATTCCCCGGTTCTTGCTACGGAGGGCACGATGGCTACGGGATACAACGTGCGCATCGGGGACGCCGATCGCGAGGCGATCACAGCTCAGCTGCGTGAGCACTACGCGGACGGCCGGCTGACGCTGGACGAGCTGAACGAGCGCCTGGACCAAGCGTTCGCGGCCAAGACCAAGGCCGACCTCGACGTCGTGATGCGTGACCTGCCGCACGTCTCGCGGCCGCTCACCGACGCGCCGGCCGCGGCCTTCGGCAACACTGCGTGGCAGGGGCCGGCCTGGCCGGGACCGACCGGGCGGTCCAGCTGGGACTACGGCACCGGGAGCGGCCGCCGGTGCGGGCGCGCGGCCTTCGCGCCGTTGCTGGTACTGATGTGGGTGGCGCTGGTGTTCGGCGCGGTAACGCTGTTCGGCATCGGCGGCGACCGGCCGCTGATCATCGTCGTGCTCATCGCGGCGGTCGCGTTCCTCAAGCGGCTGTTCGGGTTCGGCGGGCGACGCCGGGGTCCGGGCGGTCCGCGAGGCCCACGGGGTCCGCGGGGCCCGCGACGGGGATCGAGGGGTCCGCGCTTCTGACCAGCCCCGGCTGACCGGCTCCGGCCGCCGAGCTGGCGGGTCGCCGGCGATTCTCTGCTCAGCCGGGTTCCGCGCCGGGCTCCGCCGACTTATGGTGGAACACAGGTAGTCGGCTTGGCGAACCCGGAAACCAGATGACGAGGCGATACGACGTCCGAACCGGAATGCTAGAACACGATCCCGACGCGGGGCAGCCGCGTGAGCACCTCGTACCGGGCTGGCGCGTGCCTGGAGCCAGCCGCTACGACTACGACCTCCGGATCGGCGACGCCGAGCGCGACGCCACGATGACCCAGCTGCGGGAACACTTCGTGGCGGGCCGGCTCACCTTCGACGAGCTGACCGAGCGCATCGATCTGGCCCTGGCCGCGAAGACCCAAGGTCAGATCGACGGCCTCATGGCCGACCTACCGCACCCGCCCCGGGCCCCGCGCGGCGGGGCGCCCCAGTTGGTCCCCGATCAAGACGCAGGCCGGTTCCTGGTGTTCGCGCTCCTGCTGTTCGCGCTGGCCACCTGGATCCTGATCATGGCCTGGATGTCCCGGCACGCCTACTACGAGGGGCCGTACCCGTTCCCCGGCCCCGGGCGAGGCTAGCNNGGTCTCGGCGACCAGGGCCGCCGCCGTGAGCAGCAGGATCGCCGCGCACGGCACGCCCAGCGCGGCCAGGTCGGGGCGGTAGATGACCGACGCGCCCGGCCCGGTGAACACCGACAGGTCAAGCGCCGGGCCGATCAGGGCCGGCAGGGCCAGGGCGCATCCGGCCGCAGCGGCGAAGGCCGCGAGCAGCGCGGGCAGGGCCGTCAGCAGCACGAGCCTGGCGCTGCGCGCGTAGCCCAGGACGCTGAGCCTGGCCAGGGTCAGCTCCCGGTCCCGGGCCCCCAGGGCTAGGCCGAAGGCCAGGTTGAGCAGGGCCAGCCCGGCGGCTGCCACCTCGGTAAGCGTCATCAGCAGGGCCGCGGCGTGCTGGAGCGGCGCGCTGCCGAGGCCGTTCAGGACATCGGCGCGGTACTCGAGAGTGGCCGCGGGCAGCGCCTCGCCGATCAGCCGGGAGAGCTTGGTCCGGTCCAGGTCAGGACCGGTGACCAGGATCAGGTTGGGCACTGGCCGGCCGAGGACGCCGGGCAGGGTCCGCAGCGGCATGAGCACGAACATGCCGCCGGACGGCTGGGCCGGGGTCCTGGCCACCAGGCCGGCGACCCGGATCCGGATCGGTCCCATCGGCTCCTGCGACGTCAGCTGGATGATCCCCGGGCCCAGCGCCGCGGCGGCCGACGGCGAGGCGAGCACGGGGATGACGGTGGCCGCGGTGACCGGCGTGCTATCCGCCGAACCGAAGGCGCTGACCGGGATCCGGGGAAACGGGGTATCCGCGGTCATCGCGACGTACCCGGCCGGGTCGATCGCGGCCACGGTGAGCTCGCGTCCGAGCGGCATCTGCCAGGTGGTAGTCGAGACCGCGGTCGCGTGCCGGACGCCGGGGACCGCCATGATCGACTTCACCAGGCCGGGCGTGGCCGGGGTCGCGGCACCGTTGGTGGCGATGACGGCGTCGGCGCCGATAGCCTGCCAGGAGTAGGAGATCTGGCCACCGACGATCGCGTCGTTGACCATCCCCGCGAAGGCGGCCAGGGTCAGCGCGAGGACCAGGGTGAAGGCGGGGAGAGCGGTGGCCGCCCGGCGCTCGACGGCGCCGGCCAGGCCGACGTAGCCGGCCACACCGCCCCGGCGGCGGCAGACAGGCAGCAGCGCCCGGATGGCCAGCGGATACAGTCGCATGGCGATCAGTGCGGCGGGGACGGCGACCAGAACGGGGGCGGCGGTGAGATACCAGTTGGTGACTCCGACCGTCGAGAGTCCCTGTTCGTGCAGCACGACCAGGCCCGCGACCGCGGCGGCGCAGATGGTCAGGCCCGCCACCAGGCGGCGCTGCCCGGCCACCGAGGCCCGGGCAGTCCTGGTCTCGGCGGTCAGGATGAGCGCGGGGTTGACCGCGGGCGAGGGGTCCCGGTGCCGCCAGAGCGCGATCAGCGGCGGGCCGGCCAGCGCGACCGCGAGCACCGCGGCGGCCGGCTTCCAGCTCGTGACGATACTCGTGCCAGGGATGATCACGAGGTCCAGTGCGGCTCCGGCCGCGGCGGCCGGGATCACGGCGGGCGCGATGCCGCGCAGGACCAGCATCGCGATCTGGCGGCTGGAGGCGCCGCGGTCGCGGAGCGTGACCAGCGCGTCGTCCCGGCGGGCCACCACGATCCGGGCCGCCAGCAAGATGACCACCACCACGATCACGGTCAAGCTCACGAACAGCAGGAGCAGCACGGCCAGCACCGCGGTCTGGGCGGCGATGAAGGCGGTTAGCGTCCCGGTCATCGGCTCGCTGACGGTAAGGTCGGGCGCGGCCGCCGCGATCTGCGAGTAGAGCGAATCGCCGGCGGAGGCGAGATCGTTCACGAACGCCTGGGCCTGGTCCGCGGTCACCCCAGCGACGACGACCGGGAATTCCCATTGCAGTTGCATGCGGTCGCAGGAACCGCCGAGGGCCGGACAGAAGGCGCTCTGTACGGCGGCCAGCTGGCCCGGGTCGGCCAGGACCGCGCCCTCCAGGCTGACCTGGCCGGTGGTCGGGTTCCTGGTCAGGTCGGGGGCGGTGGCCAGCGGATCCGCGGTCCAGAACGTGCCGGCCGGATCACGCTCGCGGACCACTGCCGTGACCTGGATCGGGACCGGGCCGTTGGGACTCTTGAGCTGCAGGCGGGAACCGATGTGCAGCCCGTAGCGTGCCGCGGTCTGTTCGGTGACCGTCACCCCGATGGCACCGCGTGGGGCGGCCGTGACCTGCCCGGCGACCGTCTGGGCGTTGCTCGTCAGCTGGTCACGGTAGATAACCTCGAGCTCAGGGAGGTACCCGGCCGGCAGGCGGGCCGTCCCGGAGGCGACGTTATGCAGCGTGGTGGTCAGCCCGCCCCAGCTGCCCACGCCGATCGGCACCGAGTCTGACAGGCCGCCCGCAATCTGGAGGGTCGCGGCCGACAGGTTGTCGTCGGTGAGGACGGGCTGGCCGGTATAGGCCTCGGTAAACGTGTTCCAGCTCCCGGTCACCTGGATGGCCGTACCTAGCGGCCCGAGCCGGCTCAGCGCTTGCTGCAGGGCCTCGGTTCGCAGGTGCAGGCTCACCGCGGGCCCGGCCAGGGCGGCGAACACGCAGCCGCACGCCAGCAGAGCGAGCGCGAGCGTGGTGCCGGCCGCGGCGCCCACGACCCGAGCTCGCCCCCGGTGCCCTCTTCCTCTCCCGATAATCCGACTATCCAGCCGCTGCCGGACGGGCGGAAGCGTGGCCCGGCAATTGCTGCCTTACTGTGTCCTGCTGNNGGCGCTGTGTCCTGCTGCGGTCAGGCGCTGGCCAGCGAACGGAGCGGGACGACCAGGTAGCGGTAGTCCGGGGCGGACTCATCGCCGGCCTGCGGACTGCCGGTGATCAGCGCCGGCTTCGTCGGGCTGGTGAACTGCAGGCGGATGCGCCCCTCGGCGGGGGTCGCGGTCCCGTCCCGCTCGGACTTGGCCGGGCCGTGAGCCTCCGGACCTCTTGCGGTGCCCGAGGCTTCCGGGGCGGAGGGCGGGGCGCCGGCCGCGGCGGCCAGGGCGGCGGCGAGGCCGTCGACCAAGTACTGCGGGCTGAACGCGATCGCGGACTCCTCGCCGGAGAAATCGGCGGGCACCGTCTCCCGGGCCCGCGCCTGGCCTTTGGTCCCGGCCTCGATGGTGACCTTCCCCGGCTCGAACGACAGCCGGACGGAGCTACCCCGCTCGGCGACCAGCGCGACCCGCTTGACCGCCTCGGCCAGCGGGACGGCCGGCATGTCGCCGTAGCTGCCGAAGTCCGCCGGGAACTTCGAGCTGTACTTGATGTACTCCCCCGCGATCAGCCGCGTGGTCAGCCGGCGCCCGCCCGACTCGAATCCGATCATCGCGTCGGCCGCCCGTAGCGAGCCCCCTAGATCGGTGCCACCGTTCCGGCTAGTCCCGGTCCCGTCCGTGCCGCGCGTCATGATCCGGACGGGCACGCCCGGGACCATCATCCGGGCCGCGTCGGCCAGCGTCTTGGCCAGGACCAGGAGCGTGCTGCTGGTCTCGGGACGAGCGGGGTGCCAGCCCAGCTCCCGGATGGCCAGCCGGTACCGGTCGGTCGCCACCAGCGTGATCGTGTCGCCCTCGATCTCGACGTTCACCCCCGTGATGACGGGCAGCGTGTCGTCCCGGCTGGCCGCCGGAGCGACCTGGCCGATCGCCGTGGCGAACACGCCGCCGTCGACGGTGCCGGCCAGCCGGGGCAGCTCAGGCAACCGCGGGTACTCCCCGATGGGCAGTGTGACCAGGCTGAACGAGGCGGGCCCGCAGGTCAGGGTCACGTCGTCCTTATCGTCCACCTCGACCGGGTGCCCCGGCAGGCTACGGGTGATCTCGGCTAGCAGGCGCCCGGGCACCAGTGCCGTCCCCGGCTCGGTCACGTCCGCGTCGATGCTGATCCGGGCCGATACCTCGTAGTCGAAGCAGGACAGGACCAGCCCGTCGGCCGCCGCCTGAAGCAGCAGTCCGGACAGCACCGGGAGCACGGGCCGGGACGGCAGCGAGCGCGCTATCCAGGCGACCGCCTCAGCGAGCGCGTCGCGCTCCACCACGAACCGCATCCCTGCCGCCTCCATCCCGGTTAGCCATCGGCCTTCATACGCATATTCGCATGAGGCACTGACATTCCTGGGCGTTCGAGGGGCTCAGGCGACGGGAAGCTCCGATGGGCCCCGGCGAGCTAGGTGGCCAGGCCGGGGGGCGCGGCGTCCAGGGTGGCCTGGATAGCCTTGACCAAGGCCCGCGCCGAGTCCGCGGTGAGCTCCACCGCGACCCGCGCCGAAGGCCCTGCGCCCGGGTCGAGGAAGTCGATGTTGAGGGTGTGCTCGGCCGGTGCGTGCACCGGGTGGTCGAAGTACACGCTCGCGTCGGTCACCGTGAACCAGCCGGCCGGCCCCTTCCCGCTACCCGTGATCGAAACCTTCTCCGTCAGGTACGTGCACATCGCGGCTCCTCTCCCTCATGGACGATAACAGGTACGCGCCGGACGGCCGGCAGCCACCCGCCATCCGCCGTCCGGGAGCAGATGGAAGACTTTCTGGCATGACTTACGAAGCCGCCGATGACCGTTACAGCAAGATCCCCTACCGTCGCTGCGGACGCAGCGGTGTGCTGCTGCCCGAGATTTCACTCGGGTTGTGGCAGAACTTCGGGGACGGCAAGCCGATCGAGGACCAACGCGCGATCATCCGCCGGGCGTTCGACCTGGGCGTCACGCACTTCGACCTGGCCAACAACTACGGCCCGCCCTACGGCAGCGCGGAGACCAACTTCGGCCGGATCATGCGAGAGGACTTGCGTCCGTACCGCGACGAGCTGATCATCTCGACCAAGGCCGGCTACGACATGTGGCCCGGCCCGTACGGCGATCACGGCTCCCGCAAGTACCTGCTGGCCAGCCTGGACCAGTCGCTGCGCCGGATGGGCCTGGAGTACGTGGACATCTTCTACTCCCACCGGTTCGACCCGGACACGCCGCTCGAGGAGACGATGAGCGCGCTGGATACCGCGGTCCGGTCGGGCAAGGCCCTGTACGTCGGGATCTCCTCGTATTCGGCCGAACGGACCGAGGAGGCGCTGGCCGTGCTTCGTCAGATGGGCATCCGGCTGCTGATCCACCAGCCGTCGTACTCGATGCTGAACCGCTGGATCGAAGGCGGGCTGCTGGAGGTGCTCGGCCGCGAGGGCGTGGGCTGTATCGCGTTCTCGCCGCTGGCTCAGGGCGTGCTCACCGGTAAGTACCTGAACGGCGTGCCGACCGGCTCGCGGGCCAGCCTGAACGGCTCGCTGTCGTCGGACCAGATCGCGCCCCGGACGCTGGCGCACGTCCGCGCGCTGAACGAGATCGCCGGGTCCCGGGGCCAGACGCTGGCTCAGATGGCGGTGTCCTGGGTCCTGCGGGACCCGCGGGTGACCTCGGCCCTGATCGGCGCCAGCAGCGTGGCCCAGCTAGAGGAAAACCTGGCCGCGGCCGCTCATACCGACTTCACCGCCGAAGAACTAGCCGCCATCGACCGCGACGCGGTAGACGCGGGCATCAACATCTGGGCCGCCTCCAGCGCTCACTAGGGTCAGCCCCACCACTCCAGTCCCTCGCATCACAGGCGCGGGCTCGCCCTAACCACGTGGCTGTGGCAGCCTGATGGATCTTCCCGTCACGGTGCCACATCCACGCTGTGGGCCGGGGCTGCGGTGTGGCGGTGGCGCGCAGGGGCGCTGCGGCGCGGGGGCGCGCTGTGGCGCGGGGGCCGCGCTGCCCGCCCGGTGGCGGGCTAGGAGAGGTAGCGGTTGAACCAGGTGAAGATGCGGTTCCAGCCGTCGACCGCGGCCTCGGGGCGGTAGGCGGGGCGGTTCACCGAGAAGAACGCGTGCCCGGCGCCTTCGTAGGAATGGAACTCGTAGGTCTTGCCCTGGTCCTTCAGCTCCTGCTCGAGCTCGGCCACCTGCTCAGGCGACGGGTACTGATCGTCGGCGCCGAACAGACCGAGCAGCGGGCAGGACAGGTCCTTGATGAGGTGCTTGATGGGGCCGACCTTCAACGGCATGCCCTCGGGCGGGGTTCCGACTACGAACGCGCCGTAGCAGTCGACGGCGGCGTCGAGCGGCAGGCTGCAGGCGGCCAGGACGGACTGGCGCCCGCCGGAGCAGTAGCCGATCACGCCGACCTTGCCGTTGGCGGAGGTCAGCCCGCGCAGAGAGGCGGCCGCGGCGGCCACGTCGCCGATCAGCCGGGCGTCCGGCACGCCACCCTGGGCGCGGGCCGCCGCGGCGGCGTCGTCCGGGCTGGCTCCGGGAGCGTCGCGGTGGTAAAGGTTCGGCATGATCGTGTTGTAGCCGTTCACGGCGAACGTCCGCGCGATCTCCTTGGTGGCTGCGTCGTAGCCGGGCATGTGATGGATGACCACCACGCCGCCGTGCGGTCCCGGGCTCATCGGCCGGGCCAGGTAGGCCTCGATCTCGTCTCCGCCGTCGCCGCGGATGGTGACGGTCTCGGCCAGCGTGGCGTCGTACATCAGGCTCCCCTTCGTTGTCCTTAGCAGCGCTAAGATCCTACGGCCCGGTCAGATAGGCAGGCAGACCAGGGTCAGGAAGAAGTTGTCGATCTGGCGGATCGCGTCGATGAAGTGCTCGAAGTCGACCGGTTTGGTGACGAACGCGTTGGCGTGCAGCGAGTAGCTGCGGACGATGTCCTCCTCGGCGCTCGAGGTGGTCAGCATGATCACGGGAATGAGCAGCAGGTCGGGATCTTGCTTCAGCTCGGCGAGTACCTCCAGGCCGCTGCGCCGGGGCAGGTTGACGTCGAGCAGGATCAGCCCGGGACGTGGGACGTCGGCGTACGGGCCGGTCTTGTGCAGGAACTGCAGGGCCTGCTCCCCGTCGGAAACGACGTGCAGGCGGTTACGTATCTTGTAGTACTCGAAGGCTTCCTTGGTCATGAGGACGTCGCCCTCGTCGTCCTCCACCAACAGCACATCTATCACCTTGGAATCACCGCAATCGGTCATCGGTTTCCTCGTCCTGTCGGTGTTCGAGCTCCGCGGCCGGGTCGGGGGGCGGCAGCAGCGCCGGGGCGTTCTGATTGTCCGGGGTTCCGAGCGGATCCGCCAGCTCGGGGGTGATGGTTTCCTGCGGCATCGGCAGGGTGAAGTAGAACCGCGTGCCGCCGTTGAAGGTGGTGTCGAGCCAGATCCGGCCGCCAAAGTACTCGATGATCTTGCGGGTCATGGACAGGCCGATGCCGGTGCCCGCGTAGGCGCTCCGCTCGTTCAGCCGCTGGAAGATCACGAAGATACGCTCGGCGTATTCCGGCTCGATCCCGATCCCGTTGTCGCTGAACGAGAACAGCCAGAACGGCTCGTCACGGCGGACCGTGACCACGATCCGCGGCGGCTTTCCGCCGCTGAACTTCAGCGCGTTGCTGAGCAAGTTCTGGAACACCGCGATGAGCAGCGGCAACTCCGCCAGCACGAGCGGCAGGTGGCCGGTCTCGATGGTAGCGCCGGTTTCCTCGATCTGCTCGGCCAGGTTGGCCCGGGCCTGGGTGAGTGCCGTGTCGCTGGAGACCAGGGCCGGCTCGCGCTCGGACCGGCCGACCCTGCTGTAGGCGAGCAGGTCGTTGATCAGCGCCTGCATGCGCTTGGCCCCGTCCACCGCGAACTCGATGTACTGATCGGCCCGGGCGTCCAGCTTCCCCGCGTACCGTCGCTGCAGCAGCTGGGTGAAGCTCGCGACCTTGCGCAGCGGCTCCTGCAGGTCGTGTGACGCGACGTAGGCGAACTGCTCGAGCTCGGAATTGGAGCGCTGAAGCTCGGTCGCGTGGGCCTGCAGGATCGCGTTGGCCTCCTGGGTGGCCGACAGTTCCTGCAGGATGCGCTCCCGCATGGTGTTCACGTCGGCGGCCAGGTGGGTCACCTCCCGGGGGCCGGGCACGGTGACCTCGTGCTCGAAGTCACCGTCGGCCACCCGGCGGACCTGGGCCGCCAGCCGGTGCAGCGGCCTGATCGCGGTAGCCCGCAGGCCCAGCGCAAGCAGCACGACGATGAGCGCCAGGCCGATCGCGACCGCGATGAACACGGCGTCGAGCACTGAGGATGACCGGCTCAGGGTGGCGAGGGCATGATTCCTGGCGCTTGAGATGTCGCTCTGGAGTTTGGCGACCTTCGTCCGGAGGGCATCGAAATAGCCCTTACCCGCGATAACGTTGCCGCCGACGGTCGGCTTGCCGGTGCGCTTGACCAGGGCAATGGCCGCCTCGGCGTAGTGGGCGCGCCAGTAGTGCGCCTGGGCGGTCACGCTGGCCAGGTCCCCCCGAGTCGCGGTCGGCAGCTGGCCCAGCGCCCCGCGAAGGCTGGCGATGGCGGCCTTCTCCTCGGTTACGCCGGTGTCGTACGGCGCCAAGAAGCTTAGCTGCCCGCTCAATGCATAGCCGCGCACGCCGGTCTCCTGGTTGAGCAAGGAGTTGTCGAGCTGCTCGACCTGGATGGCGGCCGGGTCCAGAACGTTGACCACCCGTCCCCGGGCGTGGCTCAGGTTGAGCACGGCGAACGCGCCGACCGTCACGGCGGCCACCGAAAACAGCAGCAGGGCCAGCACGGCCACGCCCACGATCCGGCTGAGCGGCCAGCGCCTGGCCGCGTCGGCCCGTTTCGTACCGCTCATCGGGCAGATGAAAAGCCGAGCGCGAGGATGGCCAGGTCGTCGTCCAGGTCTCCGCCGTTGAGCTCGCGGACATCCTCGATCACCCGGTCCAGCAGCACGTCGTCGGCGAGCGTGCCAGCCGCGCCCGTCTCGCCGTCACCGACCGGCGGCGGCGCGGTCCGCAGCTCCGCCCTGATCAGGTCCATCAAGCCTTCGCTGCCGAGCCGCTCGGAGCCCTTCCCGATCCGGCCTTCGATCAGCCCGTCGGTGTACAGCAGCACCGACCAGCTGCCGTCGAGCCCGAACTGGGTCCCCGGCCAGTGCCGGACCTGGCCCAGGCCCAGCGGCGGCGACGTCGGGGTCTGCAGCTCCAGCACGCCGCCGCGGGTGACCAGCAGCGGCGGCAGGTGGCCCGCCATGCGCACCCAGCCGGCGCTCCGGTCGGGGGTCACCGACATCATGCACATCGTGGCGAACATCGTGTCGTCCTGCCGCTCGTACTCAAGTAGCTGGTTGAGGGTGGCCAGGATCTCGTCGGCGGGCCGGCCGGCCAGCACCAGGGTGCGCCAGGCCACCCGCAGGCAGACGCCGAGGGCGGCCTCGGCCGGACCGCGCCCGCAGACGTCGCCGATGAGGGCGTGCACCCAGCCGTCGGCTGCCTCGACGACGTCGTAGAAATCCCCGCCCAGCAGGTGCTGCTGGCCGCCGGCCAGGCAGCGCGCCGACACGCTCAGCCGCGGGTCGGCCAGCAGCGGCGAGGGCAGCAGGCCGCGCTCCAGCCGCGCGTTCTCCTGGGCCAGCACCTGCGCGATCCGCAGCTCCCGCTGAGCCTCCTCGGCGCGACGCCGCTCGACCGCGTACCGGATCACCCGGTGCAGCATAGGCCCGTCGACCTCGCCCTTGACCAGGTAATCCTGGGCTCCGGCCCGGACGGCCTGCTCGCCTAGGTGCTCGTTCGCCTCTCCGGTCAGCACGACGATGGCCGCCTCCGGCTCGAGCCGTAGCAACCGCCTCAGTCCCTGCAGGCCCTGCGAGTCCGGCAAGCCGAGGTCCAGCAGCACGCACGCGACCCCGGAGACCATGGTGGCAGCCTGGCCGAGTGACCGCGCGCGCAGCACGACGACCGGAGCGCCCACTTCTCGCAGCAGTTCCTCCACGAGCAGGGCGTCACCGTCGTCATCCTCGACCAGCAGGACGGGCGCCTGGTCGCGGCCAGTTGCGGCGGCCGCAGGGTCAAGCTCAGTGTTACTTGTCATCGGAACCCTCAGTCGGGGGTAGCTGCCGTCACGCACGTCGGATACCCAATATTCGCGGACATACCATCATGCCCGCCTACCGTCTGCCCGTGAGACTCCTGGCTGCGCACCGGACGTTGCCGTGTGGTGGTTCGAAACAACATAAGACCCATTAAGCACACATATTGCGAACTAGGTGCGCATTTATCCGACGATGCGAACGTGTTGCAATCCTTTGAGACACAACTTGGTGAACCCGGTAGCGCTCACAGTCGCACAGGACTATGAAGTTTTTGTCCAGTACCTACAGGTATCCGGCATAAGCAGACGGTGAGGGGAACGATCGCACGTGCACAAGTTGAGATCTAGGGTGCTCCTCGGCATCATCAGCGCGATAACGCTGTTCTTTGGCGTGGCCTGGAGCAGCGGCGTGCCCGCCCACGCCGCCACGACGGCCAAGGTGTCGGCCAACATCACCACCAGCGTCAACGCCGCCCCCCGGGGCGAACTGGACTGCAACGGCTTCAGCCCCGTTCAGAAGCCGGTGCGGGGCACGATGAACTGCACCGACATCCGCGGCACCAGCAAGGCGAACGCCAACACCTGGGACGGCCGGTTCTACGACAACGGTCACTACATCGGGCATGATGAACCCGACACGGACTTCATCTCCAGCACCCCCGGGTCCGGTAATAACGTGACCTGGAACCTCACCCTCGGCAAGAACCCCCAGGCGGCGCCCACCGACGTCGACCCCGGCCATGACGTCACGGACTGGTTCGAACTCAGTCCCGCGCCGTGGTTCTCGATGGCCCTGTGCGACCCCAACTCATTCCCGCAGACGGCCTGCACGCCTGAATCGGACTCCAACGCCCCGACCTGCGTCAGCCCGGATTGCACCACCAATCTCGGCGGGGGCTCGGCCTTCATGGAGATGCAGTTCTACCCGCCGGGCAACCCGCCCTTCGTCGACAGCCAGAGCTGCGACGACACGCACTGGTGCGCGGCTCTGACCATCGACAGCCTGGAGTGCACCGCCGCATTCGCGTCCTGCAACACAAACTGTGAAGAGCCGAGCAACTTCGGCTTCATCCAGCGGAACGGGGTGCCAACCGGGCCGCCGGGTCCGGCGAGCGCGGACACCAGCACATTCGTGAACAACGGCGAGACGCTGCTCATGAACCCGGGCGACAAGATCTCCTTCCACATGTCCGACGCGCCCGCACCGGGCGGTGGTGACGCCTTCGAAGTGGTGATGGACGACCTCACGACGCATCAGAGCGGCTTCATGCAGGCGTCAGCGGCCAACGGCTTCGAGACCACCTCGATGGCCAACTGCTCCGGCACGCCGTTCAACTTCCAGCCGGAGTTCAACACGGCCAAGTCCGGCAACATCAACTCGTGGGGCGCGGACCAGGTCGACATCAGCACCGAGTTCGAGACCGGCCACTGGGAGCCCTGCACCTCGCTCAGCGACCAGATCAGCCCCAACCCGATCGACCCGAGCGACACCAGCCCGATGTACAACAAGTGTTCGAGCCCCTACGAGAGCGCGCCCGGGATCCAGAGGACCTCGGCGGAGATCGGTAACGCGGTGTGCTACACCGAGGGCGCTACCCATCAAGGCTACGACGGGCCCGGCACGTCGAGCCCACCGGACGAGATGACGGGCTGCCAGGACGACCTGTTCCAGAACGGCGACCTGGACTTCCTCGGCCCGCCGTACTACCAGGGATCATGGCCCACCGGTCCCGCGCCGACGGCGCAGGACCCGTCGTCGTTCGTTGAAAGCTTCCCCACCTCGAACGGCGGGCAGTACCAGGAGTACCGCATCCAGACCGACGTCGCCCTGAGCGAGTGGGAGTGCGGCGGCGGAAACTACGCCAACGCCAGCGCCACCGCGGCCGGCTGCACGGTGCCGCCTGCGGGACCGGGCAACTTCTACCCGTACTGGTCTCAGGTCCTGGGGAACGGCGGCTGCTCACTTGAGTTCGGCAACGTGTCCTCCGGGTTCGGCGTGTCCAACCTCGGCAAGGATGCACAGTACGGGACGGACCAGTTCGCCACGTACGGTTACCCCCAGTTCATCGGACCGACGCACATCAACCCCTGCCTGTTCTCCTCGTTCTAGCAGGCGGGTCCGCTTAAGGACGGGTGCCCAGCCAGCGGCTGGGCACCCGTTCGTTTGTGCGCCCTCAGACGGCCTGGGGGAAGCTGAACAGGCGGTGCGGGTCGTAGGTGGCCTTGACCTGCGTGAGCCGGGTGTAGTTGGCGCCGTAGTAGGCCTGCCGCCAGTTGGTCAGGCTGGGGTCGATGTAGTTCTGGTAGGCCTGGCCGCTGGCGTAGGGGCGCATGGACTGCCAGAAGGACTGCTGCCACGCGTGCTGCCGCGCCACCTCGGCGGACGCCGAGCCGACCGGCCACGTCGTGGTGTACTGGGCGTCGAAGAGCCCGTTGCGGTGTACGAACGCGGTCGCGCCGGGCGCGACGCGGTTGATCGCGCCGCCGAGCGCGTCGAGCGCGATACCGCCCGACGCGCCGGGTGCGCCGGCCACCTTCTGGAAGTTCTCCACCCCGGCCAGCAGGGTGCCGATCCCGTGGCTGCTCAGCGGCTTGGTGAAGAAGTCGGACTTGGCGGACTCCGAGGCCCGGGAGAGCTGGCCCCCGGAGGTCTGGGTCGGCAGGTGGCACTCGTTCACGGTCAGGCTCGCGCAGCCCGCCTCGACCAGCATCGCGTGCAGCCAGGTGGTGCTCTCCAGGAACGGGGAGGACGGGTCGGACCCGACCGCGGCGTACAGCTTCTCCAGCTGAGCCGCTGCCCCGCTCACCGAGCCCAGGTAGGTCCCGCCCACCTGGATGGACGGGATCGAGCCGCCGGGCGCCGCGGCCAGGTGCAGGTTCGACCAGAGCTGGTCGGGGGCGTGCGGCGCCCAGGACTGCCAGCCCGAGATGACCTGGGCCGCCTGCGACCACGGCCAGGACAGGAAGAACAGGCAGATGTTCCCGGCCGGGTGGGTGGTGAAGGTGAACGAGGTGACCACGCCGAAGTTGCCGCCACCGCCACCGCGGCAGGCCCAGAACAGGTCGGAGTTGGTTTTCGCGTTGGCAGTGCGGATCTGGCCGTCAGCTGTGACGATCTGCAGGGATGTGACGTTGTCGCAGGTCAGTCCGTAGGCCCGGCCCACCACCCCGATACCGCCGCCCAGGGTCAGGCCGGAGATGCCCACCGTCGGGCAGGAGCCGCCGGGCACCGCGCGGCCGTGCGCCGAGAGCCCGTTGTAGAAGTCGATCAGCCGGGTGCCCGCGCCCACGGTCGCGGTGCCGCCGCTGACGTTCACCCCGGCCATCCGGGTCACGTCGATGATCAGGCCGCTGGTCGACGACCAGCCCGCATAGCTGTGGCCGCCGCACCGGGCGGCGACCGGGATCTGGTACTTGCGGACGAAGGCCAGGCTGGTCGCCACGTCGTGCGGGTTGCGGCAATAGGCGATCCCGGCCGGGTGCAGCGAGTCGAAACGCGGGTCGAAGAGTTCCTTGGCCGTGGTGTAACCGGACTCCCCCGGCCGGATCAGCGGCCCGGACAGGTCGCGGGCCAGCGCCGTCCAGTCGGCGGAGGTCGGCGGCCCGGAGGCCGCGCTGGCCCGGGTGGACGTGGCCGCGCCGCCGGTCGAGCCCAGGCTGGCCGCGGCCGTGCTGCCGCTCGCCGCGGGCGCGCTGGCGTTCCCGCTGCACGCCGAGAGCAAGGAGACGCCGCCGGCCGCGGCGGCGAACCGCAGGAACATGCGCCGGCCCGGTGACCCGGTGGGCGTGTGGCTCCCTGGGTCTGCGCCTTCGTGCCCGGCCTCGGCCATCGCGGCCCGCCTTCCGTTCGCCGTCGCAATTGTGACACTGCCAGTGTGAACGTTCGCTGGTAATGACGCCGCAGGGCGGCCAGCAGTTGAGCCTTCGGCGCGTCGGCCACCCCCGCTTCGCCGTGAGCGAAGCCACACTCTCCGGGCCGATATTTACTTGCCTGGTTCGGTACGCGGCAATATGGTTGAGTTACTCAACTGTTGAGGAGCTCAGGCAACGGATGGGGGTGAGCATGATGGATGATCAGCACGGCAGCACGACCGCGCTGGACGCGGAACCGGTCCCGCACGCGACGCCGCTCATGACGGCCCGCGAAGCCAGCGACGACGAGCTGAACCAGCAGATTACCGACGCGCTGAGCGAGCTCATCAAACATGCTCACGACCTCGGTCAGGGCGTCGCGGCCCACTTCGGGCTGTCCGGCAGCGACGCCATGGCACTGCTCAAGCTCGAGACGCCCATGACGATGAAGGAACTCGGGCTGAGGATGGGCTGCGATCCCTCCTTCGTCACCTCCGTCGCCGATGCGCTGGAGAAGCACGGCCTGGCCCGGCGGGAACCCTCCCAGCGTGACCGGCGGAGCAAGAACATCGTGCTCACCCCGGAAGGGGTGAGCGTCAGGGACCGGGTATACGGGGAGCTCGCGGCCCGCGCGCCCTGGTGCAACACCCTGGACACCAGCGAGCGGCGGTGCCTGCTCGGACTGATGCGGAAGATGCTCAGATCTCGGCAGGGGAGGTGATGGTGTCACAACCGTGGCGGTTGTCTCGTCATAACCGATGACAACTCAGCCGCACGGTCGTCCAACGGGGGACGACCACGCGGGACGAAGACACATGTACGGGGGCTGATACGGCGGTCGTTCGGCCGAAAAGTTTTGAACATAAGCACTGCGCGTGACCAAGACACCTGACCGGTCACGGCGAGAGTTCAGTGCGCTCTCAAGCTAGGGAGATTAAATCTTGTCCGCCACATCGCCAGACACCGGGCAGGCCGCGCTGAACGGCGCCACAGCCCGGGAGGTCAGTACCGCGGCGGCGTCAAACGCCACCGCGACGCCAAGCTCAGGCGCTCCGCAGCGGCGGCTGGGCCTGGCCCTCGCCGTCATCGCGACGGCGCAGCTGATGGTCGTGCTCGACGCGACCATCGTCAACGTCGCCCTGCCGCACATCCAGACCGCGCTCCACTTCTCCGGCACCAACCTGGAATGGGTCGTCAACGCGTACGCGCTGGCGTTCGGCGGGCTGTTGCTGCTCGGCGGACGGTCCGGCGACCTACTGGGGCGCCGCCGGATCTTCATCGCCGGGATCCTGCTCTTCTCGCTGGCCTCGCTGCTCGGCGGGTTCGCGACCAGCGAGGCATGGCTGCTCACCGCGCGCGTCGTGCAGGGCATCGGCGGTGCATTTGCCGCACCCACGGCGCTGTCGCTGATCGCCGTGACCTTCCCCGAGGGCCCGCCGCGCAACCGCGCGATGGGCGTGTATGCGGCGATGAGCATCGCCGGCGGAGGCATCGGCCTGATGGCGGGCGGCCTGCTGGTCGAATACGCCAGCTGGCGCTGGGTGCTATTCGTCAACGTGCCGATCGGCCTGGTCGTCGCGTTCCTGGCCACGCGGGTGCTGCCGGAGTCTACGCGGCGGCGGGGTCAGTTCGACCTACCGGGCGCGATCACCGGATCGCTCGGCCTGGGCGCGCTGGTTTACGGGCTGTCCTACGCGGCCACCACCCCGGACGGCGTGTCGCACTGGGGCGACACCAAGGTGATCGTGTCCCTGGTGGCGGCGGTGGTGCTGCTGGTGTCGTTCGGGTTCATCGAGGTGCGCAGCAAGCAGCCGCTGGTGCCGATGCGGGTGCTGCGCAGCCGGGACCGGACCGGGGCCTACCTGATCAGCCTGTGCGTGGGGACCGCGCTGTTCGGCATGTTCTTCTTCCTNNCGGATCGGCGCCCGGCCGCTGATGCTGGCCGGCAGCGTCGTGGCCACCGGCGGGTTGTTCTGGCTGTCCCGGATCAACGAGAACAGCCACTACGTCTCCGGGCTGCTCGGGCCGATGCTGGTCACCGCGCTCGGGATGGGGCTGATCTTCGTGCCGCTGTCGCTGGTCTCGCTGATCAAGGTGGCCGACGCCGACGCGGGCGTGGCGTCGTCGCTGCTGAACGTGGGCCAGCAGGTCGGCGGGTCGATCGGGCTGGCGATCCTCGGCACAGTGGCGTGGAGCGCGGTGGCGACCAGCGTCCACTCGCAGGTCGCGGCGGCGGCCGCGGCGGCCAAGCACGCGGCCGGGCACCTGTCGGCCGCCCAGCAGGCCGCGGCGGCCAGGGCGATCACCGACCACGCGTACTCGGTCGGGTTCTCCAAGGGGTACGTGGTCTCGGCCGGGATCGCGGTCATCGGGCTGCTCATCACGGTGCTCGCGATCCGCGTCAAGCGGGAGGACCTGGCCGGGATCGACCCGCTGGCGGCGCCCACCGACTCGCCTGAGCCGGTTTCCGGCACCGTCTAGCCTTGTTGGTCATGGCCGCAGGACTGCTGTTTGTCTACACCGACCCCGGGGTCGGGCCCGTGAGCGAAGCGGAGTACCACGACTGGTACGACCACGAGCACGGGCCCGCCCGGCTTCGGGTGCCGGGGTTGGTCGGCGCGCACCGGTACCAGGCGCTGGACGAGGCCACGCCGCGGTGGGTGGCACTGTACGACCTGGAGAGCCCGCAGGTGCTGGAAAGCCCGGAGTACCAGGCGCTGCTCGCGGGCGGCAGCGAGCGGGAGAAGTTCATCATGTCGCACCTGGCCACGGTCGACCGGCGGATCTACGAGCAGCTCAGCGAGGATCGTGCGGCCCCGGATACGGGCGCCGACGGGCCGGCGCCGGTGATCCTGGCGGTGGCCAACTCGGTGCCGACGGACATGGAAGACGACATGACCGCCTGGTACCAGCAGGAGCACATCCCGATGCTGCTCGAAGTCCCCGGCTGGCGGCGGATCCGCAGGTGGAGACTGATTGGCGGCTCCGAGCCACTGGGCCCCGATTTCCTCTCCCTGCACGAGCTGACCGGTCCCGCGGTGCTCGAGGAACCGGGCTACCGGGCCGCGGTCAGCACGCCGTGGCGGAACCGGATCGTGTCCGGCGCGCTACGCCGGGAACGCCGGGTACTCGGTTACCGTAACTCTTTCCGCTGAACCTCTGGCGTGCCTGGATTGTCTTCCTGCTGCACCTCTGGCATGCCTAGACTTGCCGCGTGTCATCTATCACTGGTGGCGGCTCGTCGTCTGGCGGCGTGCGGCGCCGCACCGTCATCGGTGCCATCCCGGTCACCATCGCCTCGGTGGCGGTCCTGGGCGCCGGGGGCTGTACCTCGCCTGCTGGCTCGACCAGCCAGCGGACCCCGCGCTTCTTCACCAGCCATCAGGCCGCGGTCGTCGAGGCCGCGACCGCGCGGATCGCGCCCGGGCCTGCTGACGACCCGGCCGAAGCTGGGCACCCGGGGGCCCGCGAGGCCGACGTGACCGGCTATATCGA
>PLIQ01000214.1:0-373 GCA_003140115.1 Actinomycetota bacterium | reverse complement strand
ATGTCGTCGGTGAGTTCGTTCACGTCGCTGCTGTTCGAGCACACGATCGAGGGTCTGTACGCGGCCCCGGAATACGGCGGCAACCAGGGCCTGGCCGGCTGGAAGGACATCGCCTTCCCCGGCGACATCCAGCCGCGCGGCTACACCCCCGATGAGGTCTCGCGGTCGGACGGGCCCGATCCGGTCGACAACACCGGCATCGTGGCCGACGTGCTCAAGCTCCTCGGCGCCCTGTAATGAGCGCTGTAATGAGCAAGGCCGTGGTGATCGGCAGCGGCGCGGGCGGCTCGATCGCCGCGATGGTGCTCGCGCAGGCCGGGTGGCAGGTGGTGGTGTTCGAGAAGGGCCCCAACCACTTCTCCAACCTCGGCGG
>PLIQ01000611.1 GCA_003140115.1 Actinomycetota bacterium | reverse complement strand
GCGTTCGAGCCGAACAACCTGGTTCCCGGCATCGCGCTGTCCCCGGACAAGATGTTGCTGGCCCGCGGGTTCTCCTACGCCGACGCGCACCGCGCCCGGCTCGGGGTCAACTACAAGCAGATCCCGGTCAACAGCCCGCAGGTCGAGGTGCATAGCTACAGCAAGGACGGCGTGATGCGGGTCGTCAACGTCCACGACCCGGTCTACGCGCCCAACTCCAAGGGCGGCCCGAAGGCCGACAGCGAACGCTACAGGCCGGCCAGCTGGCACACCGACGGGGACCTGGTCCGCTCGGCCTACACCCCGCACCAGCAGGACGACGACTGGGGCCAAGCCGGCACCATGGTCCGCGAGGTCCTGGACGACGCGGCCCGCGAGCGCATGGTCAGCAACGTCGTCGGCCACCTGCTCAACGGGGTGACCGAACCCGTCCTGGAACGCGCCTTCCAGTACTGGCGCAACGTCGACAAGAACCTCGGCGACCGGGTCGAGGCGGGCGTCCGCGCCAAGCAGACCGAGAAGGATCCCAAGGCCGCCCAGCAGGGCAACCCGGCCCGCTCGAGCATGCAAGCCAAGGCCTGACCAAACCCGCACCATCCGCAGAGCCCGGCGCCTCCACTAGGTGCCGGGCTCTGTTTCATCGGCGAGGCGTTCGAGAAATGTCGGTGGTGGATGTTATCATAGAACAAGTAATCAGAATAGGCCCTCGCCCGGTGAGGGAGGTGAGCCAGGTGAGTACCGTTTCGTCGCCCGGGAGCACGGCCGAGGCACGGGAGATGCTGCGCGCCGTCATGAGTTTCTACCGCGCCAGCGCGGCCGAGATGGTCACTGAGGAGCAGGCGGAGTGCCTGCAGGACCTCGAGCAGGTCGACTCGATGACCACCGCGACGCGGGCCGTGGTCCTGGGCTCGTTCATCTCCGGCCGGGGCTATTCCGCCGACGCGGACTACAGCCCTCGGTCCTGGCTGATTCACCGGACCCGCATCACCAAGGGCGCCGCCACCGCCCACACCGCATGGGCCCGCCGCGCTGACGCCCACCCCCTGGTCGCCGCCGCTCTCGCCGAGGGATACGTCCTGTCGGAGTCCTACGCGCGCAAGCTGTGCGGGTGGACGGACAAGCTGCCCGAGGACTGCCGGGAGGCCGCCGACGCGATCCTGGTCGCCGCCGCGCGGGCCGGCGCGGACCAGCAGGACCTGGTCGAGCTGGCGATGGAGATTTACACCCGGTCCCTGCCCGCCGATCCCGACCACGACCCCGACGACGGCTTCGAGGACCGGCAGGTGCGGATCGAGACCACGCTCGGCGGCGCAGGCGTGCTCAGCGGCGACCTAACCCCCGAGTGCAGTGCGGTCATCACCGCCGTGCTGGACGCCCTGTCCGCCCCCGTCGATGCGGAGGACACCCGTACTCACGGCCAGCGTTACCACGATGCGCTGGCCGACGCGATGAAGCGCCTGCTGGCCAGCGGACTGCTCCCTGAGCGGGCTGGCCAGCCCGTCAAGGGCTGGGTCCACGTCTCCCTGGCCGAGCTCCGCGTCCTGGACGACGGATCGGTCCTGGAAGGTGAGTGGATCACCGCGGTCCGGGTCCGGTGGGCCGCCCGCCGGGCCGCCGCCTCCGAAGGGGCCAGCGATGGTGCGGCGTGGCTCGAAGGTGCCGCCGCCGAGGCCGCCACTTGCGACGCGACCCTGGCCCCGGTTGTCACCGGCGACACCGACCTCAGCGTCCTTGATGACCTGGTCCGGCTATGCGTCGAACTGGACCGTCTCGACCACGGTGCNNCCGACTCCCAGGCCTCGGTCTCACCCTCCCGCGAGGCACTCCAGCAAGCCATCATCGGCAAGACCGCCGACCTGCTCTCCGGTCCCGGCGGCCTGGCCAGCTTCCTACGCATCAACCAGCTCGGCGCCCGCCTCGCCGGCCCGAGCCTGCCCCTGGACATCGGTTACAGCAAGACCATCCCGCCCGGGATCCGCAACGCGGTCATCCTCCGCGACCGGCGGTGTCGCTGGCCCGGCGGCTGCAACCAGCCCGCCAAGGCTTGCGAAGTCCACCACGTCAAGCACAAGGCCCACGGCGGCCCCACCAGCCTCACCGATTGCGTCTTGCTCTGCTCGTATCACCATCAGGTTGTCATCCACCGCTGGGGCTGGACCCTAGTCCTGAATCCCGACGGCACCACCACNNCCGACCGCCCGCGCCTGCTAACACCGTTCCGCCCGTGACCGATGACCTAGTGCCGTAGCCGCACGCCGGGCCACACGGGCCGGGCTGGGCACCACCGATGAGGCTGGCTCATTCGCGGCCCAGACCGCGATGCTGGCGGTAGCCGCTTTCCTTGCGCCGACACGCCACCCTTCCGTTCGCCGGTGAGCCCTATTCGACCTTGCCGGAGAAGGCGCGTGTGACGGCGGCGGTTCGGCTGGAGACGTTCAGCCTGCCGTAGAGGTTTTCCAGGTGGGTGCGCACGGTTCCCTCAGATATGCCCAGACGGCGGGCGATCTGGGTGTTGGTGTGCCCGGCGGCCAGCAGGTGCAGCAGGTCCTTCTGCCGCGGGGTGAGCCTGGGCACCGGATGGCGGCGCCGCTCGGCATCCAAAAAGGTCTGGTGCAGGTGCGGGCGCAGCAGCGTGAGCACCGCCCGGTCCCGTTCGGAGAAATCCGGCCCGGGCCCGCGGTAGAGGTACAGCCGGACGTTGCGCCCGGGTCCGGCGCTCAGCCCCGCGGAATCGGGCAGGCACAGCTGGAGCGTGAGCTCCATGCCGTGCGGCCGGACGAAATCGCAGTACATGCCGGTGCTGTGCCATTGCCGCGCGGAGTAGAAGTCAGAGGGTTTGACGACGCTGCGCAGGTCGCCGGTGCGCTCGGGATAGGTGCAAGATTCGCAGTCCCAGCGGCAGGCCCACCAGTGCTCCCAGCGCGCTGGGTCCAAGTCCTCGAATGCCTTGAGTTCGTCGTCGCTTAGAGCCGGGATGGCCTGCAGGAGCGAGTACGTTTTCCACCCGCTCTCGCCGAGATCGAGGGAGATGACGTCACAGCGGATCTGGCCCATCAGGTCAGCCAGCAAGGACGGCGGCAGCCCTTCCCCGTCCGACAGGTCGGGACGGTCCTCGCTCACGATCGCCGCCAGGGCGCGCAGATCCCGGTCGCTGGCCACCACCGGAGCCACCACGAAGCACCCCCCGAGAACGTTACTCCGGCTGCGCCGACCTGGCCATCCGCAGAACGTCGGATGGCGGCGATGAGGCTGGGTCTCGCACACTGGCATCCGATCGGAAAGGGCGGTGAGGGGCATGAGCGTTGAAAACAAGGCAACGCAGCTCGGTCGGGCCAACGAAACTGATTATGCTTATGGGCCGATCCAACTCTCGGACATAGACGGCAACGCAATCTTCAGCGTTCCCATGGGCGGGGGGACTCCGAGCTTCGTATTGGGGACTCGGCTTTCCCCCATCACCGCGCTGTATGTCCTGGCGGAGCAGCCACCGGTCGCGCTCGCTGAGCGGCCGGGAACGCCAGGGCCGCCCGTCGTGTCCGACGTGGCCCTGGTCTGCGGAAGGGCCGATGGTGCCGTATTCGGCATGTTCCGCGGCGAGACCACGACCTATCAAGAGCCCCACCGCCGATTTCACCGTGGTGAGTGTCTACTCGACCGAGGGGCGCGTCCTGTGGTACCAGCAGGCCAGCCCCGGCGCTGGGGTGGCGGCTGGGCCGCCCCAGGTGCTGATGTCTTACGGGGGTGTCACCACTACCCTGTCCTCGAATGCCGAGAACGCCCCGCTCTTCAGCCGCTTGGACGTGCTGGCCGACCAGGCGGCCGCCTACTGGACCTGGGGCTACGTCCAGAAGTACACCTTCGGATGAGAGTCGGCATTGTCGGGGGTTCGATCGCCGGATGCGCGACAGCGGCGCTCCTGCATCGGGCCGGCCACGACGTCACCGTCTTCGAGCGGTCCGAGTCCGACCTGGTGAGCCGGGGGGCAGGGATCGGTACGCCGACGACCGTGTGGCAGGACATGATGGCGCACGGCCTGATCGATGAGACCCTCCCCGCCTGCCGGATCGACTCCTTGCGGTTCGTCACCCGTGGATCCGGGACCGGCCAGCAGCGATGGCTGGGCGACGTCCAGCCACCGCTGAGCTTCACGCTGGTCAACTGGGCCCATCTGTACCAGTGGCTTCGGCGGGGCGTCCCTGACGAGCTGTACCGCAGCGCCTCGGCCGTCGAGCTGATCGACGCGCGGCCTGACGGCACGACGTTGCACCTTGGCCCGGGCGGCGCAGCAGACTTCGACCTGGTCGTCTGTGCCGACGGGTATCGCTCGACCGGACGCAAGCTCATTGACCCCGACGCCACTTTGCGCTACCGGGGGATGGTGACCTGGCGCGGGCTCCTGCACGAGGGCGACCTCCGCGTGGATCCCCTCCAAGGCTGCGATCTTCTGCGAGTCGGATACCAGGGGGGGCACGGGGTCCTGTATTACATTCCCGGATCCGGACCGAGCACCGAACCGGGGAAACGCCTTCTCATGTGGGGCTACTACCTCCAGGTTCCGGAGGACGCGCTGTCCTCGGTGCTGGTCGATGATCAAGCGCGGCAGCAGTCCAGCTCGGTACCGTTCGGGAAGGTGCATCCGCAGGTCAAAGCCGGCTTCGAGGCCCGCCTGGCGGACCTGCTGCCCCCGGTGCTCTTCGAGCTGGTGCAGCAGAGCAGCAACTCGGCGATCCAGGCCATTTACTCCGTTGCGCCCCGCCGCTACGCCCGCGATCGCGTGTGCCTGGTCGGCGACGCCGGCGCGGTGTTCCCCCCGTTCACCTCTAGCGGCGTGCTCAAGGCGGTGGCCAATGCCACCTCACTGGCGGACGCCCTCGCCGGCGCCCCGGCCGTTGATGATGCTCTCCGCCGGTGGAGCGAGGCCCAGCTCCAGGTCGCTGCCCAGGTCATGCCGTTCGCTGA
>PLIQ01000607.1:771-13224 GCA_003140115.1 Actinomycetota bacterium | reverse complement strand
GCGTTCCGGCCCAGACGCGCTCCAGCAGGATTTCGCGGACGTCCATACGGGGATGTATCGAGGGAGTGGGTGCCCTGGGGGGTTGCCCGGGGTCGCGAAGGAGGCCTGGGATGCTGAGGACGATCAGCGGGGACGAGGACCCGCAGGGGGCCGGTGCACGGCGCCGGTTCCCGGCCCGGCGGCTGCACCTTGTCGATATCGAGAACCTGGCCGGCGACTCGCGGCCGAGCCTCAGTCAGGTCCGCCAGGCGCTGGGCCTTTACGCCGATTGCCTCGCCTTCGGTGCCATGGATCAGGTCGAGGTGGCCTCCAGCCACCTGACCCTGCTGAACGCGGCACTCGGCTGGCCCCACGCNNGTGCTGCGGAACGAGAACGTCGCCACGCGGTTCACGCACGTGGCGATCGGATCCGGCGATCACCGGTTCGCCGAGGCGGCAGCACACCTTGCTGCCCAAGGCGTCTGGGTGACCGTCGTAAGCCGACGGCGCAGCCTGTCTTCGCGGCTCGCCCTTGCAGCCGGCGAAGTGGTCCTCCTCGACGCCGCGGCCCAGGCCGCCTGATACACAGCGCGCGGCAAGCACCGGAATACAGCCGTTTCCGCGGAAGCGCCTCGTGCAGAATTTCACAAGCTTCTGGGATCTAAGGACCTCCGGCTGCTCCAGGTCGCCGAACGTAGCCCTAGCCGGTCATGATGCCGCCTGACGGGATTTGGCGGGCCACAGCGGCAGCACTTCCCGGCCCAGGGTCACGTTGAGCACGATGGCGCTGGCCAGGTATCCCGCGGCGAAACCGTCGGCGAGCGCCACCCAGCCGCCGATCTTGGCCACGGTGCCGGTCCAGCTGGCCGTACCGCCGAGATTGGCGATGGCCAGCACCACGAGCACGACGAACGCCAGCGAGAACGCCGCGAACGCGGGCAGGTTGATGCTCCGCGCGCCGATCGCGAATACCACCGTGAACAGCGCCCACATGATCAGCCACGCGGCGAAGGCGTGGTCGAAGGCGAGGACGCCAGCGGCCGCGATGATCGGGCCGGCGAAGAACTTCAGGATCACCGCGGTGGAGAAGAGGAATCCCGCGTACCCCACGCCGAACGTGCCGCCGAACAGTTCCCCGCCCCGGAACTCCCAGAGCCCGCCGATGAGCAGCCCGACCGCGCCGATTCCGAAGCAGGTGGCGATGAAGACGTCGTTGGCGGCGCTCGACAAGATGCCGGTCTCCACCAGCCCGAGGAACCCCACGGCGAAGGCGAAGGCGAAGGCGGCCACCGGAACCCCGGGCGCGGTGGCCGGAATGCCCGGCATGCCCTTATCGTAAGATCGTCGCAACCGATTGCAAGAGCCCCCGGCAGATCAGGGAAAAGATCTAGTTCCTCTGGTGGGAAGGCTCTAAAAAATCGCCTCCAGATTTATCCCCATCACCATGATGAATCACCTAGTGAGAAATTGAGGAATCGGCCAGCGCCCAACTTACCCGCATTATCCGCAAGGTCAGGGACTGATGACAACCACCGGCTCTGGCCGTAATACCATCGCCCGTTCGGGATAATTGAAATTCTTTTCCTCCGAACGGTCCGTGGTGCTCGTCCCAGCTCCACCTGCGTGCGCTCCAATTGCACCTGCGTCACGGAGCGATGAGTTCCGCCTGGGCGCCGCGTCTATGGCCCGCGCCAGCCCGACGTCCCCGCCGTTCCGTACCGTCAAGGTGAGGGGAGTTCGCCTAGCGTCGGCCTTGCGGGGCCGTCTCGGGGTGGTAGCGTCGTGCCAAACAGGTGCGGTCGGTGCGGGGTGGGCCCTGACCGCGGCATCGTTGCTCCAGACCCTGGCGACGAAGGCTCCGAGCGGTGTGCTCGGAAGACGTCCAGGGAGCGGGAGCGGCGAAGATGACACTACCCGGCGATCTTGCCCGGCCGTCCGACCGGGCCCCAGCCGCAGACGGGCTGCCAGTCGCCGTCGACCCTTCGACGGCTAGCTTTCGTGCGCTGGCGCTGCAGGTGCGAGCGAAGGGTCTCCTTGACCGCAGGCCCGGCTACTACCGATTGAAGATCACCCTGACGATCTTCGCCTTCATGGCTGGATGGGTCCTGTTCGTTATCGTCGGCAACTCGTGGACGACCCTCGCCGTCGCCGCATTGGCGGGAATCATCTTCACCCAGCTTGGCTTCATCGGCCATGATGCGGGACACAACCAGGTGTTCGGCACACGCCGGCGCAATCGCCTGCTCGGCCTCACCGTAGGAAACGTGCTCATCGGGCTGAGCTTCGGCTGGTGGGTTCACAAGCACAACGCCCACCATGCGCATCCCAACGAGGTGGGCCGCGACCCCGATATGAGCGAAGGAGTCCCCTTGGCCTCCCCTGCCGCCCCAGAAAACGGGCGCCGCCCTCTCGCGTCGTGGCTGGCACGCTGGCAGGCGCCGCTCTTCTTCCCCCTCATGCTGCTGCGAAGCGGGGGTATGCACGTACTCGGGGTCAAGCGGCTTTTGCGGCAACGAGACCACGCCGCGGCGGTAGAAACCTCTCTCATCGCGCTGCACGCCGCGCTGTACCTGACGGTGGTGCTGTTGGTGCTCTCCCCGCTCAAGGCACTGGCTTTCATCGCCGTACAGCAGGCGGTCTTCTCGCTGTACCTGGGCATCAGCTTCGCCCCCAACCACAAGGGGATGCCGATCATCGAGACCGCAACGGCGACCAGCTTCGCCCGCCGCCAGGTGGTCACTGCCCGAAATATTACGGGCGGCCGGTTCACCGACTTCATGCTCGGCGGCCTCAACTACCAGATCGAGCATCACCTATTTCCCTCGATGCCCCGGCCCAACCTGCGTCGGGTCCAGGGCCTCGTCAGGGACTTCTGCGTAGCGGCCGATCTTTGCTACAGCGAAGAAAACTTTGTCGAGTCATTCCGTCAGATCGTCCATCACCTTAGCGACGTCGGAGCAGCCAGCCGCGTTCAGGCACCACTCGCAGCTGAAGGAGCCGCACGGTCGTCGGCAGCGGGAGGTGGCGCCAGGCGCGCCGACGGTCGCTATCGGAGAGTGCGGCAAACGGCTTCGGCGTTGGTGCCGTCGGGGTCACGCACGAAGGCGCCGTAATAGAAAGGTAGAGGTAGAAGGAGATGTCCGAGCAGACCAGCACCGCCGCCCCGGCCACCGCCGCAGACATCATGCGGCCGCCGTTGACGACGGTGGAACAGGCCGACCACATCGCTGCGGCCGCCTATCTGATGAAGCGCGCGGGCGCGACCGCCCTCATGGTCCTGGACGCCCAGACCGGCCAGCCGACAGGCATCATCACCGAGGCGGATATTGCCCACGCGGTTGCCGACGGAATGGACGTGAACAGTACCCGGATCCATGCCCTGATGACCACTCGCCCGACCGTCATCAACACCACGACTAGCGTCCGTGACGCTGCCCAGGTCATGACGAGCGGCCATTTCCGGCACCTCCCGGTCGTCGGCGACGAAGGCCTGGTCGGAATCGTCGACATCACCGATGTGTGCCGCGCGTTGCTCGAACCCGGCGTTTCCCCGCCGCCCGCCGGCCTGGCCCAGCCGGAGTAGTTCTCGCGGCACCCCGGGTAGCGCCAGCCACCAAGGCGACCGGCATCGGCTCGTCCCATCAGCCACCAGGTCAGTAAAACACTCGGGTGCTCAGATCGAGCTGATGGCGCCGCCATCGACGGGGATCATCGCGCCGGTGATGTAGGACGCGGCGGGGGAGAGCACGAACGCCGCCGCCCGCGCGAACTCCTCTGGTTCCCCGTACCTGCGTAGCGGGATGTGCTCCGACAGCCGGGCGCGTACCTCGTCCGGGTCTCCCTGCAGGGCATCGAGTTCCCGGACCCGGTCGGTGGCGATCCTGACCGGCAGCAGCCCGTTGACCCGGATCCCGCCCGGCCCTAGTTCCCCGGCCAGTCGTCTTCACCACCCCGGCCAGACCCGGGAACAGCCCGTTCGAGATGGCCAGTTCCGCCAGCGGCACCCGCACCGACGAGGCCAGCACAAAGACGATCGACCCGCCCGTCCCCGTGACACCGGCCAGCAAACCTTCCCCTTCGGAGACCGCCTGCGCGCCTTCCCCGTCGATGCGCGAGCAAGGCGATGAGGACTACGCCCGGCAGCAAACTCAGAAGCTCACCGTAGTCAAGGGAAATTCCTCCCGGCCAGCGCCAGGCGAGCGGAAACAGCCTTACGGCCAGCCACGGCACGTAGACGACGCCGGCCATGAGCATCCCGCCAGCCCGCCGCCTCCAGTCCCTGCCCCCCGGAGCCGACGAGGTTGCCAGCGCAGTTGCCGACGGCCGCTGCCTTCTGCTCACCGGGCAACTGTAGGACCGATCAGCCCGGTTTTCCACGCAGGGACAGTAAGCGGGCTCGGGCCGTAACGCCACGGCCCGTTCGGGATCATTGAAATCCTTACTCCGAACGGACCTGGTGCTTGTTCCGTCCCCCGAGCAGCTGCGAGGGATCAGGCATCCTCGGAAACTTCCCGGTCTGGACTACGGGTACAGGGGCTCGCGTTCCTTGACGATGGGCCGCCAGCGGCTGGGGTCGGGGTTCCAGTTCCGCCAGCTTCCGTCGGGGCCGAGCTCGTTCCACCCGTAGTGTGATTCGCCTTCGAATTCGTACTGGGACTGGATCGCGACGCGGCCCGGCCCGGTCAGCCGGATCATCGGGATGAGCTTCCAGTGCGCCCGGGGCGACGCCGGTCGCTCCATGTGGATGTTCATGTGCACCGATAGGTCCTTGTAGACCAGGGCGCGCGGGACGACGTAGATCGGCTCGCCGTCGCGCAGGTCCCGGATGAAGGTGTTCCCGCGGGCATGCAGGAGCAGCAGTCCGCGCTGCTGCGCGGTGAACCGGTCCATGGCCCACCCCATCGGGCGGAACTTCTCCTTCTCAGCGCCGGTGCCGAGGATCCACCAGACCTGGGGGGTGAACCAGTCGTAGGAAACCGCCGAGGTCGCCACCAGGAAACGATGCACGGCAACGTCGATGGCGTGGCCCGCCTCGAGCGGCACGGCGATGAGCTCGCCCGGTTCGTTATCGGAGAAGGCGATACGCCCCGGGCCCGACGCCTCCATCATGACCAGCGGCATCCCGGCCATGCGCCGATCCCAGCCCTTCGGCATCTGCCGCGCGGCCAGCCGCGTCGCTGGTTCGGCCCACAGCAGGACGTGATGGGAGAAGTAGACCTGCTCACCCGGGGCCAGAGCCATCTCGGCCACCGGCACGTAGGTGCCGGCGATCTGGCACTGAGACCGGCCGAACTGGATGCGGGCCATGTCGCGGATCGGCGGCTGCTCCACCCACCCTTCGTCGTCGCGCATCTCGCGCGCGTCGGCGGGTGCTCCGCAGTTCGGGCAGGTCCGGCTGCCCGCGTCGGAGCTCAGCCGGCAGTAGGGACAGGCGTAGCCGTTGTGCTCGCTCATCGCCGCGCTCCGATCTCAGATGACGTGCCGGTGGATGTACATCGACTGGATCCCGACCCGTCCCGGGCCGGTCAGTTCCGCCCAGTTCGCGTGCCGGAAACCCGCGCCGGCCTGCACCGGGACGGGGTTGATCGTGACCGGTGAGTCCTTGTAGAGAAACCCTCCCGGCTCGACCAGGATCTTCTCGCCGACACCCAGCCGGCGCTGGAAGACGTTGCCGTACCCGTGCAGCAGCAAGAGCCCTGGCGTATCCCCGGCCACGAACCGGTCCAGGTACATCCCGGGCCCGCCGTGCAGCATGCTGGCCAGCTTGTCGATCTTGATGAAGTCGTAGCCCACGTTCTGCGACGCGGCCAGGAAAGCGTGACCTCGGATGTCGGTCTCGACTTCGGGATGAAGCGGGAGCACGACCACCTCACCGGAAGCATCGCGCGTGACGGCGATGCGCCCGGGCCCTCGCGCCTCGATCACCGCGTGCGGCATTCCGGCGATGGTGCGCTGGCCGCGTTGTTTCAGGTTCTTCCCGCTCAGGGAGACCGTCCGCTCTTTCCACAGCAGCGTGTGCTGCTCGAAGTAGATGGTGTCGCCGTCGGCGAGGGTGAACTCGGCCACCGGGACCACCTGGCCCGCGATCTGGCAGGTGATGTTCCCAGTCCGGAACTCCGCCATCTCCCGCAGCCTGGGCGCCGCGCGCCACCCCGACTCCGACATCGCATTCGCCGCGTCCAGCGGCGCCCCGCACGTCCCGCAGCTCACCCGGCCCGGCTCGTTCGGGTAATGGCACCACGAGCAGGCAATCCCCTCCACGGCAGCTCCCTCTGGCCGGCAGGAGCGGCCCGCCGCTCCTGCCCTCGCTCCTGTCCCGTTCTTATGCGCGCTACATTACAAAGGCGTTCCAGGTCGTTCCATGAGGTCTGCCGGACAAATCGTGGTCAGCGCGATCCCTGGCCGACGGCTTGAATAGCGGCGCCTGCTGCGAGAGGTGTGGCGCTGGGTGACGATGAGCGACCAAGCCTATGATCGCGCCAGCGAGATCCAGCAACGGCTGACCGAGACCGGCAAGCACCGTTCCGCCGGACCCGTTGAGCTGCTTTTCGCCGAACGGCCGTGGTTCCCGCCGCCGGTCCCGGATCAGGCTCAACGTCGGGAGGCCTGACCTGCGGCTGGGTGCTCAGATCGAGCTGNNGGCCAAGCCACTCCTGATCCCGCGCCCATGCCAGCCGCCACTCGACGTCGTTTACATCTCCTGGCACCACCGCCACGTCTTCAAGGCAGCTCTCAGAATATAGATCCAGGTCCGCTCATGCGTGTTGAATAGCGGGCGTTGCCCTCTGTGTATGTTTATGCATCGATCGGCATAAAGCGACGGCGTATTCGTAGCGGCCGGGCGGCGGACCATGATCGTGGACAGTTTGAGCCAAATAATGACCAAAACTGTCCACGATCATGAAAGCGCCGGCCATGACGGCCTGCATAGTTATCCAGTGCGGCGTGGTGGTTAAACTCGCGCTCATGCCGCCGATGTCCTGTCTCATCCGAACCGAGGAATGTCGCGCGAATGCGAGGCATCCTCCGTGCCGTCTCACGGAAATGAGGCACCTGCACCACCGACCTGGTGGGATAGCAACAACGGCATGCGGACTTGCCTCATGATCGGCGAGATTATGGACGCCGTCGACTGTCTCACCTACTTGAGGCACCGCAGGTAGAAGCGATAGCCGTGCCTCAGGATCAATGAGACAGGACAGCCGAGCGGGCGAGCGAGCACGCCATTCGGCGTAGCCGCGGAAACGTCCGGTCATGCCGCCGGACCGGGTGGCTGTGGACGCCGGGCAGCCTGGCGGTACGGGCAGGGACGAGCTTGCGGGGTGCGGGAAGGGGCGGGGCGGGGCGTGATGTTCTGCTGGCCGGCGAGCCGGGCGGGATGGGTCAGCGGTGCGGGGAGGGTATGGCCGGGTTGAGGACCTTGGCGGCTGCTTCGCGGCCGGCGACGGGAAGGCCCGCCGGGTCGAGCAGGCCCAGCTGTACCAGGACGGTGGCCTGGTCCCAGTAGATGTGCTCGTAGGCGATCTTCCCGTTCTCCACTCCGACGATGACGGCGAAGGCGACTGAGACCGGCCGCCCGGTGGGGGCCACGCCGGGGAGCATCCACTCGATCTCCTGGGTGTGGGTGAAGGAGATGATGAGCTCGTCGACGAGCCGCCGGTCCCCGAAGGTCCGTGACACTTGGGTGAACTCGACGTCGGGCGGGAAGAACTTTCCGACCAGGTGGTCGGCGTAGAATGCCCGGACTTCCTCGCGGCCGGCGCCTCCGGTCATGGAAGGCACGTTGACCAGGTGCGGGTTGTCCGTCATTGTCGCCAGCGTCGTCTCAAGGTCTCCGGCGAGTTCGGCGTCCATGTGCTGGGCGAAGAGGTCCGCCATCGCTTGGTGATCCTGCTGGTGCGGCACTGATTCTCCTCGTTTCGGGCTGAGTCTCAGCCTTGGCGCAGAAAACCGGTGCTATCGCGTTATGCCTTTACTGGTTCACCCGCTTCTCCTGGCGCCTTGAACCGGAGTGTAGCGCGGGGCTGGCGTCTATTTCGCCGGCCAGGTCCCGGAGATCGCGGATGTTATCAGTGATGTCAGCGCCTGCTGCGGGATATACCGCCGTAATCTGCCAGTTTTCTCATTGATTCCCTGCGCCGGCGGCGAATCCGCAGGCGCGGAATACGCCGGGACGTCGGCTGCGAGGGGACAGGTCAGTCTGATAACTGAATCCATCCGGATCTGCCGCATATCGGGCGTTGGCTCGTGCCTGTTGAAATGTCCGCGAGGGGAGGACGCCGTGGTATTAGGGCAGCAGGCGGCTGGCGTGCCGGGCGTAGATCTCGCGCATGCGGTCCGGGTCTGGCGGGGTGTCCGGTGTGAGCGCGGCGCCGATGTCCCGCATGAAGGCCAGGGCAGGCTCCGGCGGAGCCCATAGTCCCAGCACCCGGGCCTCCTCGCCAGACGGATTGCTGAACCCGTGCCGGTACCCGCGGGGCGCCACGAACATCGAGCCCGGGACCGCCTCCTGGGGCTCATCCTCGCCTGCCACCAGCAACCGCCCGCTCAGCACGTAGATCGCCTCATCGAATTCGTCGTGCGCGTGCGGGACCGGCCCGGCGAAACGGGCCGGGATGGTGATCTCCATCGCGGCGAATCCGGGCGGCTGGCCGCTGTGGCCGGCCAGGATGTGCATCGGGTTTCCGGCATAGGAGAACGCAGGCCCGTCGCCGCGGTGTGTCAGCAAGGTCATGGCCTGTATCCTGCCAGCGCCGCCCCGTCGGGCTGGGAGCACCGCCCTCATCTGCCGCATGGCGAGCGCGACGGTGTCATCAGACGCGCGGGAGTCCGGGCGCCAGGCAGCGGGCGTACCTAGCGAGTCACGAGCACCGGTTGCCGCTGTCGACATGCCATGTCTGGTCGGGTCCCTGGATCACATGGAGGGTAACCGCGCCGGACTCCACCGTCGCGCCGCTGCCGCTGCGGCTGACCTGCCGCCAGCCCTGAGCAGGGATTCCCGTCAGGCCGCCGTGCCGGGCAAACCAGGCGGCGGCGGCAGCCGGCGTTGGCTGACCACCCCGGCCCGATACCAGCGACGCCGCGAATCCTGATCCGTTCGCGCAGGACGAGGCCGCGGCATGGACCGCCGGCGCCGGAGTCGCCGGGGCAGCCTCCGATCCGCACGCCGCAATAGCCAGCAGGCCGGCCAGCAGAAAGCTGCCGGATACATCCATTCCCCAGCGCATGTTCCTCTGACGCACGAACGCGCCTGAAGGCTCCCGCCACTTCGGCCACGGACGCAAAACGGCCAGCGCACCCCTTCCGAGCTACTACTTCTGACCCTGNNGCCAGGTACCCCGCTGTCATCGCGGCGCCCAGGCCACCCAGTGCACGTTCCGCCGAGGGGGCCGGCCGCCGCAGCAGGGCCGCGGTCGCCCATGCCTGTGCGGCAAGCATCACTACGGGCGCGGAGAGCGCCGTTCCCATCAGCACGCAATCGCGGCCGACGGCAGATGGCTCTCCCCGCCAGAACGGGACGTCGAAGGCGTGGCGGCGGCGTATCGCCAATGCCAGTCCGCCCAGCCCCGAAAGGAGCTGGGCTGCGGACACCGCGGCCAGCACCCGGTTTTCTTCCATGGCGTGCCAGCTTAACCGGGTAGTCGGCCACCTCTCCAGTCTTGGACCGCCGGAAGAAATTCCCCATCGCCTCTTGGACCGCATCTTCTGCTTCGGCGAAGCTGGCCATCATCCTCACCATCAAGAACTTGACCAGCTTCGGGTACTCGGCTATATAGAAGACCTCGAATTCCTGGGGCGTCATTGGCACATGGTCGCGGCCCCCGGCGCCGCCCCCCGTGCCGCCCCTCGTCCTCCGCTCCATCGTCAGCCCTTCGCATCAGGTCCTCTCTCCTTCCGCTCCACCGTGAGCAATCAAGCCGCCGAAGGGCTGCGTCCGTGTTCGTCTCCTATGCCCGCAAGGACGAAGGATTGCGTGACAAGCTTTTCGACCATCTCGGTGGGTTGCGTGCCGGCGGCTATATCTCAGCATGGAGCGACGGTCAGATCGTTCCGGGTCAGGAATGGGCTCCCGAGATCATCCGGCGGCTGGCCGATATCCAGGCAGCGATCGATGCCGTCCGCTCCCATCTGCTACGAGGCGATCTATCCGAGGCCTGGTATTCGACGCNNCCGGCCAGGCACAGGTAGTCCTGACTGGCCAGCGCAACCGAGCGGTGGAGCCAGGTATGCCCGTGCCTTCTACGCGGCGCGGGGCGCGCCTGGGGGAGCGCCCCGAAACCCCGCCGCCAGGAGGAGACCCAGCCCGGCTCAACGGCAAGCCGATGGGGCTGAGATACGCGTGGAGGGACCCGTCGAAACTCCTCGGTCACCTCGGAAGTGGCTAGCCCGCGCGGTTCCAGGTTCGCCGAACGGGATCCCAGGGAGTGCGTGCCGCACTTCTCCCGCCGTGAAGGTGTGCCGTCCGGTAATCGTGAAGATGTCGCCGAAGTCCCGCCATCGGGTACTCGCCGAGCCGCGCTGCAGCGCAGTGACTATCTTCTCGGCGAGGACCATCTCCATCGAATAGCCGCGCAGTTGTATCGGTTCCTGCCCGAGCAGACGGGGCAGGGAGATCTCCGCCGGTCCGGGCCAGATCGGGTCGCCGATGTTGACATCGACATGAAACGGTTCCCGTGCGCTTGCTAGCCGCGCGACCAGCCGGATCCGCACTCCGCCGTATCTGTCTTCGTCTCGGATGGCCTCAGCGGTTACATTGTCCAAGTCGAACGTAAGGCCGTCGGCCAGTTCAGCCGACAGCACGGTGCTGGCCACGGCGGTGACGAACTGCCTGATACCCTCCGCCTCATTCGAGATCTGCAGCGCCGCGCCGTCGATGTCGGCCGTCGGCCGACGAAGGCCGTAGGCTGCGAGAAGTACGCCACCTTTCAGGATGAACCTGTTTCTGTATGGTGAGTGAGCGAGACGAAGCAGAAATCCTTCGAGCGCATACAGCCGCAAATACTCGGCGGTCGTGCGGCCCGCAGTCTTGGCTTCCCTTTGCAGCGCCAAGAAGGCTCGTCCGCCGACGGTGGCGTTGGTAGGTCTGGTGATATCGTCCTCGTCTCGTCGCCCTCGTGCCGTAGCCGCAAAAAGGACTTCAGCTGCAGTGCAAAACTGTCACAGCAACACCTGTAGTGCGTGAAGCAAAGCCGGTTTCGCCGCCGGGAAGATCTTGGCCAGGCGCATAAGATCCGCGGGCTTACCTCCGTAGCGCAGCCAGCGTCGCAATGCCTCATTCGCGATGTCGGGGCCCACGACATGACGTAGCCGGAACGCGTCAATGATAGTGCGAGGAGCGTCATACAGACCGATGGCGTACACATCGTCAAGCCGAATCGTGGTCCGCCCCACCTCGAACGTGGCCAGGGCGAACTTATGCCACTGTACCGGCGCGGACACGACGGGCTGCCACGCCCCGCGGGGGATCGCAATGTCATGAACGGGCGGGATGACATCAGTCAGCTCGTGCCGGGCCAGCGCCGACACCAGGCACAACGTCGGCTGATGGGCCTTAGCCGCGACCTCCATCAGGTCGTGGTCGACTAGCTCTTCACCGGTGCGCCGGTACAGTCCGCGCCCGATGCGCTCAACCGCACCGGTAGCCTGCAGGCGCTGAAGCCTGCGCCGTGACAGCCCGTGGTCCCCGGCCTCCGCGAACGTGAATGTCGCCGGCAGTTCGGGCTCCGCGATGGCGCTCACCTCCTCTGCGTACCTAATCCTATCCACGTATAGCTGTCCTGGATAGGATTGCGTACAGGCTTGAGCGAGCGGATCCCGGTACAGGGATCTCGTGCCTGGGTAGGCCTGCGCTCGCTTCTCGGACCGATGGCCGATCGTCAAGGCCGTGGCCGGCCCCGCCCGTCCTGCATAAGCAAACAGGCACCATTATGGATCTGATCCTGGAGCACGAGCGAGTAGACGATCTGGCCGATCCGCCGAGGTGTCCGAAGTGCGACGCCGACGTCAGGCACGTCCGCACTCTCGGCGGAGCCAACTTGGGTAAGTTGCACTGGACCTGCACGACCACGACCCCCGAAACCAGGAACCAGCCGCGACAGTCCACCGCAGGGTCGCGCCGAGGACGATGACAGTCCTGCACTTCATCCCCTAGTCAGCGTCGCCCGCTACGACGGCCCGCCGTCCCTCGCCTGACAGGTTCGGCGCACCACTGCCGGTTCGGAATAATGAAATTCATTTCACCGAACGGACCGTGGTTCAAGCCGTCAGGAATCCGGTCAGCCGCGCCTCCCGCTACCACCCTCAGGCGTGCGCAGTGATGTATCCAATTAACTTCGCTGTGCCCGGAGAATACCCGGCGCGGGAGAGGCGAAGGTCCCAACAATGAGCAGGCGCATCATGAGCACCACCTCCAAGCTGACCGACACCTCCGGGCGGGCTGTTGCTCCGTCGTGGCGGCCTGCGTCACGCCCGGCG
>PLIQ01000607.1:0-711 GCA_003140115.1 Actinomycetota bacterium | reverse complement strand
ATCCCTCCACGATGAGCCTGCGCGGCTCGGGCGCAGGGACGCCCTCGATGCCGAGCCGCCGGCACGCGGCCTCGCGGCTGGCCGGCCCATCATCGGCTTCCGGCGCCGTGCCGGTCAGCTCGTCCGCGGTCAGGGCCTTGCGCTTCGTCACCTCGGCTGGGCACCCTGCGGCCGAAGCCGCTGCCAGCACGACCGCCTCCAGATCGGCGGCCCGCCGCACGGAGTTCGCGTTCACCGTGAAACTCTTCACGCCTCGCCGGATGGTGCCGAGGTTGGTGAGCCGGCCCGGCTGGACCTCGCCGGCGTACTCGATCTCGTCTGGCGCATTGCGGGTCCAGAAGCGCGCGGGCAGCGACTTGAGGTAGGCGTAGTAACCGTCCGCGTCCCTGATCGGCGGCTGGGGCGGATCCAGGCAGGGCCGGGTCAGCCGCGGCCAGACCTTCCCTGCGGAGTCGACCTCGATCCTCGTTTCGCACCACCGGTACTCCTCACCGTCGGCCGTCTGGAAGACCGTCGATGGCTGCCCGGCGAACTGCGACAGCAGCCGTTCGCCGAACAGCGGCACGCTTCCCGGCGCGACCGGNNCCGCTGCGGCCCGCCGACCAGGCTGCGCAGGGACAGTTCCGACCCGCGCTTGACCCAGCTCACCTCGTACATGTCCATCGGCTCGGCCAGCCACTGGCCCAGCAGGTTACGCTCGTCCTCGCGCAG
>PLIQ01000461.1 GCA_003140115.1 Actinomycetota bacterium | reverse complement strand
CACTGGACCAGCGGCATCGAGCTGGGCCTGCGCCTGATCAGCGTGACCTGGATCCGGCGCCTGCTCGACGACTGGCCTGGCGTGTCAGCTTTGTTCGAGCAAAACGGGCTGGCCGTTCGGCAGATCAGCTGGCACCAGCAGTACCTGGCCANNGCCTTCCCCTGGTACCCCGGCAGCGAGCGCTGGCGGCGCGCGTCCGCGCGGCTGCTGGAGCGCGAACTCCTGCGCAACACCTTCCCGTCCGGCGTCAATCGCGAGCTGGCCTCGGACTACCACCCGTTCGTGGCCGAGCTCGGCTTCCTGGCCGCCGTCGAGGCCGAGGCGAGCGGGCACCCGCTGAGCCCGCTGGTGTGGCAGCGGCTCACCGCGATGGCAGACAGCGCCGCGGCCCTGCTGGACGAGCAGCTGCGGCCGCCCCGCCAGGGTGATTCGGACGAGGGCCGGGCGCTGCTGCTCGACCTGCCCGTGCCGAACACCTGGCCCGGGATGCTGGCCATGGCCGACGCGCTGGTGGACCGGCTCGACTGGTGGCCGCGGCCGCCGGCCGACGCGGGCAGCGTCATGGTCGGCGCTCTGGCCGGAGCCAGGCGGGGCATCGAGGGCCGGCCCGGCCAGCGGCCGTCACGGTTCGCGGACGCGGGCATGACGCTGCTGCGCACCAGCGGTGAGAACGAGATCTGGTGCCGGTGCGACGGGGGCCCGCACGGATACCTCAGCACCGCCGCGCACGCGCACGCGGACGCCCTGTCGGTGGAGGTGCGTTACGCGGGCATCGACATCCTGGCCGATCCGGGCACGTACTGCTACCACGGTGAGCGCGCGTGGCGGTCATATTTCCGGTCGACGATCGCGCACAACACCGTCGAGCTCGGTGGCCGGAACCAATCCAGCGAACGTGGTCCGTTCATGTGGGCCCGCCACGCGCCCGCTCGCGAGCTCGAGGTCATCGATGACGGCGACATCGCCAGATGGACCGCGGAACACGACGGCTACGCCTCGCTGGAACCGCTGGCCACGCATCGTCGCTCGGTCCTGCTGGACCGGGCCTCGCGCAGCATCGACATCATCGACGAGATCAGCGGCGGCAGCTACGANNTGGAGCGTGCATCGCGGCGAGACCGACCCCATCCTCGGCTGGTACTCCCCGGGCCTGGGTCAGCGCGTGCCCGCCATCACGCTCCTGGGTCGCGGCCGGTGCGTGCCCGGGATGCCCCTCATCACCCGGCTGGAGTTCCAAGATGCCGGCCAGTGGGTTAAATCGGCGGTTTCCCAGCAGGCCGTAGCATGGAGTAGGTCCGTCCTCACCGTGCAGGACCAGGCCGTGCAGGAACAAGCGCCCGAGATCCGAGCGGAGACCAGATGACGCAGAAGGCACTGGACTTGCGGCGGTCCGTCCATATCGCGCGCCATCACAAGATCCTGGTGGGCCTCGTGGTGCTCCTGGGCCTCGCCGGCGGCGGCGCCTACGCCGTGCTCCGCCCGCCGATGCTCTCCAGTACCGCGCTGATCGCGCTCCAGCCGCCGGCCTCCTCGACGGCCGCGCAGGCCCCCACCAGCGGGATCGATCCTTTCACCGCGACCCAAGAGGTGGTGGTGAGTAGCGATCCGGTGCTCCAGGCGGCGCTGCCTGATGTCCGTCCCGCCATGTCGATCGCCAAGCTTCGCCTTGACGTTGAGGTCGGAAGCCCGGCCACCGACATCATTTCGGTCACCGCGAAAGCCAAGAACGGCACCGACGCGGAAGCAACCGCCAACGCCGTCGTCAGCAGCTATATCGCCTACGTCGGTTCCTCGCATAGCCCGGTCGGGACGGTGTCCGCGCGCCTGCTGGAGCAGGCGATCACCGCGGCGGGGCCGTCGAAGGTGCAACGGCCCGCCACCTTCGCGGTGCTGGGCGCGCTGGTCGGCGCGCTCATCGCCTTTGCCTTGGTGCTGGTGATCGGCCGCCATGACCGCCGGCTCCGGGAGCGCGATGAGATAGCGCGTTCGATCGGGGTTTCCGTGCTCGCGTCGTTCCCCGTCGCTCACCCGACCGACACCGCAGGGTGGACCAAGCTCCTGGAGGACTACAAGCCGGCCGCGGTGCACGCCTTGCGCCTGCGGCAGGTGCTGCAGCAGCTGGGCACGGGATCGGTCAACCGGAACGGCACCTGGCGCGACGGGTCCTCATTCACCGTCCTGTCTCTGTCCTCCGATTCCGGATCCCTGGCCATCGGGCCCCAGCTAGCGGCCTTCGCCGCCTCCCAGGGAACCCCTACCACCTTGGTCATCGGACCGCAGCAAGACGCGAACGCCACGGGCACGATGCGGACCGCATTCGCCGCGCCGCCCTCGGCATCGTCGAAACGCCCGGATCTGCTCCGGGTCGTCGTCACCGACAGCGCCGTCGACGCGCCGCCGGACACCGCGCTGACCGTGGTCGTCGTGGTCGTCGACGGCAACGGCCCGCAGATACCCGAGACGATGCGCACCGCCGCCACCGTGCTGGGGGTCTCGGCGAGCGCGGCCACGGCCGAGCAACTGGCCCGGGTGGCGCTGGCCGCGGCGCTCGACGGCCGTGACGTCACGGGAATCCTGGTGGCCAACCCAGAGCCGACCGACACCACCACCGGCCTCATCGCGCAACTGCCCCGGCCGGGCAACCGCAGGCTGGCCACGCTCCTGAAGGGCATGTCAACCGACATCAAGCGGTGACCGTCCCGGCTCCGGCGCGACGTCACCGGTGGCGGCGGGCGCTCATCGCGGCCATCACGCTGGCCGTCGTGTTCATCGTGGTCACCGCCCGGCTGCTGGTGTGGCCCGCCGAGGGCATGCCGGCCCGCGTCGACGCCGTCGTGATGCTAGCGGGCCCGGGTGATCGCCTGGCCGTGGCGACGCAACTGGCCCGGGAGCACCGGGCGCCGGTGCTGGTGGTGTCGCGCGGCTGGCAGGGCTACGGAGGCCCGTGCCCGCCGCCGGTGCCGGGCGTCAAGCTCATCTGCTTTGCCCCGGACCCGGGTACCACCCGCGGCGAAGCCGAGACCCTCGGCCGGCTGGCGAAGCAATTCCGCTGGACTTCGGTGGTCCTGGTGGCTACCAGCTTCCAGGACACCCGGGCCCGGATGCTGGTCAGGCGGTGCTTCGCCGGCTCGACGTACGTGGTCGCGGCGCCCCTGCCGCTGAGCAGCTGGCCCTACCAGATCGCCTACGGCTGGGGCGCGCTGGCCAAGGCCCTGTTCGTCCACCGCGCCTGCTGAGCCCGCCTGCCTGCCGAGCCCGCCTGCCCGTTGAGCCGGCCTACGCGAGCAGCCTGGCCGCGTCGGCCAGCGACGGGGCGAGCCGGTCCTTGGCCGACATGAGCGTCACCGGAAGCGGCCACGCGATGGCCAGGTCCGGGTCGTCGAACGCGATCGACACGTCCTCGGCGGGGTCGTGCGCCCGGTCGATCATGTACGACACGTCCGCGATCTCGGTGAGCGCCTGGAAGCCGTGCGCGCAGCCGGCCGGCACGTAGAGGCTCACCTGCTCGTCGTCGCGCAGGTCGAAGCTCGCCCAGTTCCGGTACGTCGGCGACGCCGGCCGCAGGTCGACCACCACGTCGAAGATCGCGCCGGACGAGCAGCGGACCAGCTTGGCCTCGCCCCTGCCCCGGCGCACGTGCATCCCGCGTACCACGCCGCGCACCGAGCGGGACTGGCTGTGCTGGATGAACGCAGCCGGATCCAGCCCGGCCGCGCGCACCACGTCCGCGTCGAAGGTACGGCAGAAGAAGCCGCGCTCGTCCACGTGCGGCCCGGGCCGGAACAGCAGGACACCGTCGATGCGCGGAACAGAACTGACGTCCACCCGGCCTCCCCTCCAGCGGCAGCGCCCATGTTAGCGCGTCGAGGCCGAGATCGAGGCGAGGAGGCCCGGGAGGCTGGCCACCTGGCGGTCCGTGCGCCGGTGGCTGGAGAGACTGATCCGCGCCGGGGCTCGGGCGGCCTGGCCGGGGTCGTCGCCGGGTACGCGTCGGAGTTCATGGCTGTCCAGCTGACCGCGCGGCAGGCCTTTCCCAGACACCTACCCGGCGTACAAGCGCTCGACCAAGATGCTCGTGCCCTTCATCTTTTGAGCGGGCTCGGCCGGCTTTGTACCGGCGAGGACAGCCTCGGAGCGCGATGTTCTGGCAGATCGAGCCCCGAAGCGACCGGATGCGGCTGGTCGCGGCCCGAGAGTCCGGAGGCGCTGCGGCTGGCCGGGCTTGCTACAGTCCCAGCAGACGAGGAGCGCGGCCATGGCAGGAACGATGCCGTTCACGATCGGGGCTGACGTCAGCTGTACCGATGGGGTCGGCGGCAAACTGATCCGCGCCTCACAGACCAGGCTGGACGGCCTGAATGTCAGTAGCTGAAAGTTGTGGCGCCGTCATCGCCGATCCACTCCCACAGCTGGACGCTGCCGGCTAGTTCGGCACCGGTGATCAGGCTGCCCTTGTCGAGCTGCTTGGCGTTGAAGCAGACCGGGCAGACCATATACCGCCCGCCCGCCTTCTCATACCGGGCCAGCAGGTCGGGCAGCGCCGGGCAGCCGTCGCAGGCGACGCCCGCGGCCACCCCGTCCAGCGCCAGCCGGACGGCTTCCTTGGCCTGGAACACGACGGTCGCCCGGCCGGATTCGGCGGCACCGACCGCGACCAGGAACGCGACGGTCACCTTCTCCGGGTCCTCCAGGCCGGTGGTGAGACTGATCACTGCCTTGCCAGCCATTGCTGCCTCGCTCTCCTAAGATGCAACCGGGCCGGTTCCGGCCCTGCGCACGCTCCGCCACTGAGCAGACGGTAGGACAGGCGCAAGCTCCCGGGATACCGCAGAATTACGGTATTTTCGCCGCCGATTCCGGCAGGCAGCCCGGCCTAGTACTACAGCCG
>PLIQ01000539.1 GCA_003140115.1 Actinomycetota bacterium | reverse complement strand
ACCTCGGCGGGCTTCGCGTCCGGCGCGGTGCTCGGCGGCCTGCTCGTCGAGGTCACCTGGCGCCTGGTCTTCTTCGTCAACGTTCCCGTCGGCATCGCGCTGCTGGCGGCCTCGATGCGGCTGCTGCCGCGGGATCCGCCCGGGAGCGGAAGGGATCTGGACGTTCCCGGGGCCGTCACCGTGACCGCCGGGGTCGCTCTCCTGGTGCTGGCTATCGCACGCGCCGGCGACACGCGGCAGATTACCCAGCCGGCACTGGCCGCCGCGGTCGCGATCCTGCTGCTGGCCGCGTTCGTCATCCGGGAACGCCGGGCCCGGGCTCCGCTGCTCAACCTGGCCCTGCTCAAGGACCGCGCCATCGCCGGAGCCAACCTGACCCTGATCGCGGTCGGCGCCTTCAGCGCCGGCCAGGTCCTCCTGGTGACGCTGTACCTGCAGGAAGGGCGGGACCTCAGTCCGGTTTACACCGGCCTGTGCTTCATCCCGCAGGCGGCCGGGGCGTTCGCGCTGTCCGGCCCGGCCGGCCGGCTCGTGCCCGCCCTGGGTCCGCGGCGCGCGCTGGCCATCGCCCTGGCCATCGCCCTGGTCGCCCTATCCGGAGCCGCCGTCGGCGTGCTGACCGGTTCGCTAGCCCTGCTGCTCGTCGCCCAGTTCGTGCTCGGGGTAGCGGCCCGGCTCAGCCAGGTCTCCTCCACCCTGGCCGGCACCCGCGGCCCGGTCGCCGCCCGCTCCGAGGGCACGGCCAGTGCCCTGCTGACCGCCACCCGCCAGTGCGGTTCGGCCCTCGGCGTGGCGATCGTGTCCGCGGCACTGGTCGCCGTCCACGGCACGGACAATCACCGTACCGCGGTAGCGGGCTTCATCGTCGCCGGCTTCGCCCTACTCGGCCTGCTCGCGACCCGGGTCGTTCCCCCCGCACCCCCGCATCCTCCCACCCCGCACCCGGATCCAGAGCCGCACCACCTGTTCCGCCATCACGCCGGCGGCATCCCCTGACGGCAGCGTTCCTCGTCCCGCAGCGCCGCGAGACCATCGGAAAGCCGGTCGGTCCCATCGCCGGGCCGCATACGCGGGCGGTACCCTGGCCGCCGGGCCAGAGTCGCCGGCCCGGATGCCACCAGCCGGGCCAGTACCGGAGCGGGTTGACGTTCCCCCACCGGTGCTGCCGCAGGTCCCGTAGGCCGACCGTGTGCGCATCCGGAGCCGCCACCCACTGAATGTCTCACAATTTGTGGCCACACATAGCTCAGAGCGGCTGCTCGTCCGAGTAGTTGCCGCCGCTGTTGGCGAAACCTGACTTACCGCTTCCGGTCAACCGTGGTTGTAGAGCTGGCCGAACGTGGGCTCGACCCAGAGGATGTGGAAGACATCGCGGACGCGTACCCCGGCCATCGGTAGCAGTCCGTGGTACCGGAACACCAGAAATCTGTCCTCGTCAATGAACTGCGTCGGGATCGGTGCCTTTACCTGGACGCTGGGCAGAAACTCACTGCCCTGGCCGTGCAGTGGTGCAGTGATGAGGTCCTTCCAATACGAGGACGCTAGCCTCTGGAGCGTCTTGGCGAGGGCCGCCTGCCCTGCGGCATCCAGAGCGTGAACATCAAAACCAGCCCTTAGGAAATGCAGGCAGAACTTCGGCGTCTCGTTGTTGTAATGAGGCGGTTTATCCGGCTGCGCGTACGCGCCCTTAGCAGGCAGCGGGCGTTGGCCCCGGTTCTTTGAGCTAGGCATCAGCGGCGAGACGCGAAGTATTCCTCGATCTCCTGCTGCGGGATGCTGATTCCGCGGACCCCGTCTTGCCAGTGCCTCTGCCACGGCGGTTCTTCATGCGTCATGTTGCGCAGGTGACCGGCAGAGAAGCCACCGTACGTGTTCCACACCTTGCTAAGGAGCTCGGCGGTATCGGGGTCGACCTCGTCCCACGAGAAAGGGTCGGTGTCCGGCAGGACGATGCTGGAGCTGCCGCAGCCCTTGTACTCGTGATACACCTGGGACACCACCGGGCCGTGCGACCACGCCTGAATCTGGTCGGTGAACAGCGGCTGGCGCCGTTCAGCGAGATGGTGCCCCTGCGCGTAGTAGAGCAGCTTTTGGAGCTTAAGGTTGGACAGCTCCTCGCCTTCGGCCTCAGCCCATGCGATGAACCACTTGGCGATGGTCAACGCCGCATAAGGCGGCGCAGCCTGCCTGAGGGTTTGCGCCATGGCCATGATTCCTCCCTGATGCCTTCCAGTATGCCCCGAAGCGCGCGGCAGGTACCTGCCGAGACTAGAACGGCGGCTCGTCCGAGTAGTTGCCGCCGCTGTCGGCCGCCCACGGATCGGTGTCGCCACCCGAGCCGCCCTGGCCGTCCGCCCCCCGGCCGGCTCCCGCGGAACCGCCCTGGCCGCCGCCGTTCCCGGTGGACCGAGCCACCTTGTTGACCTTGGCCGAGGCGTTGCGCAGCGAGGGGCCGACGTCGTCGACCTCGACCTCGTACACGGTCCGCTTCTCGCCTTCNNTGCCGCCATACGTTGCAGGTCAGGAACAGCGAGTCGCCGTCCTTCCACTCACCGGTGCTGTTGTCACGGAACCGCGGCGTCGAGGCCACCCGGAACCGCGCCACCGGCTGCCCGGCCGGGGTGAACCGCAATTCCGGGTCATCTACGAGATTCCCAGCGATCGTGATCTGGGTGTCGCCTGCTGCCATCAGTAGTTCTCCTTACGTGCGTCTAGGACTCCTTCCGATATTGTGTGCGACCCCACTGACATTTCCGGCTGTCCTTCCGCAGGTGGGGCGCACGTCAGGTTTTAGGTAACCAAGGTCATCTTCACGATGACCACCCCGGTGCCGCATGCCAGGTCCGGAAGTGTCCGCCTCGGCCGTCGGCTGACCCTTGAGGCCGCGCTGCCGCTGACAGCGGTCGCTCCGTCCGCCCGGCGTCAAGATCCGGGAGGGTTTGGGCTTGCGGGAGCGGTTTGTGCACCATAGACCCCC
>PLIQ01000469.1 GCA_003140115.1 Actinomycetota bacterium | reverse complement strand
CCCTGACCTTCTGCATGCCATGCCTGCCGGTTTCGTCTGGCGGTGTCTCGCTAGGTCGCGTTTCGGCGCGTCAGGGCAATGGTCTTGTCTGGCAGAGTCTGGCTGCATCTGCTGTGGTCTGGACGCATTGTCACTTGGTTCGTCACTGGTAACCGGCCTCTTTCGCGCTCCGTGGGGACCTCGGGGTCGTCGACACCGACAGAGAAGTGGTGCCACTCCGGGCTTAGCTATCCGCCTTCGACGAACCTGAGTACGGGGACGCGCTGGGCGTGAACGTTCGGGATCATGGGCCGACCCGTCTCGCGTCGTATGCTCGGACCAAGGACTGGCACGCAAGGGAGGGACCCGGTGACCGGCTACCGCCCTATGACCCTGGTCGATCTGGCCAGCCGCCTGGTACGGACGGCCGAGAGCAAGACGCGGTGGAAACTTGTGTGGGAGTTCCTCGAGGAGTACCGGTGGGAACCGGAAGACGTTCAGTCGTCCTTGCTGCGGGATGAGCCACCGCCGACCGGCGACGAGCGGTGGGACGCACTGCTAGCGGCNNGGCCGACAGTGTCCTCTTTTTGGCCGGGCAGAGCTTGAACGGGCCTTCACCGCGCTGAGGTGAGCGCCTCGTTCGCAGAGGCGTCGTGGCAGACATATTCATTGTGGGCGGCGCCGCTATGGCCCTGGCCTACGACGCTGCCCGCGTCACCCGCGATGTCGATGCGATGTTCAAGCCGCATGGAATCGTCCACGAAGAGGCCATGCGGGTCGCGACGGACCTCGGACTCCCCCGCTGGTGGCTCAACGAGCAGGCAAGCACCTATATCTCCGGCAAGGAGGACGCTGACAAGCGCCGCGTATTCGATCATCCCGGGCTGCGCGTCATGGCCGCCTCACCACGTCACATCTTCGCGATGAAGGCACGCGCGGCCAGAACGCGTGACATCGACGATCTTCGCCTGCTCGCCGACATCGTCGGAGTGGAATCAGCCGACGCGGGCCCTGCAGATATGCGCGAACTTCTACCCAGATGAACCCGTATCCCCGAGATCANNGCCCCGATACTCCCGGGCTGAACCCGCGGCTCAGACAGGCCCACAGTATAACCGGCAGTGGCTCTTAATCGCGCTGGCAGATCGGTTCCTATAACGCCAAGCGTCATCGTGATCTACCACGGCAACAGGAAATCGACAGTAGGAGGAACCCCAGCTACATAGGGTGACCACCGTAGTAATATCTCGCATCCTCCCTGCCGATTAGGCGCTACTACTGGTAGCAGGTTCAGCGCTCGATGGCTGGTGCGGAATTGCAGGTTCTGCTCAGCGCGGGGGCATTCGTCAACCGGGGCGCCGCTGCCGCTCCGATCACCCGTAGCCGAACGGATGCGAGTAATGCAGCGCCAAGCCGATGACGGCGCCGGCGATAGCGACTCCCATTGCGATCGCACCAAGCTTCTGCTTCTCCGTCCGGTACGCGGCCAGGCCGACGAGAAAGCCGATCGGGCCCCAGACCAGTGGTGCCGCGAAGACCGCGACGACGCCCAGGATCAGCGCGAGGATGCTCAGGCCGCCCGCCAGCCGCGGCCCCCTGACCCGGGCGGCGAATGCCCGCTGCTGCGGCGAGAGCTTCGCCGGATTGAAGAACTCGCCGCCCTTCTCCTGCACGTATGCCGTGCTGTCGGCGTCGGCCGGGTACATGCAGCCGCACACCGCGCAGGACCGGAAGTGCACGTGCCGGCCGGTCTTGCCGGCCGCGGTCTCCCGGTAATGGCTCCCGGTCCGGACACCGACCCAACGGCCCACGACGAGCTCGAACATGTCCTGCACGGTCCGTCCGCCGCAGACCGTGCAGTCCGCGACCAGTCGCTGCAGCCGGGTAGCCGGCGTGGCGGGCTGAAACAAGCCGCTGTCGCGGGGATCCTTGACGGGCGGGTGCTTCGGGTCGAGTTGCTGAGCCGCGTCGGCAGCCTGCACCGCCTGATCGCTCTGCATGCGCAGTTCCGCCAGCCCGCCGTCGCCGGGCTGCATCGCGGCCGTCCCGGGATCGCCGTTCATGCACGGACCTCGCTCCTTGCTCGCAGACAGCCTGATCGCCTCAGCGACCTGCCAGATCCTCTGATTCTCGGCAACCCGCGGTGACTGACCGGAGTGTGCCACAAGCTGTCAGGCCACCGCAATCACCGGTCCCCTAGCTGCTCATGCCCCAGCCACTGCCGTAACCGGCTTGCGGCTATCGAACCATCGCACCATCATCCGACCATCCGGTCCCGGCTCGGCCCCGGTCGGCGGCGGCCCTATCGGCGGTCTCTTCGCGCCGGTCGACAGTGCTACGGCGCAGGCCACGCTGCGGGCCGCCTGGTCCGCCGGCATCCGGGCTTTCGATACGGCACCGCATTACGGCGCGGGACTGTCCGAGCTTCGCCTCGGCGAGTTTCTCGCCACCCGGCCACCCAGCGAGTACCTCCTGTCCACGAAGGTCGGCCGGGTGCTTGTCCCTCGGACGGCCCGGTGGACACGGAAGGCTTCTACGGCGCCCCGCGCATGGCGCGCGTCAGGGACTACTCGCCGGACGGTGTCTGGTCCTCCCTGGAGGCCAGCATGCGCCGACTACGCCTCGACCGCATCGATCTGGCACTCATCCATGACCCAGATGACCACGCCCGCGCGGTGCTCGACGGTGCCTACCCGGCGCTAGCGCAGCTCAGGTCGGAGGGCGTCATCCAGGCCATCGGCATCGGCATGAACCGGGCGGAACTGCTCGAGTGGTTCCTGCCCAGGACTGACCTGGACTGCGTCCTCATCGCGGGTAGGTACGCGCTGCTCGACACAACCGCCGGCGCCAGGCTGCTGCCCGAATGCCAGCGCCGGGGGATCGCGGTCCTGGCAGGGGGCGTGTTAACAGCGGCATCCTGGCAGACCCGCGCCCCGGCGCGAGGTTTGAGTACCTGCCTGTCTCCGCCGAGATGATCGGGCGGGCCCAGCAGATCGGGCGGGTGTGCGCGCGGCATGGGCTGCCGATCGGCGCCGTTGCCCTTCAGTTCACGCTGCGGCACCCAGCTGTCACCGCGGCGGTCGTCGGTGCGCGGAGCCCCGCCGAGATCGGCGAGGATGTCCGCTACCTCGGCATCGGTGTGCCCGACTCGGTATTCGGTGAGCTCGCGGACGAGGGGCTCATCCCGGGGACCGCGGGAGGCACGCAGTGATCATCGACGCGCATCGCCATGTGTGGGATCCGCGAACCGCACGCCATGCCTGGCTGGACGAGCTTCCGCGGCTAAACCGGCCCTTTGGCTTCGCGGACTTCGAACATGCCAGTGCGCCGGCAGGGGTCACGGCCAGTGTCCTGGGCCAAGTGCTCCCCAGCGCCGCGGAGACGGCGGACTTCCTCGCCCTGGCTGACGGCGCGGCGGGCCGGATCGCCGGTGTCGTCGGCTGGGCTGACCTGACCAGCGAAGGCCTCGCCGACGAGCTGGCCAGGCTACGGTCACTGCCGGGAGGTGACCGGCTCGTCGGCATCCGGCACTTGGTCCAGGACGAGCCAGACCCTGACTGGCTGCGACGGCCCGCAGTGCGCCGCGGCCTGCAGGCCGTCGACGCGGCCGGGCTCCGCTACGACCTGCTTATCCGGCCCGCCCAGCTGCCCGCGGCGCTGCACGTGACCCAGCTCGACGGCGTGACGTTCGTGCTTGATCACGGCGCCAAGCCGGATATCGCATCCGGCCGCCTCGAGCCGTGGGCGAAGCTGATGACCCAGCTCGCGCGCCGCCCCAACGTGGTCTGCAAGCTGTCCGGCATGGTCACCGAGGCTGCGGCGGCGTGGACGGCGGCCCAGCTCAGGCCATATATGCCGACCATCTGCTTGACTGCTTCGGGACGCAGCGGCTGATGTTCGGCTCCGACTGGCCGGTCTGCACCCTCGCAGCCAGCTACCGTGACGTGGTCGCCGTCGCCCGGGTGATGACCAGCCAGCTGGACCAGGCTGAGCTGGAAGCCGTATTCCACGGCAACGCGGTGACGGCCTACGGCCTGCGGCTGGCAGGCCGCTAAGCCGAAGTTACGTCGGCAGACGTCCCTGACTCCATACAGCGTCGGTGTCCTCCTCGCGGTCGAACATCGAGGTCCGGACGTGGGTGGGAACGCACACCGCAGCTCCGAGCCGCGTCAACCCGGAGTTGTCCTAACCTCGGCCGGGGCCTACTGCATTTACGGGGCCACCCTTTTGGTCGGCAGCGGCTGGTCAGCCATCCTGCCGGACGGAAGCGAGTGGCCCGTGCGCTGATCATCGCGGGTCAGCCTGGGCGGACATTGCCCTGGTCTCGGAGGAGGCCAGGACAGTGCGGAAGATGTCCTGCTCGGCGATGAGGCCCTGGTTCAGGGGTGTTTGCGTGCTGAGCAGGAGCGCCTGTTTGGCGGCGGCGAGTGAGTGGCGGGGCTGGCTGGCGAGGGGAGCAGCCCAGTCCAGGACGGCTTCGAGAAACCCTTCGCCGGGCAGGAGGGCCTCGACGAGGCCCAGCCGCAGGGCTTCCCCTGCCGTGACGAGCTCGCCGCCGAGGATGAGCCGGGCGGCCTGGGGCAGGCCGATCAGGCGGGGTAGACGCTGGGTTCCGCCTGCCCCCGGGATGGCGCCGTCGGCGACCTCGGGGAAGCGGAAGTGCGCGGCCGGTGAGGCCAGCCGCATGAGGCAGGAGAGGGCGAGTTCGAAGCCGCCGCCCCACGCCTGGCCGTTGACGGCCGCGATGACCGGCTGCGGGATGGCCGAGATGCGGGTCAGAGCGCGTCCCCAGGCTTCCGGTCCGTGCGGCCCGGCTGTGCTGCCGTGCACGAGTGCCCCGACGTCAGCCAGGTCCGCGTGCGCGGCGAAGAAGCCGGGGATTCCGCCGGTGAGCACGATCACCCGGGCGCGTTCGTCCCTGCCCCAGCGCTGCAGCGTCGCATCCAGCTGGGCCAGGTCGGCGAACCCGAGCGCGTTCTCGGGCGGGCGGGTGTACGTGAGGATGGCCACCTGGCCGCGCAGTTCCGCGTCCCACATGCCGGGCTATCCAGGGGGACCGGGCCGGGCTGGCCGTTGCAGGAATTCGACAAGATTGCCGTCGGGGTCCCGCACGAAGGCGACCAGGGACACCCCGTCCGGGGCCGTGGTCGGCGCGAGAGAGGGCTCCGCTCCGGCTGCCACCACGGCCGCGAACGTCCCGGCGATGTCCGGTACGGCCAGGGCGAACTGGAACCAGCCTTGCCGGCGGGTGGACTCGATCTGGTGGTGGGG
>PLIQ01000673.1:5947-10575 GCA_003140115.1 Actinomycetota bacterium | reverse complement strand
GGGCCAGGCGGTTCAGGGCGGCGTCGCGGATCTCGGCGGAGGTGTCGGAACGGACGACGGCCTGAAGGATCGGGCCGGGGCCGCGCTGGTCGGCCCGGGTCACCATCGCGTCGGCTATCTGTGCCAGCCCCTCGTACTCGCTGGGGGTCCCGTCGGCATCCTCGGCAGCCACCGCGGCGATGTAGAGGTCGGCCTTGCTGCCGAAGTAGCGGGCGATGAGAGCGGCGTCGACCCCGGCCCGCTCACCGATCTCCCGGATCGTCGTGCCCTCGAACCCCTGCTGGCCGAAGAGGGTCTGGGCCGCCTGGAGCAGGGCGTCCTTGCTGGCCACGGCGTCTCTGGATCGGCCGGTCCGGTCTGCTCCTCTTGGGCTCCCCGTCGTCGCGTCGCTCATGCTCACGGCCGATCCTCCTCCGGTCCCGCCGCCCGGGGCAGCACGAAGCTGACCACCCCGGTGGCCACGCATAGGGCGGCAGCGATGATCAGGGCCTCCTTGAAGCCGTCCACGTCCGGCAGGGCCTGACCGTGCTGGGTGTGGGCCAGCAGCACGGCGGCGCTCAGCGCGCTTCCCACCGTCAAGCCGATGCTCCGCACCACCTGGTAGAAGCCCGTAGCGCTCCCGGTCTCGCTCTGGGCCACGGCCCGGGTGATGAACCCGGGCATTGCCCCGGTGGTGAAGCCGACGCCCAGGCCGGACACGGCAAGAGTGACGAACGCCTCCCACAGGGCCGAGTGTTCCAAGGCGAAGAACATCGCGCCCGCCGCGAACACCACCGAGCCGAGCGGGATCATGGTCCGGGGGCCGAAGCGTCGCTCGTAGACGACCAGGAAGCGGCTGGCCACGAAGCTGCCCACCGACAGCGGGATCAGGACCAGCCCGGACACGACCACGGACGCCGCGAACCCGTAGCCGGCCGACCGCGGGATCTGAACGAACTCCACGATGATCGGCAAGAGCAGGTACATGGCGATGCTGATGAGGAAGCCGGACACGTCGGCGGTGAGCACTGAGCGGTCGCGGACCTGGCGCAGATCGATCAGCGGGTGGGCAACGCGCAGCTCGAAGGGGATCCAGACCGCCAGCAGGACCACCGACGCGGCAACGACACCGAGGGAGCGAGCCGAGGCCCAGCCCCATCCTCCTCCCTCGCTGAGCACCACCGAGACCCCGATGACCGCCAGGCTGAGCAGGCCGGCGCCCACGACGTCGAAGCGCCGGGAGGTGCCGGCCGAGCGGGGCGGCAGGACCAGCGCAGCGAGGACCAGGGTCCCGGTCACGGTGATGGCACCGAACCAGTAAGCCGCCCGGAAGCCCAGGAGCTGGGCGATCAGCCCGGTCACCGGATAACCCAGACCGACCCCGATGGCGGTGGTGACCGACAAGGTGGCGATGGTCTGCCGGGCGGCCTCCGGCGGCAGGTTCCGGCGGGCGATGGCCATGGCCACCGGCAAGAGCCCGAGACCCACCCCTTGCAGGGCCCGGCCGATGATCAACACGGTGAAGCCGTTGGATACCGCTGAGAGCACACAGCCCACGACGACCGCGCCGAGGGCGGCGAGGATGACCGCCCGCTGGCGGGGCCCGTCGGCCAGCCGCCCCATCACCGGCGTGGCCAGGGCACCGGCCAGCAGGGTGATGGTGAGGATCCACTCCCCGGTGCTCAGCGACACCCCGTCGGCCCGCGACAGGGTGGGGATGAGGGGCGCGCCGAGGCTCGACACCACGGCCATCAAGGACCCGGACAGCACCAGGGTCGGCACCAGGAGCCGCCGGCGCANNGTCATGGAGGTGCTCCCGCACTCGTCATCCGGTGATGTCATTATACGATGACATCAGGCAATGACTACTGTACCCGGTCGCGGATGCGATCAGAACGTGGCGGTAATGGCAGCGGACGAGTACTCGCGGCTGCTGCGCGACCGGGCCGGCCATCGCCGGAGTCAACCCCGAGCTGGTCCTCGTCCACGTCTGACCAGGGCCGTCACGTCCCTTACCGCTCAGGCCCGCATTGCCGGACGTGACATAACCGGCACGCAGATCAGAGTCGGCTATCTGGCCGCGAACCATATACAGATTGTAATTAACCGGAGCCGTCTACGTGACCAACGCCGGCGATGGCACCGTGTCGGTAATCAACGCGGCGACCAACGCCGTGACCGCCACCATCCCCGTCGGCTCCGCTCCGAAAGGGGTGGCGGTGGACCCCGCCGCCGGGACCGTCTACGTGACCAATTACCGCGACAACACGGCGTCGGTAATCAACGCGGCCACTAACGCCGTGGCTGTCACCGTCCCGGTCGGCTCCTACCCGGCCCGGGTGGCGGTGGACCCCGCCACTCGCACCGCCTACGTGACCAACAGCGTCGGCGATGGCACGGTGTCGGTGATCAGCGCGGACCTGCCCGTCCCGGTCACCGCCGTGACCTCCTCGCCGGACCCGAGCACCTTCGGCCAGAAGGTCACCTTCACCGCGACGATCGCCCCCGCCGACGCCGACGGCACCATCACCTTCAGTGACGGCTCCACCGTGCTGTGCAGCGCGGTGCCCCTGACCCACGACCACGGCAGCACCTACAAGGCCAAATGCGCCACCACCGCCCTGCCGGCCGGCTCTGACGCCATCACCACCGCCTACTCGGGCGACACCAACTACGCCGCCTCCGCCGGCACCCTCACCCAGACCGTCGCCCAGGCCCCGACCGCGCTGACCGCGCGCTTCGGCACCTCGCACAAGGACCTCACCCTNNAACCGCCAACTACCAGCCGTCATCGGCGAGCTTGACCCCGCCGTGACGGCGCCGGCCCGCACGTAGATCGGGCTCGCGGGAAGGTTAGAGCCGCGACTCCCCGGAGCAGCCGAAACGGGCAGTGGTCACTGGTACCACTGCCCGTTCGGCATAAAGGGCTGTTACGCCCCGACGTACGGGACGGCCTCGAGGATCTCGACGGTGCTGGCGCGGCCGTTCGGCAGGGAGTAGGTGGCGCGCTCGCCGACCTTCTTGCCCATGATCGCGGCGCCGAGCGGCGAGCGGGGCGAGTAGACGTCGATCGGCGACCCGCTCTCCTCGCGCGANNCGCGCCTCGATCTGGCCCTGCTCGTCCTTGGCCGCGTGATAACCGCCGTTCTCACGCAGGTCGCCCTCGTCCCGGGCCGCTTCGATCTTCTTCGCGATATCGATGCGCCCCTCTCCTGAGAGGTAGTCGAGCTCTGCCTTGAGCCGGTCATACGCCTCCTGGGTAAGCCAGGTGACGGTTTCATCACGCGTCTCGGTCACGGGTACTCCTTGGCAATGCGCAGGACAGGCATGTCCGCTGGACCACCGTTGGTCCTCGGGGGGTAATCTGCTGAGGCTAACAAGCGTCGGTGACTAGAGCCTTCTAGTCAAATGGGGAAGCTTAGCTCCTGGCGGGCCGGGAGCGGTAAACGGTGAGCTTAGCCGGTGCGGACTGGGAATGTCGGCCTGGTGAACGGGTGTTTTCGCCACCGAGGGTTTTACACGAGGGAGACATCTGTTGCAAAGCCAGCTTCGGCTCATGGCCGTGCACGCCCACCCGGACGACGAGTCAAGCAAGGGCGCGGCCACCATGGCGCGTTACGTCAGCGAGGGTGCCCAGGTCCTGGTGTGCACGCTGACCGGCGGGGAGCGCGGCGACATCCTGAACGCGGCCATGGACCGCCCCGAAATCAAGGCCGACATGGCCCGGGTCCGGCGCGAAGAGATGGCGCGGGCCCGGGAGATCCTCGGCGTGCAGCAGAGCTTCCTGGGCTTCGTCGACTCGGGCCTGCCCGAAGGCGACCCCAAGCCGCCGCTGCCCGAGGGCTGCTTCGCGCTCACCCCGCTCGCCGAGGCGGCCGCGCCGCTGGTCCGCGCGGTCCGCGAGTTCCGGCCGCACGTGATGCTCACCTACGACGAGAACGGCGGCTACCCGCACCCCGACCACGTGATGACGCACCAGGTCAGCGTGGCCGCCTTCGAGGCGGCCGGGGACCCGGACGCGTACCCGGACTGCGGTGAGCCCTGGCAGCCGCTCAAGCTCTACTACTTCGCCTCATTCCACGGCGCGAAGTACGTCGCGCTGCACGCCGAGATGCTCCGCCGCGGCCTGGAGTCGCCGTACACCAAGATCTTCGAGGAGTGGGAGGAGCGCGCGCGCAAGCGTGCCGAGGCCGGCCCGGAGCTCGAGATCACCACCCAGGTGCGGTGCGGTGACTTCTTCGGAGTCCGGGACGAGGCGCTCAAGGCGCACGCCACCCAGGTCGACCCGAACGGCTTCTGGTTCTCCTGCCCGCTGGAGGTCCAGCAGGCCGCGTGGCCGACGGAGGACTATCATCTGGCTAGGTCAGTCGTCGATACCGAACTGCCCGAAGATGACCTGTTCGCCGGCATCCGGGAAAGAGTGAGCCTGTGACCCTCGGGGTCCTCGCGGCCGCCGCCGCGTCCTCCGCGTCCAGCAACGACGTGGAGCCCGGCGTACTGGGCTTCCTGGTCGTGGCCGGGATAGGCGTGGTCTTGGTGTTCTTGTTCATCTCGATGAACAAGCAGTTCCACAAGATCGCCCCACCGCCAGATGCCGCCGACGCGCAGGAGACCAAGAACCCAGCGGGTCACGGATAGCTGACCACATC
>PLIQ01000673.1:0-5865 GCA_003140115.1 Actinomycetota bacterium | reverse complement strand
CCGTCGTTCCCCGGACCGGCCATCCAGGCGGCCTGGCTCGGGGGGTCGTAGGGCATCTCGTTCTCGAAGAAGATGTCGGTGCCGTCCGCGCCGTTCCAGATCACCTCGTCCTTCTCGTAGTGCTCGACGAACAGCCCGTAGGCCGTCACGTGGTCTCCGTTGACGACGACGCCGGTGTCCGCGACGTTGCCGGTCCAGCCGACCCCGTTGCCNNTGGTCGGCCCGCCAGGCCCAGATGTCATCGAGGATCACCTGGGAGCTGTTGACCACGAGGCTGGTGGCCGCCTGGCCCGGCGTGCCGCCGCCGATCCGGAAGAACACGTCCTGCACCAGGTCGGGATCGGCCGGGTCCGCCGCTCCGAGCCCGGGCCGGCTGCCCAGCTGCAGCAGCACCGGGGAGCTCACCGGCCCGGCCGCGAAGATCATCCCGGATAGCTTCACGCCCGGGACGCTGGCGACCCGCATCGCGACGACGCCGTCCGCGGGTACCAGGGTGGGGAAGCCGAGGCCGAGCACCACCGTGTCCGGGCGGGTGACCTCGATGCTCTGGTGCAGGTGGTAGACGCCGGGGGTGAGGATCAGGTCCTGCCCCCGGCTCAGCGCCGCGTTGATGACCTGCGCCGGGTCGCCGGGGGTGGCGATGAAGAACCGCTGGACACCGATGACGGTGCCGGGCGTCGGGCCGCTGGCCCAGGACGGTCCCACCGAGCCGTGCTGCACGGCGGGAATGAACACGCTGTAGTTCCCCCTGGAATCCACCTGCAGGAACGGCGCCTCCTCGGTGACCGGGCTGGCCGCCAGCGTCGTGTACTGCCCGCCCGCGCCGAAGTCCTGCGCGGGCGCGCCCACGTCACCGGAGAAGACCTGGTTCCACACGTCGTTGCTCCAGCCGTCCAGGGTGCTGTTCCGGACCAGGAACTGCTGCTGGCTGCCGTTGAGCACGGGACGGCCGGAGAACTTCGAGTCGGCGATGAAGCCGCCGCTGGAGTAGCCGGGCTTCGAGCAGTAATCCTCCAGCGAGGTGGACCCGTTGAACTCCACCCGGCGCACCGGTGACGCCTGGGACGTGGCCCAGAATTCGGCCGTTTGCCGGCACGGTGCGCCGCTCGGCGGGGCCGGGAAGTCGATGGTCAGGTTCGACAGCGAGCGCCAGAAGTTATCCAGCGCCGTGCAGTTGCTGGTCGCGGGCGCCGTGGCCGGGAGGCACTGGTTGAAGGAATCGACGGCACCGTGGATGACGACATCGCCCGGGGAGGTCCCGAGCCCGGCGACGCTGGTGTAGTAGCCCACCTGGAGGAACATCGGGTTCGCGGCCGAGCCGTAGCTGCCCGGTTCGAACAGCAGCGCGTAGCGCTGGGTGCCGAACTGATTGCCGGCCTGCTGGCGGGCGATCGAGTTGACCGTGGCCTGGATGCGGCTCTGCGGCATGCTTGGGCTGAACACGTAGACGTCCGGTCCGAAATCCGGCCGGCCCGGTGCCGCGGTCCCGCTGGCGGCGTTCGGTGCCCCGGCGTCCCGTGCCCCGCCGGACACCAGCCAGACGGCGCCCAGCACCAGGGCGACGCCCGCCGCCAGCGCGGCAACCAGGACGACGGGCCGGCGCCGGAGTCGGCCGGCGAGGTCCCGGGTCGGTGTCAAGCCGGTTCACGTCTCCTCGCGGGGTCCAGGTGGTTCGGGTCAGCTCGTGACCAGCATGCCCGTGTCATGTTAAATCAGAGTGAAGAGGGATGAAGAGTGTTAAAAGTTGGTGAATTGGGATAAAGTGCATTGAACCTCCGGGCGGGTCGTTGCTAGCCTGAAGGTCGCTTGCCGCGCCAGGGAGAGGTACGGCACGCCCGAGGGGGGCCGAGGACATGGCGTTTTTTTCTGCTGCTCGTTGTTCTGCTGCTCGGAGAGAGCCGCGGTGACAGCCGGTGCCGGTGAGCTGAGGTACTTTGTGCTCGCCGACCGCGCCGTACCCTACCTCCTGGCCCGAGTACGCTGGCCCGACGTGGCCCAGGCGATCACCGCCCGCAGCCCCGACTGGCTGGACGACCCCGGCCTGTTCGATCTGCCTTATGACCCGGGCGCGGTCACGGTGAGCTTCCCCCAGGCGGCCTGCGTGGCAGCGGGGTGGGGCAGGCCACTGCACCCCGGGTCAGCCGACGGCGTTCCCTCCTACATCCGGCGGATGCCCGCGAACTGGTCGGACCTGTCCCCCTCCGAGCGGCGCGCCTGGGGCCTTGAGTCCCTCGGCAGAGGGCGCTCATCGCCTCGTCGCGTCCGCCGTCTGCGGTCGTCCCAGGCGAAGGTCTTCGCCGCATCCGCCGCATCCGCCGCCGCCGGGGCGAATGGGCACGTGGCAGCGCTCGCGGGCGCGGGGGCAGGCCGCGGCAGCGCGGAAACCGAGCGCCGGCGCGACATGCGGGTGCGTGTCGACGGCCGGGCGCACATCCGGTGCGGTGACACCACGACGATTTCGGTCGGCCTCGTCGATCTCAGCGAGGGCGGGATGGGGTGCGTGCTGCCCGAAGGGTCGCCGCTGGCCGCACCGGGCGCGACGCTCGGCGGCCCGTTCCTGCTCGAAGCCGAGGCGACCGCCTCGCGGATCTGCCTTGACGTGGCGGGCCAGACCAGCTGGCAACGCGGCACCGGGGCCAGCACGCAATTCGGTGTCGTCTTCGGGCATCTAGACGAAGGCGAGAGCGAAGGCGTGCAACGATTCCTCGCTGCCGCCTGCAGCAGGCGAGGTCGTCGATGAGCCCCTCCGAAAACGGCGCGGCCGGACCGGCGGCGGCCGCCCGCCAGGCGACGACCGTCCGGCCGCCGCAGGAACTCGACTACCGATTGCGCGGCCTGCACGCCGAGCCGACCGCCGACGTTCCCGTGACGCCGGGCCGCGCTGACCGCCACCGCAGCCGAGGCTCGGGCGTGGCCAAGGTGGCCGCCTTTCTCGTCCTGGCCGCGACCGTAGTAGTGCTTCTCCAGGCCTTCGTCATCCAGCCCTTCGCTGTCCCCGGGAACGCGATGTCGCCCACCCTCCAGGCGGGCGACCGGATCCTGGTCGTCAAGTCGGGCCTCCTCGAAGGCCCCATCCGCAGCGGCGAGATCGTCGTCTTCCGCGCCTCGCGGTCCCTGCCCTGTACCGTCGTGGGCGGCCGCGCTAGCGATCTCGTGCTCCGGGTCGTGGCGCTGCCCGGCGACACCATCTGGTCGGTCGGCGACACGATCTTCATCGACGGGCGGCCGCTCAGCGAACGGGGATGGTACAACCCCCGTTACGGCCANNTCTTCGGGCCCATCTCGAAGTCGTCCGTCGTCGGCGAGGGGGTCGCCATCGTCGGCCGCAACGGTCATGTGTCCTTCGGCGCGTTGTGAAGTACGGCCAGCCCGGCGCGCGCGGGGGCGGTCACTGGCGGCGATAGCCCTGGTGGCGCTGCTCGCCGCCTGCGGCTCCGCCGGTCCGCCTCGCCCCGACGTCGCGTTGCTGCCGGATCCGGGAGCGAGCAGTCACGTGTGGCGCTGGACGGCCCAGTGCCCTCTCGGCCCCGCCGCGAGCGCAGGCTGCGGAGCCAAGGGCCCGGTCCTGGGCTTCGCCCAGCTCAATGGCGACGAGTGGAACCTCGGTGGTCCCGCGGACGCTGGCTCCCTCGACATGTCGGTGGGCGCACGCGGCGCGGTGACCATCGAGGGACGCTTCACCAGCACTCCGCCGTGCACCGCCCAGACGTGCCTGGCTCCCAGCGCCTTCACCTGGGTACGCGGTTACCCGAACGTGTTGTACGGCATCAACCAGTGCTATGCCGCGACCTCGCCCCCGGAGTCGGGACGCCTGTCGTTCCCGATGCGGGTGGACTCGATCCCGCCCCACCTGATCGGCGTGACCTCCTATTCCGCCGACACTTCGCAGGTCACCTACGACGTTGCCTACGACCTGTGGCTGAACGACACGGGCACGAAGCGGCCGTGCAGGTCCGAGGGGACGGTCGAGATCATGGTGTGGACCGATTACGACGCGCGAGCACTCCTGCCGGCCGGCATGCAGGTCAGCACGGCGAACATCCCGTCCGCCGTCGACGGGGTCCGAGGCGCGCAGCCGTGGTCCGTCTACGCCAGCGACATCGACCGCGACGGGCGCACGGCGCCGTGGGGCGGCACCCTCTGGTTCGTCCCCGGACCCGCCGACGTGGTCGGCCACGGCTCGGTGAGGGTCGACCTGAGCGCTGTGCTCTCGGCGGCCGGCCTCCTGCTGCAGGACAACTACGGCTGGCCCGGATTCGGGCGGCACTACTGGCTCGACACGGCGTCCTTCGGTGTCGAGTTCGGCCCGGCGAGCGGCGATCCGATGGACACGGGCCCGTCGCGCTTCTCCGCGCAGATCTCCGCCTACTGCCTCGACGTACGGACCACGCTGCTGGACGCGGCCTGCGGATAGACCTACGGGCGGACGACGAACGTGACGGTGCCCGAGAGCCGCCCCGAGCGGGTTTCGGCGAAGGAGCTGACCTTCAGCCCGGAAAAGGTGTGCCACAGCAGACGGCCGCCGTCCTGGGCGCGCACCGTGACGGCGAGCGCCGGGATGGCGGCGGCGCCTCCGGCCTGGAAGATCCCGTGGAGCAGCGGCAGCGCCGACGTGGTGAGGCTGAGGTCGAGCGGGGCGCCTGGTGCCGCCTGGGACACGGCGAACGCGGTCACGGCGTACGAGGGCGCTCCCGCCCCCAGGCTGACGTAGGCCTTGGCGGCGGGCCTGCCGGAGGGCCCGGCGCCGGGTACGGCGAACGGCCCGGCGTGCTGCAGCGTGCCGGGCGTACTGGCCACCTCGCTGGCCGCGGGCAGCAGCAGGGCGACCCGCCCGGCCGGGCTGCCGGACAGATGCTCCGTAACGGAGGTGACAGTGGCGGCAGCGAACGTATCGACCAGCTCGGTAGTCGGCCGTCCGTCCGGCCCCGGCGTGCGGAAGGCGAGGCTGACCCGGGAGATCCGCCCGCTGTCGGCGGCCGCCGCTAGCACCTCGCCGAGCAGCACCAGCGAGGACGTGCCGAAGCTGAGCGTCAGACCGGACAGGCGCGCCGAGGTGACGGGGTAGTACGCGCGGCCGGTCCCCGAGCCGCCCAGCTCGAGGTAGACCCCGGTCCCCGCGACCGCCTCCAGTGACTGCGCGGAAGCGGCTCCTCGTGCCGCGGTGGTGGCGTGGAGCAGCGCGACCGGAGCCACGAAGGCGCTGGTCACCCCGCCGACGCACAGCGCGGTCAGGGCGGCGGTGGCAGGCCGCGGCACCCAGGCCCAGGCGGGCCGCCGGCGCGGCACGCCGCGTAGCCGGCGTCCGGCAAAGGCGTGCTGGCGCGCCCGCCCCGGGGCGGTCTGGGCCCGCAGGTTCCACACCGCGGCGATCGGCCCGCACAGGTAGACGGTGGCCTGCACCACGATGATGAAGATGAGCAGCCACGACGGGTGCCGGGCGGCGGCGAGTAGCCCGGCGCAGGTGTACAGGGCGGCGGCCAGCGCCGTTTCCCAGCGGGTCAGCTTGAGCGCGGTGAAGATGGTGCGGCGGCCGCCGGCCTTGGAGGTGCGCAGGAACACCCCGTCCCGGCGCGCGATTCCCTCGATACAGCCGCGCGCGATGACGAAGGCGACCGACAGGCTGATCACCAGCGACAGCAACGCCCGGCGATAGGACAAGGTGGTCCAGTTGCGCAGCGTGGACATCATGCAGACCGTGGCGATCAATATGAACGACAAGGGCAGTACGGACCGGGCGCCGTCCATCGGGGCGACAGCGAAGCCGGAATGGGTGGCGAGCAGGCCGGTGATCGCGAACAGCACGAAGGTGAAGGCCAGCATGATCAGGTCCCGGAACCACGAGAGGGACGCCATCAGGTAGTCGCG
>PLIQ01000106.1 GCA_003140115.1 Actinomycetota bacterium | reverse complement strand
GGCGACGAGGACGGCGACGAGGAGCTCAAGGCTCACGCCCCGGCCGGGGTGGAACCAATGATCGAGGACCTGCGAAGCCAGGCCCGGCGGGCCCGGCTGGACCTGCTGGCCGGCTTGCACGGCAACCGGCTCATCCTGGTCGTCGGGGGGAGCGATGACCCCATCGCGGCCGCCGAGCGGTTCGCCGGGCGGTTCGGGCCCGGGCCGGTGATCGCCGGTCCGCTGGTCCGTGACCTGGGGACCGCGTCGGTGTCGGCGCGCGCGGCGCTGGCCGGGCTGCGCGCCGCCTCCGCCTGGCCGGACGCGCCCCGGCCGGCGGGCGCGGACGACCTGCTGCCCGAGCGGGCGCTAGACGGCGATCCCGACGCCCGGGCCGCCCTGATCAGCGACGTCTACGAGCCGCTGCTGGGCGGCGGCCACGCCCTGCTCGACACGCTCACGACCTACCTGGAACAAGGCTCCTCACTGGAGGCCACCGCGCGGCTGCTGTTCGTGCACCCGAACACCGTGCGCTACCGGCTGCGGCGGGTCGCCGAACTCACCGACTACACGCCCTCGGCCGGGCGGGACGGCTTCACCTTGTGGGTCGCGCTCGCCCTGGGGCGCCTGGCGGCTAAGCGCAGCTGACCGCAGTCACGCGTTGGTGACGCCGCGGTGACGTTTAGGTGAACATCTTTTGTAGGAATGCGCCAACAGGACAGCGGTTAACTTCGTGCTGTTCGACATTCATGTGGCGGAGTTCTACAGGGCACGCTAAAGGGATGCTTATCATCACCGCACCTGGGCAGGGCGCGCAGACGCCAGGCTTCCTCGCGCCCTGGCTCGAGGTACCCGGAGTAGCCGAGCGTCTCGGCGCCGCCTCCGAGCTGGCGGGCTGCGACCTGATCAGGTATGGCACCACGGCCGGCGCCGACGAGATCAGGGACACGGCTATCGCGCAGCCCCTGCTGGTGGCGGCCGCGCTGGCGGCGGCGGGCGCGCTGGCCGAGAAGTGGGCCGGGGCGGTGGACGGGGCTATGGGGTTCCCGGGCGACGTGCCCGCCGACGCGGCCGCCGGGCACAGCGTCGGGGAACTGGCCGCCGGGGTGCTGGCCGGAGTGCTGAGCGCGGACGATGCGATGCGACTGGTCAGGGTGCGCGGCGCGGCCATGGCGGCGGCCTCGGCGGCGGAGCCGACCGGGATGACGGCCGTCCTGGGCGGTGACGAGGAGGCGGTGCTGGCGGCCATCGCCCGCCGCGGCCTGACCCCGGCGAACATCAACGCGGCCGGGCAGATCGTGGCCGCCGGGTCGATCGCGGACCTGCAGGCGTTCGCGGCCGATCCGCCGGCCGGCGCGCGGCTGCGCCCGCTGCAGGTGGCCGGGGCGTTCCATACCCGGTACATGGCGCCCGCCAGCGCGGCGCTGCGCGACGCGGCGGCCGAGGTCGCGGTCACCGATCCGCACCTCACGCTGCTGTGCAACGCCGACGGCGCCGCGGTCACGACCGGCAAGGAGTGGCTGGAGCGCATCGTGACCCAGGTCGCCGCGCCGGTGCGCTGGGACCTGTGCCTGCGGACGATGGCGGACCTGGGCGTGACCGCGATCATCGAGCTGCCGCCGGCGGGCACGCTGACCGGCCTGGCCCGGCGGGCGCTGCCCGGGGTCGCCCAGCTGGCCATCAAGACCCCGGATCAGCTCGAGGCCGCGCGTGACCTGATCGAGGAGCACCTGTCCGAGCACGACGGGCGCGGGCACGGCCACCTACCGGAATGGCGGCTGATCGTGGCGCCGACCTCGGGTACGTTCCGGTCGCCGACCGGGCTAGCGCTGTTCGGCACCGTCGCCGCGCGCGACGGGGAGCGTTCGCTCGCCGTGCCCTGGCCAGCTGAGATCATCGAATGGCTCGTGGAAGACGGCGACCCGGTCAGCCAGGGTCAGCCGCTGGTCCGTGTTCAACCCCAGGATGGTCGCAGCGCATGACATCTTTCACGACGTTCCCGCCCGCCGCGGGAGCGCGGATCATCTCGTTCGGCGGCTATCAGCCCGCCAATGTGGTGACCAACGACGACCTGGCGGCCCGGGTCGACACCAGTGACGAATGGATTCGCAGCCGGGTCGGCATCGTCAGCCGCCGGTACGCCGGGCCGGATGAGACCGTGGCCGACATGGCGGTCGTAGCCGGCGGCAAGGCGCTGGCCAGCAGCGGCCTATCCCCGGCCGACATCGATCTGGTCATCGTGGCCACCTGCAGTGCCGAGGTCGCGATACCGAACACCTCCGCGATGGTCGCGTCCCGCCTCGGCATCGTGGCGCCCGCCGCCTACGACCTCAACGCCGCGTGCGCCGGTTTCTGTTACGCGCTGGCCAGCGCGTCGGACTCGGTACGGGCCGGCACGGCCCGGTACGTGCTGGTCATCGGGGCGGAGAAGATGACGGCCTGGATTGACCCCGACGACCGCTCCACCTGCATCATCTTCGCGGACGGGGCGGGCGCCGCGGTGGTCGGACCGGTCGCGGACGGCGAGCCGCCGGGTATCGGGCCGGTGGTGTGGGGCAGCGCCGGTGACATGGCCGACAAGATCGCGATCCCGAACCGCCGCTCCTACATGTACCAGCAGGGCCAGGCGGTGTTCCGCTGGGCCACCACCACGCTGCACCCGATCGCGGCGCAGGCCTGCGAGCGGGCCGGGGTGGCGGTGAGCGACCTGTCGGCCTTCGTGCCGCACCAGGCCAACCTGCGCATCATCGAGGCGATCGCGCGCAGGCTGGGCGTGCCCAGGGAGCTGCTGGCGGATGACATCGTGCACTCCGGCAACACGTCCTCGGCGTCGGTCCCGCTGACCCTGGCGCATATGGCCGAGCGCGGCGATCTCAAGAGCGGCTCCCCGGTGCTGCTGCTCGGCTTCGGCGCCGGGATGTGCTACGCGGCGCAGGTGATCACGGTACCCTAGCCGGGCCCTGGAGCGAGGCGGCCAGCCCGTTGCGGGGCAGCCAGACCACAATCAGTTAACGACAAGGAGCAGAGCATGACAGATCTGGAGATCCTCGAAGGGCTGGGCGAAATCGTCGAGGAGATCGCGGGCGTGCCCGCGGACGAGGTGACCCCGAACAAGAGCTTTGTCGACGACCTCGATATCGACTCGCTGTCCATGGTCGAGATCGCGGTCGCGGCCCAGGACAAGTTCGGCGTCGAGATCCCGGACAATCAGCTGAAGGACCTCACCACCGTCCAGGACGTCGTGAACTTCGTGGCCAAGAACGCCGGAGACTCGGCGTGACGGTGGAGCGTGAAACTGTCGTCGTTACCGGGCTCGGCGCGACCACCCCGCTCGGCGGGGACGTCGCGTCGACCTGGTCGGCGATGCTGGCCGGGCGGAGCGGCGTGCGACGCCTGACCGAACCGTGGGCCGAGCAGCTGCCGGTGCGGATCGCCGCCTGGGCAGCCGTCGACCCGGTGGAGATCGTGGGTCGCGTGCAGGCCCGGCGGATGGACCGCTGCGAGCAGCTCGCGCTCGTCGCCTCACGCGAGGCGTGGGCCGACGCGGGCGCCCCGGAGATGGACCCCGAACGGCTCGGGGTCAGCGTCACCAGCGGGATCGGCGGTATCGGATCGACCCTGGCCGCCTACGACATCCTCAACTCCAAGGGCTGGCAGCGCATCTCGCCGTATACGGTGCCGATGCTCATGCCCAACGGGTCGGCCGGCTGGATCAGCATGGAGCTCGGGGCGCACGCCGGCGCACACGCTCTGGTCAGCGCCTGCGCGTCCGGCGCGGAGGCGATCGGGTACGGCATCGACATGATCCGTTCCGGGCGGGCCGACGTGGTCATGGCCGGTGGCACCGAGGCGGCGATCATGCCGCTGAACATCGGCTCGTTCGCGGTCATGCGGGCCATGTCCACCCGCAACGACGACCCCGAGCGGGCCTCACGCCCGTTCGACAAGGGCCGGGACGGGTTCGTGCTCGGCGAGGGCGCGGGCATGCTGGTGCTGGAGTCGCTGTCGAACGCCCGGCGGCGCGGCGCGCGGGTGTACGCCGTCTTGGCGGGGGCCGGTTACTCCTCGGACGCCTATCACATCGCCCACCCGGCGCCCGACGGAGCCGGCGTGACCGCGGCGATCGGCCGGGCGCTGGCCGACGCGCGGGTTGACCCGGAGCAGGTGGTGCACGTGAACGCGCACGCCACCTCCACCCCGGAGGGCGACCCGCTCGAGGCGCAGGCCCTGGTCAAGGCGCTGGGATCGGCGGCCGATGGCGTGGTCGTCTCGTCGACCAAGTCGATGACCGGGCACCTGCTCGGCGGCGCCGGCGCGATCGAGTCCGTGGCCGCCATCCTCGCGCTGCGCGACCAGGTGGCGCCCCCCACGATCAACCTCGAAGACCTGGATGACGAGGTGCCCCTCGACATCGCCACCGAGCCGAGACCGCTGACCAAGCGTGGCGCCGAGCCAATGGCCGTGCTGAACAACGCGTTCGGGTTCGGCGGCCACAACGTGTCGCTCGTGTTCACCGCCGCCTGAACCCGTTAAGCCGGTAGAGGAGACCACCGATGACGACCACCCTGGATCCCAGGCCGGCCCGCGTAGGCATGCCCCGTGACCCGCGGGAACGGCTGGCAGCGCTGTTCGACCCCGGCACGCTGGAGCTGCTGCCGGCGGGCGCGGAGGAGCGGAGCGGGGTGCTCGCGGGCGTCGGGCTGGTCCACGGGGCGGGAGCGGTGGCGTTCGCCTGCGATCCGCGGGTGCAGGGCGGGGCGATGGGCAGCGCGGGCTGCGCCGCGATCGTCGGCGCGTACGCGGAGGCGGTCTCCCGCGGGGTTCCGATCGTGGGCCTGTGGCACTCGGGCGGGGCCCGGCTCGCCGAGGGCGTGGCCAGCCTGCACGCGGTGGGAACCGTGTTCGCGGCGATGACCGCCGCCTCCGGACGGGTGCCGCAGATCTCGGTGGTGCTCGGTCCCGCGGCCGGCGGCGCCGCCTACGGCCCGGCGCTGACCGACATTGTGATCCTGTCCGGCCTGGGCCGCATCTTCGTCACCGGCCCGGACGTGGTCCGCTCGGTGACCGGCGAGGACGTGGACATGGAGCGGCTCGGCGGGCCGGAGCCGCACAGCCGCCGCTCCGGCGTGGTGCACGTGGTGACCGAGACGGACGCCGAGGCACTGGACCGGGCCCGCCAGCTCGCGGCGCTGCTCAGCGACCAGGGGAAGATCGCCGAGGACGCTGTGGACCGCGACCTGTCCGGAGTGCTGCCTGATGCCTCCCGGCGCGCCTACGACGTGCACCTGCTGACCGCCAAGCTGCTCGATTCGCCGGGCGTGGAACTGCACCCCCGGTGGGCGCCGAACATCGTGACGATCCTGGGCCGGCTGGCCGGGCGCACGGTCGGCGTCGTGGCCAGCAACCCGATGCGGCTCGGCGGCTGCCTGGACGCCGCGTCGGCGGAGAAGGCGGCGCGCTTCGTCCGGATGTGCGACGCGTTCGGCGTGCCGCTCGTGGTGCTGGTGGACGTGCCGGGCTACCTGCCCGGGGTCGGCCAGGAGTGGGACGGCGTGGTCCGCCGCGGCGCCAAGCTGCTGCACGCGTTCGCCGAGGCCACGGTGCCCCGGGTGACGCTTGTGACCCGCAAGGCGTTCGGCGGGGCCTTCATCGCGATGAACTCCCGCTCGCTCGGCGCGACCCGCGTGTTCGCCTGGCCGGGCGCCGAGGTGGCCGTCATGGGCGCGGTCGCGGCCGTCCGGATCCTGCACCGGCGGACGCTGGCCTCGGTGCCGCCCGAGCGGCTGCGCGAGGCCGAGGCAGAGCTGGCCGCCGAGCACGAGGCCACCGCGGGCGGCCTGCAGCGCGCGGTCGACCTCGGCGTCATCGACGCCATCATCGAGCCCAGCCAGACGGGCCGTGAACTGGCGCGGGCCATCGCCGAGGCCCCCCAGCTCAAGGGAACGCACGCCAACATCCCGCTGTGAGCCCGGGCGCCCTAGAGCGGGTTCGGCGGGGTGCCGTTGGCGCCACCCAGGCCGCCGCCGCGGTCGGTGCTGCCCGCGTCGGGACCCGTGGCAGGTCCGGAGTCGGCGGGCGGCGCCGGCGGGCTGGCGGGGGCGTCCGCCGCGGCCTCGGGAGCGCTCTTCGCCTCGGCGGCGCGGCTCTCGGCGATGAGCTCCTCGAGCCGGGCCGCGCGGATGCGGCGGAACGCGCGGTGATCCCGGGTCCGGTCCAGGATGGCAACCTCCAGCTGGGTAGCCGCCACCTCGCTGCGCTCGCCGTTGCCGCTGGCCGACAGTGCGGCCAACGCGGCGGTGAACGCCTCGGTCAGGGACATGCCCGGGGAGTAACGCTCCTTCAGCGCCGCGGAAACCTGGTCGGCCTGCCCGCCGAAGGCGACGAAGCCCGGCTCGTCGGTCACCGACCCGTCGAACGTGATCCGGTAGATCTGATCGGTCTCCGGCCGCGTGCCGACCTCGGCGACGACGATCTCCACCTCGAACGGCTTGAGGTTCTCGGTGAAGATGGTGCCCAGGTTCTGGGCGTAGTAGTTGGCGATGCCGCGGGCCGTCACGTCGACCCGGTCGAACTGGTACCCGGTGATGTCCGCGTACGTGATCCCGGCCTTGCGCAGGTTCTCGTATTCGTTGTACCGGCCCACCGCGGCGAACGCGATCCGGTCGTAGATCTCGCTGATCTTGTGCAGCGCGCTTGACGGGTTGGGCGCCATCAGCAAGATCCCGCCGTCGTACTGCAGCGTGACGCAGCTGCGGCCGCGCGCGATTCCCTGACGCGCGTATTCGGCCTTGTCCCGCATGGCCTGTGCGGGTGAGACATAACCGAACGGCATGGACACCGCGAATGCTTCCTTTACCTAGACAGATGGGGCGGGACGAGATGCGCTAGCGGGCCGTGCGCAGCGGGGCGGATGGGCCGTCAGGCATGGTCATCCGCTCCTGCACCACCTGCTGGGTGTAATCCTCGGACTCGGCTTCGGACAGCTTGCGGAAGCCATCCGCCGTCACCGTGGCGATGACCGGGAAGATCCGCCGGGTCAGGTCCGGGCCGCCGGTCGCCGAATCGTCGTCGGCGGCGTCGTACAGCGCCTGGACGCAGGCCAGCACGGCGTCGGCTACCGGCATGTCGTCGACGTACAGCTTCTTCAGCGAACCGCGGGCGAAGACCGATCCCGAGCCGATGGAGTAGAACCTCTGCTCCTCGTACGGGCCGCCGGCCACGTCGTAGCTGAAGATACGCCCCTGGCTGGCGTCCTCGTCGTAGCCGACGAAGAGCGGCACGACGACGAACCCCTGCATGGCCGCGGCCAGGTTGCCCCTGATCATCCAGGCGAGCCGGTTGGCCTTGCCCTCCAGTGACAGCGGGCGGCCCTCCATCTTCTCGTAGTGCTCGAGCTCGACCTGGAACAGGCGGACGAACTCAATCCCCACGCTGCCCGTGCCCGCGTAGCCAATGGCCGAGAACTCATCGCTGCGGAACACCTTCTCCACGTCCCGCTTGGCGATCATGCTCCCGTAGGTGGCCCGGCGATCACCCGCCAGCACCACGCCGTGGTGGCAGGCCGCGGCGACGATCGTGGTGGCGTGCGGCAGGTCATGCAACGCCGGGGAGTCCGCGGCGCCGCCGGGAGCCCGGCCAGGCAGCAGATCCGGAGAGTGGGAGGCGAGGAAATCCGCGAACGACGAGGACTGCCGGTCCATGAAGACCGCCGGCGGCCTGATCCGGTTTCGCCCGGGACCTGCTTGCGCCCCGGCTCCCCCGGCGAACGGGCCGGACTGGCTGCCGTCAAAGTACGAGCCCAACGCGAACCTCCTGACGGTGGTCGGCACAGCAGTGCCTTCAACAGACCCTACTGCCGTGCCAGAGCCAGACAGCACGCCCCACCCGCCGACGTGTCCGCCTACGGCGAACCGCTGGCCGGCTACTGGCTACTGGCCGCCCTTCTGCACGTACGACCGCACGAACTCCTCGGCGTTCTCCTCGAGAACCTCGTCGATCTCGTCGAGGATCGCGTCGACGTCGTCGGAGAGCTTCTCGTGCCGCTCCCGGACCTCCTCGGTGGTCCCGGATTCCGCCTGCTCGGTCTCGTCGGTGCGCCTCGTAGTCTGGCGCTGACCGCCTGTGTCCTTGTTGGTTGCCATGTCGCTACCTCCGTCTGTCCCAACGTTATCGTCACCCGTGGCAGTCCCGCCCAACCCCGCCGGGCTCAAATCGGTACGAACTCGGGACCCGCCCCGAGGGCGCTAATCCTGGTTGGTGAGCGCCGCGACCAGCTCAGCCGCGGTCCGGCAGCGGTCCAGCAGCTCACCCACATGTGCCTTGGTACCACGCAGTGGCTCCAGGGTGGGGACGCGTTGCAGCGACTCCCGGCCGGGGATGTCGAAGATGACGGAGTCCCAGGAGGCGGCAGCCACCGACTCGGGATACTGCCGCAGGCAGCGGCCGCGGAAGTAGGCCCTGGTGTCCTCCGGCGGGTTATCGATGGCCCGGTCCACGGTCGCGTCGTCGGTCAGCCGCACCATCCGGCCCCGGGCGGCCAGCCGGTTGTACAGGCCACGGTCCGGTCGCACGTCGGAGTACTGCAGGTCAACCAGCTGTAGCCGGGGATGATCCCAGCCCAGTGAGTCCCGGGACCGGTACCCCTCGAGCAGCTCGAGCTTGGCCACCCAGTCCAGCTCCTTGGCCAGCAGCATGGGGTCCTCGGCCAGCCGGTTCAGCACCGACTCCCACCGGTCCAGGACGTCGGCGGTGATGTCGTCGACGTCGCCTCCGTACCGGTCCTCGGTGTACTTGCGGGCTAGCTCGAGGTATTCAGCCTGTAGCTGAACCGCGGTCATCTTCCGGCCGTCCTTGAGCGTGACCAAGCGGCGGCAGGTCGGATCGTGCGAGATCGCGCGGAGCTCGGCCACCGGCGCCTCGACGGACAGGTCCGAGCCGAGGAACTTGTCCTCGATCATCGAAAGCACCAGCGAGGTGGTGCCGACCTTGAGGTAGGTGCACACCTCGCTCATGTTGGCGTCGCCGAGAATCACGTGCAGCCGCCGGTACTTCTCCGGGTCGGCGTGCGGCTCGTCGCGGGTATTGATGATGGGCCGCTTCAGCGTGGTCTCCAGGCCCACCTCGACCTCGAAGTAGTCGGCCCGCTGGCTGATCTGGAAGCCCGAGCCCCGGCCGTCGGCGCCGATGCCGACCCGTCCGGCCCCGCAGATCACCTGGCGGGATACGAAGAACGGGACGAGGAACTTGACGATGTCGGCGAACGGCGTGGCCCGGCGCATCAGGTAGTTCTCGTGCGAGCCGTAGGAGGCGCCCTTGTTGTCGGTGTTGTTCTTGTACAGCTGGATGGGCGCGCTACCCGGCACGGTTGCCGCCTTGGCCGCGGCCTCGGCCATGACCCGCTCGCCGGCCTTGTCCCAGATCACCACCGATAGCGGGTTGGTGCACTCGGGCGCGGAGTACTCCGGATGCGCATGGTCGACGTAGAGCCGGCCGCCATTGGTGAGAATGACGTTGGCCAGGCCCAGGTCCTCGTCGGTCAGCTGAGAGGAGTCCGCCGCCTCCCGGGTCAGGTCGAACCCGCGGGCGTCCCGCAGCGGGTTCTCCTCCTCGAAGTCCCACCGGGCCCGGCGCGCCCGGGCGGCCGTGGCCGCCTGGTAGGCGTTGACGATCTGGGACGAGGTCACCATCGCGTTGGCGCCGGGCTGACCGGGCACGGAGATGCCGTATTCCGTCTCGGTACCCATCACCCGTAGCACGCTCATGAAGTCACTCCCGCTCGCCTCCGGCCCGCGTGGAGGCGGCCCTCCAGCTCGCTCATGCCAAGCAGCCTAATGCCGATACGGACGAAGGAGACATGCCGACACACTCTTTTTGCCCTCGGGGGGGCGCCGCCCAGGCTCCCTCGCGGGGGCCTGAGCGCGAACAGGCATCAAAGGTACTGCCCAGTGTTCGCCACGGTGTCGATGGAGCGGCCTGCCTCGGTGCCGGTCTTGCCGGAGACCAGAGTCCTGATGTAGACGATGCGCTCGCCCTTCTTGCCGGAGATGCGGGCCCAGTCGTCCGGGTTCGTGGTGTTGGGCAGGTCCTCGTTCTCGCTGAACTCATCGACGCACGCGGCCAGCAGGTGACTGACCCGCATGCCCTTCTGCCCGGTATCCAGGAACTCCTTGATGGCCATCTTCTTGGCCCGGGCCACGATGTTCTCGATCATGGCGCCGGAGTTGAAGTCCTTGAAGTACAGGACTTCCTTGTCGCCGTTGGCGTAGGTGACCTCGAGGAACCGGTTCTCCTCGGACTCGGTGTACATCCGCTCGACCGTGCGCAGGATCATCGCCTCGACGGTGCCCTGCCGCGAGTCGTCGTGCTCGGCCAGGTCGTCCGGGTGCAGCGGCAACTCCTTGAGCACGTACTTGGAGAAGATGTCCTTGGCCGCCTCGGCGTCGGGCCGCTCGATCTTGATCTTGACGTCGAGCCGGCCGGGCCGCAGGATGGCCGGGTCGATCATGTCCTCGCGGTTCGAGGCCCCGATGACGATGACGTTTTCCAGGCCCTCCACGCCGTCGATCTCGGACAGCAACTGCGGCACGATCGTGTTCTCCACGTCGGACGAGACGCCCGAGCCCCGGGTGCGGAAGATCGAGTCCATCTCGTCGAAGAACACGATGACGGGCATGCCCTCGCTGGCCTTCTCCCGAGCCCGCTGGAACACGAGCCTGATGTGCCGCTCGGTCTCGCCCACGTACTTGTTCAGCAGCTCGGGGCCCTTGATGTTGAGGAAGAAGCTCTTGCCTACCTTGGCCCCCTCGTCCGCCGTCTTGGCGGCGACCTGCTTGGCGAGCGAGTTCGCGACCGCCTTGGCGATCAGCGTCTTGCCGCAGCCAGGCGGCCCGTAGAGCAGGACCCCCTTGGGCGGCTTGAGCATGTGCTCCTTGAACAGGTCGGCGTGCAGGTAAGGCAGCTCGATCGCGTCCCTGATCTGCTCGATCTGCCCGGCCAGACCGCCGATGTCAGAGTAGGAGATGTCCGGGACTTCCTCCAGGATCAGCTCTTCCACCTCAGCCTTGGGGATCCGCTCGTACACGTACCCGGACCGGGACTCCAGCAGCAGCGAATCGCCCGCCCGCACCGGCTGGTTCAGCAGCGGCTCGGCCAGCCGGACCACGCGCTCCTCGTCGGCCTGGGAGATGACCAGGGCACGTTCGCCGTCGGCGAGCACCTCCTTGAGCATGACGACCTCGCCCACCTTCTCAAAGCCCTGGGCGATGACGACGTTGAGCGCTTCGTTCAGGACCACTTCCTGGCCTGGGCGCAGCTCGCTGAGCTCGACGTTCGGCGACACGTTCACGCGCATCTTGCGCCCGCCGGTGAACACGTCCGCCGTGTCGTCGTCGCACGCGCTCAGGAAGATTCCGAACCCGGACGGCGGCTGGGCCAGCCGGTCCACTTCTTCCTTCAGCGCCACGATCTGGTCGCGCGCCTCCCGCAGCGTGGCGGCCAGCCGCTCATTCTGCGCGGTGACCCCGTTGAGGCTGCCTTCGGTCTCGTGCAGCCGGTCTTCGAGCAGCCTGACCTGCCGTGGCGAGTCCGCCAGCCGACGACGGAGCACGGCGATCTCCTCGTCAAGAAACGAGATCTGTGCGGTAAGGCTCTTCACCTCGTCGTCGTGCCGTGACACACGCCCGCCGTCGTCTCTAGTGGCCAAGCCTCTCACCTCCTCCTGAACTTCTAATAAGACATTACCTATACACCGGCGTTCCCTAACCTCGCGAGGGCGTTTCGATGCGGTCTTGCCGCACATCCGGTCGCCAGCCCGTCACACCAGTATCGCTAAGCGTTACTATTCACCCGTCTCCCGGGCCTCCGTGGCAGCATCTTCGTACGCGCCCTTGGCCGGACGGCGCCTGCGGGGCGGGGGCACCACACCCGGGGCGAGCCGCCGCGCGGTGACCAGGAACCCGGTGTGTCCCACCATGCGGTGCTCGGGGCGGACGGCCAGGCCCTCGACGTGCCACCCGCGCACCAGGTTCTCCCAGGCGGCGGGCTCGCCGAAGCCGCCATGCCCGCGCAGGGCCTCCACGGTCCGGGACAGCTGGGTCGTGGTAGCCACGTAACAGCAGGCCAACCCGCCGGGCGCGAGGGCCGAGGCGACCGCGTCCACGCAGTCCCAGGGGGCGAGCATGTCCAAGATCACGCGGTCGAAGTCGGCCAGCCCCTCCTGCGCCGGGTCCATTCCCGGGCCGAACTCACCGTTCACCAGCTGCCAGGCCGGCGGCAGGCCGCCGAAGAACTGCTCCACATTCCGGCGGGCGATCTCGGCGAAGTCGGGCCGGCGCTCGAACGAGACCAGGGTCCCCTGCTCCCCGACCGCGCGCAGCAGCCAGCAGCTCAGCGCGCCCGAGCCGGCTCCGGCCTCAAGCACGCGCGCGCCGGGGAACACGTCGGCGAACGCCACGATCTGTGCCGCGTCCTTGGGGTAGACCACCGCCGCGCCGCGTTTCATCGCGAGGGTGTAGTCGGACAGCAGGGGGCGGAAAACGACGTAGGGGGTGCCGCCCGCCGCCTTGATCACGTTCCCGTCCGGGCCGCCGATGATGTCGTCGTGGCTCAGCGAGCCCCGGTGGGTATGGAAGGATGCCCCGGCCCGCAGGGTGATGAGGTGGCTACGCCCCTTGGGATCGGTCAGCTGCACCGGCTCCCCGGCCATCAACGGCCCCTGCCGCGGTTTGGTCATGGCGCCCACAGTAGCTTGGCCGGGAGGAGCTTGGCCGGGTCAGACGCCGGCGAAGGCGAGGTCGACGTCGCGGGCGGCCAGCACACCGTAGACCTGACCGGACGGCTCGACCAGCAGGTACTCGGTGGCGGGAGCTTGGCGGATCGCGTCCAGCAGGGCCATCCCGGACAGGTCGGCCGACAGGACCAGGCTCGGCTCGAGCGTCCTGGCTAGCGAGCCGGCCTCGATCCAGGGGCGCCGCTGGGGCGGCGTGGCCATCACCGCGGTCTCGTTGAGGATCGCGATCGGCTTGTCGTCGTGGTCCACGACCACCACCGCCCGGGCTTGGCTCTCGTCCGCGCGTCTGATCGCCTCGGCCAGCGGGGTGTTAGCGGCGACCGACACCGCCTTGCGGGCCAGCCTGCGGGCCTGCAGCGTGGGCAGCCGCTCACGGAGCCTAGTGGCCTTGATGGCCTGGCCCGCGCCGGTCCACATGAAGGCGGCGATCACCGCCACCCACACCACGGTGTACAGGCCGCCGATGCGGGCCTGCACCGGCGGCGCCAGCACCAGGGCGAACAGGCCAACCCCGATCACGCGCCCGGCCCAGGCGGCGACGACGGTGGACGTCGCGGGACGTCCGGTCACCTTCCAGATCACGGCGCGTAGCATCCGCCCGCCGTCCAGCGGCAGGCCGGGCAGCAGGTTGAAGCCGCCGACGACCAGGTTGGCCCATATGAGCTGGTGGATCAGCGTGCCGCCGATGGTGCCCGCCGAGGTCACGTAGGTCAGGCCGTAGCCGACGGCGGCCAGCAGCAGCGACAGCGCCGGGCCGGCCGCCGACACCAGGAACTCCCGCCCGGGCGTCTGCGGCTCCCGCTCGATCTCGGAGAACCCGCCCAGCGGGTACAGCAGGATGCGGCGCACCGGCAGCCCGTATCCGCGCGCCACCAGCGAATGGCTGAGCTCGTGGACCAGGACGGACAGCCAGAGCAGCACGACGAACGCGGCGGCGATCACGAACCTGGTCGGCCCGTGGAAGGTCGAGGCCAGGTCCCTGGCGTAGATCACGATGAAGACCCCGGCGATCACGAACCAGTACGGCGAGATATACACCGGGATGCCGAACGGGCGCGCGAGGACGATCCCAGGACCGGCGTCGCGGCGCTTCGGGTGCTTCTTCTGCGGCGTCGTGCTTGCCACGGTACCGATGCTACGTGCCGTGCTGACCCGGCGGGACGACCCACGCGGACCGCGCCGCCGGAGATCCCCCCGAATGTCGGTACGGTGCCCTACGGTTCAAGGGTGGAAGCAGTCTTGGTCCGGGACGGCGACGCCCCCGAACCCCCCGTGGAACGCCCCTTCGCGCTCTCGCCGTCGCGCGCGGCCGATTTCATGACGTGTCCGCTGTTGTACCGGTTCCGGGTGATCGACCGACTGCCCGAGCCGCCGACGCAGGCCACGGCGCGCGGGACGCTGGTGCACGCCGCGCTGGAGCGCCTGTTCGACCTGCCCGCCGCCGGGCGAACCCCGGAGGCCGCACGGGCGCTGCTCCTCCCGGAGTGGGACCGGCTGGCCGCCGAGGAGCCCGATCTGGCCGCGCTCTTCCCCGACGAGGCCGAGCGGGCCACCTGGCTGCGGTCCGCCATCGCGATCCTGGACGCGTACTTCACCCTCGAGGACCCCCGCAGGCTGGAGCCCGCCGAGCGGGAGGCTTACGTGGAGACCACGCTCGATTCCGGACTGCGGCTGCGCGGCTACATCGACCGGCTGGACGTGGCGCCCGGCGGCGAGATCCGGATCGTGGACTACAAGACCGGCCGGGCGCCGCGCGAGGCTTACGAGGCGAGCGCGCTGTTCCAGATGAAGTTCTACGCGCTGGTGATCTGGCGGCTGCGCGGCCAGGTACCGAAGCTGCTGCAGCTCATGTACCTGGCCGAGGGCGAAGTGCTGCGATACGCGCCGGAGGAGTCCGACCTGCTGGCCACCGAGCGCAAGGTCATCGCGCTGTGGCAGGCGATCGAGCGGGCCCGGGCCACGGGCGACTGGCGGCCCAGGCCGAGCAAGCTGTGCGACTGGTGCAACCACAAGGCGCTCTGCCCGGAGTTCGGCGGCACCCCTCCCCCGCTAGCCGCCGCGGATCCTGATCAGGAGCTCACTCCGAGTACGGCGTAGTTGTACATGCCGTAATAGGCCTGCACGTAGACGTTGGTGAGGTGCGCCGACCGGTACAGCACCGTCTTTTGGTAGATCCCCGGCAAGATGGCCGCGTCCTTCATCACCTGCTCGTCGATCTGGGACCAGATCGACGTCCGGGCCGCGCCGGTGGCGGTGGCGGACTGGACGAACAGGTTATTGACCACCGAGTCGTTGAGCTCTGAGATGTTGGTGTTGTCAGTGGGCGAGATGGCGTTCCCGGCGGTGAGCGAGTCCAAGAACCCGTAGCCGTTCGGCCAGTCGCCTTGCCACACGCCGGCGGCGATGCCGATGTCGTGGGAGTTCACGTACGCGGTGGAGCCGGCGGAGCTGGCGTAGTAGTCGTCGGTCGAGGACCCCTTCAAGGTGACCTTGATTCCCACCCGGGCCAGCGCGGCCTGCAGCGCGGCGGCCGCGGCGGTCTCCTGCGGTTGGTCGTCACGGTAGGCCAGGTTGGTGCTGAAGCCGCTGGGCTGGCCGCACATCGCGAGCTGCTGCTTGGCCGCGGCCAGGTCGCCGCCCGGCTGGGACAGCGCGTGGTACAGGTCGAACGACTTGTAGCCCAGGACGACGGGCGGCATGACGGTGCTCGCGAGCTGCCCGTTCGTGGCGCCGCCCCACGCGGACTGGATGGCGGCCTTGTCCGCCGCGTACTCCACCGCCTCGCGGCAGTGCACGTTGTTCAGCGGCGCGACCTTAGTGTTGATGTACGTGAACCGCGCGATCCCGTTGAGCGGGTTGTCCGCGTGGGCCTTGTCGGCCGGGTTGGACAGGATCCGCGCCTGCGACGACGATGCGACGCCCTGGCCCTGCGCATCCACGTCGATATCGCCGGCCAGCAGCCCGTTGTCGATGTCGGCCTGCTTCACGTTCAGGGTCATGACGATCTGGCTGGGCAGCTGCTTGGCGTTCGGGTCCGTGGCCGGGTTCCAGTCCGGGTTCGGCACCAGGATGAGGCGATTGTTCAGCGTGTAGCTCTTGAACATGTACGGACCCGTGGACAGCGGATGCAGCTGGTAGTTGCTGCCCTGATCCGCGCTGGGCAGCACCGGGGCGCTATTCGGGAAGGCCAGCACGTAGGGCAGGTCCGGGAACGGGAACTGCAGGTGGAACACCAAGGTGGTCGCGTTCGGGGTGCCGATCGCGGTCAGGCCCATCAGGTTCTTGGCCCGGTCCTGGTACGGCCCCGGGTAGTTCGGGTCGGTGAGCAGCACCTGGTAGTAGGTCGGGCCGTTGACCAGCACCGACCGGTCGTAGGTGCGCTCGATCGCGTACTTCACGTCCTGGGCGGTCACGACCGTGCCGTTCTCGAACTTGACGTCGGACTGGATGTGGAACGTCCAGGTCATTCCGTCCGAGCTGACCGTGCCCATGTCCGTGGCCAGGTCCGGCACGAGCTGCAGACCGCACGAGCCCGGGCAGGACTTGTAGGTGAACATCGGCATGGCGAACAGCCGGTCGAAGTTCATCACCCAGGGGAGGTAGGTGTTGCCGGGGTCGAACGAATCCGGCGTGCTCTGCGCGTCGAAGTTCAGGATCCCGCCCTTGTGGTCAGAGGGGTTGACCACGGTGGACAGGCCGCCGTTGAACGCCGCTACCGTGCTCGGCGGGGCGGCGCTGGTGCCGGTGCTGGTACCGGTGCTGGTGCGGCCAGCGGCGGACCCGGGCTTCGCCGGGTGCCCGGACACGAGCAGGCCGACCACGCTACCTACCACCGCGACCAGCACCGCCAGCGCCACCGCGGCGTAGACCCGGACCGGGCGCCGGGCGGCCGGCCGCGGCGCGGGCAGGGTCGGCCGCGGCACCGGGGGGGTGCCGTGATCCATCGTGGCCGGCGCTGAGCCCTGTGATCCCGGCGCGCGGCCCCGGCCGCCCGGTAGCGGGGCGCCGGGTAGCGCGCTGGCCGCGGCCGGTTGCCAGGTCTGGGCCAGGACCGTCTGGGTGGGAGCGTCGTAGCCGCCGATCGGCTGCGTGGAGGTATTCGTCAGCTGGCGCAGCAGGTGATCCGCGCTGGGCCGGTTCTGCGGGTCCTTGGCCAGGGCGGCCTCGACCCAGGGTCGCAGCGAGTCCGGCACCGCCGCGATGTCCGGCTCGGTGTTCATGATCCGGTAGAAAACCGCGGCGGACACGCCGGTGCCGAACGGCGGGGCCCCGCTGGCCGCGTAGGCGATCGTCACCGCCCAGGAGAAGATGTCCGACGCGGTGACGGCCTGCCCCATGATCTGCTCGGGGGACATGAACCCGATCGAGCCGACCGTCATGCCGGTCCTGGTCAGGCCGGTCGCGTCCCCGGCCTGGGCGATCCCGAAGTCGATGACCTTGGGGCCGGCCGCGGTCAGGAGCACGTTGGACGGCTTGAGGTCGCGGTGTATCACTCCGGACGCGTGAATCACGGCCAGCGCCGCGGCGAGCCCGGTGGCCAGGCCGTACAGCATCTCAGCGCCAAGCGGGCCGTGCTCGTCGACGTAGTCCGACAATGCGGGCCCGTCAATGTACTCGGTGATCAGGAACGGCCTCGGCGCCTGCGTGTCGGCCTCGATCACGCGCACCGTGCACATGCCCTTGACCCGCATGAGCGTGGTCACCTCACGGCTGAACCGGGCCCGGAACTCGGGGTCCTCGGCCAGTTCCGGGCGCAGCACCTTCACCGCCACCGGGCCGCCATCCTTCGCGGCACCCAGGTAGACCACGCCCATCCCGCCGGAACCCAGCCGACCGGTCAGCCGGTAGCGGCCAACCCGCGCAGGATCGCCAGGCAACAACGGTCCCTGAGCCAACGAGCCCCCCTTCAGCCCCAGACAATACCTGCCACGTCACAGCCGGGGTAGGGAAAACCCCAGGACACTACCGGGTGATAGCCGCATTCCGCTGGTCGGCCTGAAGTCCGTACCGTTGCCGCAGGGTTGACGGAACGTTCGGAGGGCATGATGGTCACCGATAGCCAGGATGAGATCGCCGCCTCGGTGGCCGCCCTGCAAGACCTTGGCACCGGCTATGACCAGGCACTGGCCGAGGGTCTGGTGGAACGGATCGGCGCGGAGATCGACAAGCGGATCGCGGCCGAGCTCGAAAACCGGGTCACGGCTGAGGTGGACAGCCGCGTCCTGACCCAGCTGGACCGGTACGCGGGGTGCAGGCACCAGCGCCGCCGGGCCAGGCGCATGATCCGGGCCGAACGGCGCACGATCCGGGCCGAGCGGGCCGACCAGTCCGGCCGGCAGACCTTCGCGCTGGCCCTCGGGTCCATGCTGGTCGCCCTGGCGGTGACCGCGATCGTGTTCAAGGGGTCCCCGGGCGTCGCCGCCGTGATGCTCATGGCCCTGATCTGGGTCATCGTCGGCGTCATCAATGTGGCCTACGCCATGCGCAAGGTCCCGCACCAGTAGCCCGTGGGGCGCGTCCCAGGTCCGAACCTGCCGGGCGGACCCGGCAGGTTCGGATGGGACGTCAGGTGACCAGGCCGGTCACCTGGCGGTGATTACTTCACGTAGTACCAGTCCTCCGGGTCCAGCATGAGCGTCGACGCCTGCGGGTAGACGCCCTTGAGGTTGTTCACGACCTCGGTGTACTGGTAGGGCGCGTTCGGCTGCCACTGGACCGGCAGCTGCGTCTGCAGGTAGTTCTGCCAGCTGTACATGTAGGACAGGTTGGCGCTGGCCAGCGTCTGCTTGATCAGCGAGTCGTTGGTCGGGTCGCAGAACCCGCCGGAGTTGGCGATCGCGCCGCATTCGAACAGCGTCTCGCCGGTGGGCAGCACGTCCGGGTAGAACGACCAGCCCAGACCCCAGTCGGCCATGTCCCAGTTGCACGGCAGCTTGGCCACCACGCAGTTACCCGCGGACGCCCCGACCACCGTGTCGAACGGCTCGGGCTTGAGGTTCAGCTTGATGCCCAGCGTCGCCGCGTTGGACTGCAGCTGGGTCAGCTCCGCCTGGATCCACGCCTGCCCGGTCGCGTAGGCGAACGTGAAACTCAGCGTGCTGCCCGCGGTGATCCCCGTACCGCACAGGCTCGCGTTGCTGCACGTGGTCGTCCCACCCGGGGCGATGCTCCAGCCGTGGCTGGTCAGCAGGCTCTTCGCCTTGGCCGGGTTGTACGGGAACGCCTCGCTCCCTTGCTGCGGGGACAGCCACGAGGTCTTCGGGCTGCTCGCCACCGGCCCCGTCGTGAGGCTGCCGTAGCCCTTCAGCGGACCCTGGACCACCGACTGCCCGTTCTGCAGGTAGGCCAGCACCTGCCGGAAGTACAGCTGCTTGAAGATGGCGGCATGGTCACCGATGCTGTCTTGGAAGTTCGTCACGTAGTAGCTGATGCCCCAGTCGTTCCACGGGGCCAGCGTGTAACCGGACAGCGGGTTGCCGCCGACCGCCGCGCCGGCCGGCTTGGCCGGCAGGTCTTCCGGCACGATGTAGCCGACGTCGATCTTGCTGCTGGAACTCGGCGAGCGGATGACGTTGTACTCGGCCGCGTCGGTGGTGAACGGCAGCTCCTCGAACTGCGCCAGGTGCGGCTTATCCGTGCCGGAGTAGGACTTGTTCGGCACCATCGCCACGTACCCGGACGCGTTGAACGAGGTCAGCTTCCACGGCCCGTCCACGACGCTCCACAGCGGCGAGGACACGTATCCGTTCAGGTTCCGCGACTGGGCGTCCAGGTACTTGTACACCGCCGCGCAGTCGCTGACCGTGGTCGAGCAGTGGCTCGGCCCCGACGCGGTCACGTCCCACGCCTCCGGCATCGGCGTAACCTGGCTCAGCTCGTTGTACAAGAACCACTGCTGGTTGTACGCCTTGTTCAGGTGCAGCACCAGCGTGGTGGGACTGGTCACGCTCATGCTGGTGACCTGCATGTTCGGGAACCCGGTGTAGGCGCCGTAGTCCACATCGCCGACCTCGTTT
>PLIQ01000619.1:2544-2699 GCA_003140115.1 Actinomycetota bacterium | reverse complement strand
CTCCGCGCACATCGAGTCCCGGCCGTGCTCCCTGTCGTCTGCGCCCGGTCGGTGATGGCCACGAGTGTGCATCCTTCTGTTTGCCGGTCGTTTGCTGCTTATCGTCAACCATTGCGCATCACCGCGGCACTGTCCTTACCGCAGGCGCCCGGACC
>PLIQ01000619.1:0-2536 GCA_003140115.1 Actinomycetota bacterium | reverse complement strand
CGGGCCTTACCTGCCGGTCACGCCGTCGGCCATCTCCCTGAGGATGTCGATGTGGCCGTTGTGCCGTGCGGTCTCCTCGATCAGGTGGAAGAGCACCCATCGCAGCGTGACAGACTCTTCGCGCCAGCTCAGCGTGCCCCGGGACGGAGTATCGAGGTCCAGTGCGGCCACCAGCTGCCTGAGCTGACCGCAGCTGGCCCGGTACTCAGCCAGCAGCCGGGTGAGGGGGATGTCCAGGGCCACGCGCATCTCGCGGTCAGGGTCATCCTCGGTGCTCGGCGTGTGGTTCTCCTCGCCGAGGAGGACCACCCGGATCCAGTAGTACTCCACCCAGCGCAGATGGCTGACCAGGCTGGAGATGGTCGTGAGCGGGGAGCCGGGCAGCGGCGCGCGGCGGGCCTGCTCATCGGTGAGGCCAGCGCACTTCACGTGCACGGTGTCACGGACGTAGTCCAGCATCGTGGTCAGGACGGTCCGCTCGTCGAAGCTGGCCGGGATGTCGTCGGTCCGGGAGGACTCGGTGATCGGAGCCGCGGCGGCCGCGGCGCGTACGAGGTCGTCGCTCAAGATGGTTCGGGAACCAGGAGTCATTGCATTCCTCTGCTCGGCGCAGGCGCGACCGGGGATCGGCTAGGCCCGGATCCTCGGGGGCGCCGGAGGGCGGATGAACATCAAACGCCTCCTTCCTGGCCGGCTGCGCCGCCCGCTGCGGCGGCAAGCAGAGCGTAGATCATGCAGCAGCAGACGCTCAACGGGTTATCATCCAACGCCAGAAGCCCTCGGATCGGGTCCTTTTCATGATCACGGGCAGAAATGGCCAAATATGGACCAAAAGTGCCCGCGATCATGGTCGACGCTCGGGATGTCTCAATGTTAAGTTCAGACATAACGGGGCATAACCGGATCGGTTCGCGCGACAGGTCGGCAAGTGAGCGCCGTACCACAGCCGACCGCCGTCCGCGTCGCCCGCCGACGCCGCTCTCGCCCGCAGCGACCACACGGACCAGCAACGAAGCGCATAACTTCAGCACTACGGGCGCCTTAAGTAACCCCGCCAACCCAGCGCAGACGCGTCCGCATCGCCTGCACCCGCGCCAGCCGGCAAATCACGCACCGCAACTAGCAAAGGGAACACCCGGTAACCGGGCCAAACCCCATCCTGGTTAACTTCGAAGAGCCGGTTAACTTGCCGGGCTTGCGCTGGGCAGGGCCAGGCGGGCGGCGCTGACGTCCTGGCGGCCGTGCCCGGCAGCCACGGCGGCATGCCACTGGCGAGAGAGCGCGGCCAGCAGCGGCGGCGTCTGGTCACCCGCGGCACTGATCGCAAGGTCCACGTCCTTCAGCGCCCACTCCAGCGGGAACTCCGGAGCATAATCACCGCGGTCGATCTTGTGGAGCTTGGCGTCGGCGATCGGGGCGTCCAGCGGGCCGCCCTCGATGGCTTCGGCGAGTTGCTCGTGACTGATACCGAGCCGGTCGGCGAGCTCCATGGTCTCGGCTACGCCCTCGATGAGGATGGACATGTAGGTGTTGACGACCAGCTTCACCACGCTGCCCTGGCCGACCTGGCCCAGCCAGACGGTCTTGCGGCCGAGGATGTCGAACACCGGGTCAACCCGGTCAGCAGCCGCGGCCGACCCCGACGCCAGGATGAGCAGCTGGCCCTGTTCGGCCGGTCCCTTGCTGCCGGACACCGGGGCGTCCACGAATATCACGCTAGGCCGCTGCGCGGCCAGCCGGTCCCTGATGCGCAGGGTTGACTCGATGCCGATCGTGCCCATCTGCGCCCACACGCATCCATCCGCGAATGCGTCGGCCACGCCGCCGTCGAAGATCACCGACTCCACGGCATCGGCGGTGGGCAGCATCGTGATCACCACGTCCGCGTCCCGCACCGCCTCTGGCGCCGACGGCGCCACGACCGCGCCCGCGGCGGCCAGCGGGGCGGTCGCCGCTGCTGACCGGTCCCATACTCGCGTGTTCAGGCCCGCGGCCGCTAGGTTGCGGGTCATCGCCGACCCCATGATCCCGGCGCCGAGCACCGCCACCGTCGTGCGGGCATCGCTGCCATTCGCTCCTACCATGGCCGTTCCCTCTCTCTTGCTTGTCTTGAGTCTTGGGCGCAGCCCCGGCGGGACTGGTTCGGCCGGTCAGCGCGGCACCGGTGCGCGCCGTAGGGCGCGCCGTTCTTCCTCTGTGGTGCCGCCCCAGATACCGGAAACTTGTCCGAGGTCTAGGGCCCGGCGCAGGCACGCTGTCGTGACCGGGCAGCGCTGGCATATGCGCTTGGCCGCCTCGATGTCGCTCAGGGACGCCCCTGACGTACTGACCGGGAAGAACAGTTCAGGATCTTGGTGGCTGCAGGCGGCGTGATCACGCCAGTTCGTGCGTTCGGCCCCGGTCGAGCGCCATGGGTTTGCGTCCGCCATCTCGCCACCTCCTCGGTGAATGCCTTACCCTGCTCGACGATCTCGCAACACCCGGCCTCGTCACATCGCTGCCAGCGGCCATCCGCGGACCCCCGCTAGCCAGATCC
>PLIQ01000184.1 GCA_003140115.1 Actinomycetota bacterium | reverse complement strand
GAGGGTCGCCCCGCGCTGGTCCCCGGGACATTCGTCAACGGGTTCCACGAGACCTGGCCGATTGTGCACGCAGAAGACGCGCCCGCGCTCGCCAAGACCGGCCAGACGATCGTGAACGTGCCCGACACGACGATCATCAAGCTCTACGTGGACGATGAGCCGTTCTACCTGCCGACCGCGCGCCTGCGGGATTACCGCCGGATCCTGGACATGCGGGCCGGCACGGTGACCCGTGAGCTGGTGTGGGTCACTGACGCCGGCAAGCACGTCCGGGTGCGCTCCTGCCGGATGGTCTCGCTCGAGCACCGTCACCTGATCGCGATGACCTACGAGGTCACGATGCTCGACGAGCCGGCGCCTATCACGGTTTCCTCACTGGTGCTCAACCGCCAGGACGCCCGCCAGGCCGGCGACCTGCCCGAGTACCGGCCGGGAGATCCCCGCCTGGCGACCGTGCTGCCGCACCGGGTGCTCAACGTGCGGGCGGCCGAGCTGGCCGGGCACCGCATCCTGCTTGGCTACCAGACAACCAGCAGCGGGATGACGCTCGGCGTCGGTGTTGACCACGTGATCGACGCGGCGCAGGAGTCCCAGGCGGTGGGGTCTCTCGACGACGAGACGGGCGAGGTGCTCGTGAGGGCCGATGCGGTGCCGGGCGTCCCGATCCGGATCACCAAGTACGCGACCTACCACACCTCGCGCGGCGTCCCGGTCCCCGAGCTTGTCGACCGGTGCCGCCTGACCTTGGACCGCGCGGTCCGGGACGGGTTCGACGTGCTCACCGCGGCTCAGCGCGCGAATCTCGACCGGTTCTGGGACCGCGCCGACGTGCGGCTTCGGACCCGCCTCAATCCGGTGCGGCAGCAGCAGGCGGTCCGGTGGAACCTCTACCAGATCGGGCAGGCGTCCTGGCGTGCCGAAGGGGCCGGCGTCCCGGCGAAGGGGCTGACCGGGCAAGCCTATGAGGGCCACTACTTCTGGGATACCGAGGTCTATGTCCTGCCGTTCCTGTCCTACACCCAGCCCAGGATCGCCCGGAACCTGCTTCGGTTCCGGCACAGCATGCTCGGCCGCGCGCGGGAGCGGGCGGCCCAGATGAGCCAGCGAGGGGCACTGTTCCCGTGGCGGACCATCAACGGCGAGGAGGCCTCGACCAATTTCCAGCAGGGCACCGCCCAGTATCACATCAACGCCGATATCGCTTACGCGATCAACCGCTACGCCAACGTCCAGGGTGACACAGGCCTGCTCGGCGAGATCGGCGCAGAGATCCTCGTCGAGACCGCCCGGCTGTGGCAGGACCTCGGCTTCTACGGCGCCGACAACAGATTCCACATCCACGGCGTGACTGGGCCCGACGAATACACCACCGTGGTCAACGACAACACCTACACCAACCTGATGGCCCGGCTGAACCTCACTTTCGCCGCCGCCACCGTCCGCCGGCTGCGCGAGGAGCAGCCAAGCGACTACACGGCGCTCGTCCGTACGGTCAGACTCCAGCCCAACGAGGTCGAGTCCTGGGAGCGCGCGGCGGCAGCGATGCACGTCCCATTCGACGACGAACGCCGCATTCACCCGCAAGACGAGACGTTCCTGAGCCGCGAGGTGTGGGATCTGGACAGCACACCGCGGGAGAAGTTCCCGCTGCTGCTGCACTACCACCCGCTGGTGATCTACCGGCAACAGGTGCTCAAGCAGGCCGACATCGTGCTGGCCATGTTCCTGCTCGGCAACGAGTTCTCCGAGGAGCAGAAGCGCCGCAACTTCGACTACTACGACCCGCTCACCACCGGCGACTCATCCTTGTCGGCGTGCGTGCAGAGCATCATCGCCGCCGAGATCGGCCAAGAGCGCAAGGCCCTGGAGTACTTCCAGTACGCGCTGCTGATGGACCTGGGCAACGTGGCCGGCAACGCCTCGGACGGAGTCCACATCGCCTCCGCCGCCGGCGTATGGTCCTCGCTGGTCTTCGGGTTCGGCGGCGTCCGCGACTTCGACGGCCAGCTGACCTTCGAGCCCAGGCTGCCGCGCGCCTGGCACGAGCTCGTCTTCTCGCTGCGCTTTTGCGGACGGCAGATCCGGGTCAAACTCACCCACGACGAGGAGCGGTACCTCGTCGAGGAAGGCGAGCCGCTGAGCGTGCTCGTCCGGGGCGAGTCACACCTGCTCAGCCCGGATAACCCCCTCGCGATCAAGGTCCCGCCGCCGTAACCGGAACGCTGAGCGCCCGTCTGGGCGGGGTACCTCGCCGCGATGGTCAGCGACTCTGCGGGGGAACTCGGGGGCCGGTGGCCGAACGTGAGGGTACGGATACGGGTACGGGCTCGGTGTGCCAAATGTCGCGGTTGTAGTCGCGGACGGTGCGGTCGGAGGAGAAGAAACCCGAGCGCGCGGCGTTCAGGATCGACATCCGGTCCCACCGGTCTTGGTCGGCCCAGGCCGGCCCGACGGCTTGGTCGTGGCAGTCGATGTAGGACCGGTAGTCGGCCAGGATCAGGTACTCGTCCCAGTCCAGGATCGAGGAGAGGACCGCCTCGACGGCGTCGCGGTCCCCGCCGGAGAAGGCGCCTGAGGCGAGGGCGTCGATGGCGGCCTTGAGCTCGGCGTCGTCGCGGTACCAGGCACGGGGCGAATAAGGGCCTTGCCTGATCGCGATGGCCTGGTCGGCCGTGACCCCGAACAGGAAGAAGTTGTCGGCCCCGACCCGGTCGCGGATCTCGATGTTGGCGCCGTCGAGTGTCCCGACGGTGAGGGCCCCGTTGAGGGCCAGTTTCATGTTGCCGGTGCCCGAGGCCTCCTTGCCGGCGAGCGAGATCTGCTCCGAGACATTTCCGGCGGCTACCACGACCTCGGCGACCGAGACATTGTAGTCGGGCAGGAACACGACCTTGATCCGGTCGCCGACGTCGGGGTCGGCGTTGACCACGGCCGCGACCGAGTTGATCAACTTAATGATGCGCTTGGCCTGCTGGTAGCTCGGCGCGGCCTTGGCGCCGAAGATGACCGTGCAGGGCGTCAAGGCGACGGCGGGATCCGCCTTGATCCGGTTGTACAGGGTCACGACATGGAGCAGCTTGAGGAACTGGCGCTTGTACTCGTGCAGCCGTTTGACCATGACATCGAAAAGCGAGCCGGGATCGACGGTGACACCGGTGGCGGCGAGGGCATGGGCGGCCAAGTCGAGCTTGTTCAGCCGCTTCAGCTCGCGCCACTGCGCCCGGAACTCCGCATCGTCGACAAAGACCTCGAGCTCTCGTAGCCGCTCCAGGTCGGTCAGCCATCGCTGGTCTCCCAGCCGGGCCGTGATCAGGCCGGACAGGCGGGGATTGGCCAGGCCGAGGAACCGGCGTGGACTGACGCCATTCGTTACATTCAAGAATTTCTCCGGCCACAGGTCCGCGAAGTCACGCAACGTCGTCTGGGCCAGCAGACGTGACTGCAGCTCGGCCACGCCGTTGACCGCAAAGCTGCCGACTACGGCCAGGTTGGCCATCCGCACCCGGTGCTCAGGACCCTCCTGGACCAGCGACATCCGGGCGATTCGCTCGTCATCGCCTGGGTAAGTGGCACGCACGTCCTCCAGGAAGGAGCGATTGAGGGCGTAGATGATTTCCAGGTGGCGGGGCAGCAGCCGCCCGAACAGCGGCACCGGCCACGTCTCCAGGGCCTCGGGCAGCAGGGTGTGGCAGGTGTAGGCGAAGGTGCGACGGGTGATGGACCATGCCTGCTCCCAGCCCATCCCGTTCTCGTCGACGAGCAGCCGCATCAGCTCGGGGATCGCCAGCACGGGGTGGGTGTCGTTGAGCTGGATGACGACCTTGTCCGGGAAAGCCTCCCAGTCGCTGTTGCGGAACCGGAACCGGCGGATAATGTCCCGCAGCGAGCAACAGACCAGGAAATACTGCTGCTTGAGCCGCAACTCCCGGCCGGCCTCGGTGCTGTCGCTGGGGTACAGCACCTTGGTCAGGTTCTCCGAGCGCATCTGCGCCTCGACGGCCTCCGCGTAGTGGCCGGCGTTGAACAGGCCCAGATCGAACGACTCCGGGCCGGCCCGGGCGCGCCACAGCCGGAGGATGTTGACCGTCTCGGTGCCATAGCCCGGGACCAGCATGTGGCTGGGCTCGCCGCGCACCATCTCGGCTGGCAGCCAGCGGGCCCGCAGCCCGCCCTGGTCGTCGTCCACGGCCTCGGTGTGGCCGTAGAACCCGACGACCTGGAGGTCATCGGGCGCGGGGAACTCCCATGGGTTGCCGTAGAAGGTCCAGTCGTCGGGAAGCTCGACCTGCTGGCCATCCTGGAAGGCCTGCTTGAAGATCCCGAACTCATACCGGATGCCGTACCCCACCGCCGGCACGTCCAGGGTAGCCAGGGAGTCGAGCAGGCACGCGGCCAGCCGGCCCAGGCCGCCGTTCCCCAGTCCGGGCTCAACGTCGAGGGCCTCCAGATCCTCGAGGGAGTACCCGGATGCGGAAACGGCCTGGCGGGCGAGGTCGGCGGTGCCGGTGTACATGGCGTTCTGGCGTAGCTGGCGCCCCAGCATGTACTCCGCCGACAGGTAGTAGATGAACTTCGGGTTGGCCACGTAGTTCGCCCTGGCCGTCCTGGCCCGGCGGTCAGCCAGGCGGTCGCGGACGGTGACCGCCAGCGTCCAGTAGGCGTCCTGGGCGCTCGCCGACTCCGCCGTGGTGCCCCGCTCGTAACACAGGTTGTCAGCCAGGTCTCGCTCGAACTCCGACAGCGTGTTACCCACCCAGCGAGCCTGCGGTTCGGGTCCGATGGTCATGAGCCGAATCTACGCCGGTAGGCGCCCTGAACACATCCGCCCGGCCGCGCCGCGTTCAGCTGCGGAATCGGGTTCCGGCGGTGGCGTATTCGGCGAGCAGAGGCACCGGGGTGAACGCCGGGTCACCGGTCGCGGCGTGCATCGCCTCCAGGACGGAGACGACGTGCGCCGGGCCGGCGTGGTCGAGCATCTGAAGGGGCCCGCGAGGATAACCGCAGCCGAGCATCATCGCGGTATCGATGTCGGCTGGGCTGGCGTAACCGTCCTGGAACATCCGGACCGCGTCGTTGAATTGCGCGTAGGCGAGTGCCGCGGTCAGGAATCCTGGCCGGTCCCGCGAAATGACCGCGTTCAGGCCGAGCTTAGCCGCGAGCGCGCGCGCCTTGGCAGCCGTCCCCGGCGCGGTCACATCCGGCAGCACTAGCTCGGTGAGCCCCGGCTTGCCGTCACCCGTGCCGGTAAAGTGGATACCGGCCGCATCGGCCGGGTGGCCGACGGCCAGGGCCGCGTCCAGGACCCGGTGTTTCGGGTCTGCCGCCACGATGATCAGGCCCGTGCCTGCTGATGGCTGCGGCACGACCCTGATGCCGGCCGCGGTGATCTGGCTGGCCAGCTCGTCCAGCAGGCCGCCGGAGTCCCTGATCAGCGCGACCTCGGCGGGAACAGGCGCAGACACCAGGTCGTGATCCTGGGCGGCAGCCGCGGGGGTGCTGTGCCGGTAGTCATAGAACCCGCGTCCGCTCTTGCGTCCGAACAGCCTGGCATCGCACAGCTTGCGCAGCAGGGGCGCGGGCGCGTAACGGGTGCCGCCGAACTCAGCCTGGAGCACCTCCAGGACCGCCAAAGAGGTGTCCAGGCCGATCAGGTCGAGCAGGGTCAGCGGGCCCATCGGCAGGCCGAGCCCCGCGGTGGCCGCCGTGTCGATGTCCTCGCGGGTGGCTTGCGCGGTTTCCAGCAGCCGCACCGCGTGGTTGAGGTAGGGCACCAGCAGCGCATTGACGATGAACCCGGCCCGGTCGCTGACCTGGACGGGAGCCTTGCCCAGGTCACGGGCCACCAGGGCCAGCGTCTCGGCGGTCTCCGGCGAGGTGAGAACGGTGGAAATGACCTCGACCAGCTTCATGACCGGCGCGGGATTGAAGAAATGCAGCCCCGCTACCCGGGCGGGATACTGCGTGCCGCCCGCGATCCCCGTGATCGACAGCGAGGAGGTATTGGTGGCCAGGATCGCATCGACCCGGCAGGCCTTGTCCAGCTCGGCGAACAGGGTCCGCTTGAGTTCCATGCGCTCTGGTATGGCCTCGATCACCAGGTCGGCATTCGCCACTCCGGCCGCGATGTCGTCCGTGGGCCGGATCCGGGTGAGTATCTCCTCCCGTGCGGTATCGGTGAGCTTGCCCCGGTTGACCGCCTTGTCCAAGGAGGCGTGCAGCCGGGCCATGCCCTGGTCCAGGAAACTCTGGCTGATCTCGATCGCGACCACGCGGCGGCCGCTGCGGGCGACCAGCTCGACAATGCCCGAGCCCATCAGGCCAAGCCCGATTACCGCCACCTCGCGGATATCGGTCGGCTTAATCACGTTACCGGTCATGTTGTAAAGCCTTCCCTCGGCTTGCGCTCTTGATGCGTCGCAAGGCCGTCACCGAAACGGCGGCGTGCCTAGCGAAGCATCTTTCGTCCAGCACACACGACGCGGTGCGCGCAAGGTGAGGGTATTCGGTCCTGTCCCGGCCGGACCAAAGACTCTGGTAGCTCGCGCTCAGCTGCCCGGCACCCTGATGGTGACCTCGCCGGTGCAGACGTCCATGGCCTCCACCGGGCCGGCGAACGCGCGACCGTCACGGGTGGTGACCACCGCAAGGTCGCCAAGAAACCAGCGATCGGGCCAGACCACCGAGACGCTGATCGTGTCCTGGTCGGCTGCGATCTGGCTGGCGGCCAGACTGCTCGCGATGCGATGCGGCACCGTGTCCGTGATGCCGTCGACGTAGGGCTGTGCCGTCATCGCTCGTCTCCCTTTGCGCGGTTTGCTAAGTGAATGCAGCAGGCTGGCTGGGTCAAGAGATATCTCCGAGATGTTTCCGGGATATTATCTGTTGGGACGATTTCGATCTCTCCCGGCCCACTGTGCCGACAATTTCAGTATCTTATGTTCGGGACGGCCGAAAACAAGGGCGAGGTTGCCCGGGACTTAGCGCGTCGCTCGGATCGGGTTCTTTGACCTGCGGAAACGCAACTCAAAAATTATTAATTCTTGTCGTTATCTACCGGGTCGGGCGTGTAGATAAGGCGTCGGCTGGGGACTGCTGACTGGCCTGGGACTGATGTTCTCCTCGATCCAGGCGATAAACACGGCGGGATTGTGCCGCTCGGGGCGGACGGTTATGCCTAGGCCCCCATAGTCATGCCGTGCCCAAAGGCGCTTCAGTGCGGCCGCATGCTGCCGTCGCGTAGGTACCGTACGTGCCACGACAATGCCTCGTTGAGCAGGTGCGGGGTGTGCTTGCCAGGTCCGGTGGCAGTCGCCCGGTCGAGGTAGTCCTGCAGGGCCGGCCGGTAGCCGGGGTGCGCGCAGTGGTCGATGATCTGCTGGGCTCGGCGCCGCGGCGGCAAGCCGCGCAGGTCGGCGATGCCCTGCTCGGTGATGATGACATGTACGTCGTGCTCGGTGTGGTCGACGTGGCTGACCATCGGCACAATGCACGAGATCGACGCGTTCTTGGCGGTCGAGGGGGACAGGAACATCGCTAGGTAGGCGTTGCGGGCGAAATCGCCGGAGCCGCCGATGCCGTTCTGCATGCTCGAGCCCATGATGTGGGTGGAGTTCACGTTGCCGTAGATGTCGGCCTCGATCATGCCGTTCATCGCCAGGCAGCCGAGCCGGCGTATAACCTCCGGGTGGTTGCTGATCTCCTGCGGGCGAAGGATGATCTGGTGGCGGTAGTCCCCGATACCGGCGTGCAGGTCGGCGAGGCCGTCCTGGCTGAGGGAGAAGCCTGTCGCTGAGGCGATGGTCATCGCACCTGAGCGCAGCAGTTGCAGCATGCCGTCTTGGACCACCTCGGTGTAGGCCGTTAGCGCCGGGAATGCCCCACCGTCAAGCCCGGCGAGCACGGCGTTGGGGATGTTGCCGACGCCGGACTGCAGCGGCGGCAGCGTGGCGGGTAGCCGCCCGCGCCGTACTTCGTGGGTCAGGAAGTCCAGGACGTGCCCGGCGATCAGCCGCGAGTCCTCGTCAGCCGGCCTGGACGGAGCGCTGTAATCCGGTTCGTGTGTCGGCACGACGGCGATGATTTTCTCCGGCGGGCAGTGCAGATAGGGCGTGCCGATCCGGTCCGACGGCGTGAGGATCTGGATCGGTGTGCGGTGCGGGAGCAGCGCGGAGCCATGGATAACGTCGTGCATTCCCTCCAGCTCGGCGGGCTGCCAGGAGTTGACCTCAAGGATCACCCGGTCGGCCATGTCGATCCATGTTGTGTTGCTACCCACCGAGGAGGACGGGATCAGCGCGCCGCCGGCGGTGATGCCGGCGACCTCGATGAGCGCGACGTCGAGGTGACCGAAGACGCCTTCGGCGACCATCTGCGCGACGTGCGATAGGTGCACGTCCACGTAGTCCAGCAGCCCCGCGTTGATCTTGGCGCGGGTCACCGGGTCGGACTGGTACGGCATGCGCAGATCGATTCCGCCGGCCGCCGCCAGCGCGCCGTCTAGCTGCGGCGCGGTAGACGAGCCGGTCCAGACGCCGATCGTGAAACGGTCACCGCGTTCGGCCGCCTCGGTGATCCGGGCGACCAGCGCCGTCGGTACCGCCTTCGGATGGCCAGAACCGGTGAATCCGCTCATCCCGACGTTATCACCCGGCGCGATGAACGTGGCTGCGTCTTCAGCCGGCATCACCTTGTCGGCAAGGGCCTTGCACCGCAGTCGCGACTGGTCTGTCATCCCGTATGCCCCCTCATGAGTGCTCACTTTACGGGTGGGGCGCGAGCCAGCTATGTGGCACCGGCTCCGATCCCCAGGGTCACGGTAAGGGACTAAAGCCACTAGCCAGCGAAAGGCCGCGAACGTACGACGAAGTACGTACAGCACATGCCGCGGACCCGCGAAGGCCGACCCGGCTGGGCACCACGGCCCGCACAGATAAGAGGAGACCCCATGTCAGACAGAATCGCGATCGTGACCGGAGCAGCCCGCGGCATAGGCGCGGGGACGGCTATCAGGCTGGCCGCCGACGGTATGGCCGTGGCCGTCGTCGACCTCGACGAGGCCGATTGCGCCGCCACGGTGAAGGAGATCGAGAATGACGGCGGGCGCGCGCTCGCGGTCGGCGCCGACGTCAGCAAGTCCGATCAAGTGCAGGCCGCGGTCGACCGGGTGGCCGCCGAGCTCGGCGCGCCGACGGTGCTGGTGAACAACGCCGGGATAACCCGCGACGCCATGCTGTTCAAAATGACCGACGAGCAGTGGGATTCGGTGATCGCCGTCAACCTGCGCGGCCCGTTCCTGATGACCAGGGCGATCCAGAAGTACATGACCGAGCAAAAATGGGGACGGATCGTCAACATCTCGTCGTCGTCGGCGCTCGGCAATCGCGGGCAGGCCAACTACTCCGCCACCAAGGCCGGCCTGGAGGGCTTCACCAAGACGCTCGCCAAGGAACTGGGTAAGTTCGGGATCACCGCGAACGCGGTCGCTCCCCACTTCATCGCCACCGACATGACCAAGGGCATGGCCACCAGCTTGAAGATGTCGTTCGAGGATCTCGTGGAGACCTACAAGAAGCAGATAGCCGTAAACCGGGTCGGCCAGCCAGCCGACGTGGCGGCCGCTGTCTCCTTCCTGGTCGGCGAGGACGCGGGCTTCGTCTCCGGCCAAGTCATCTACGTGGCGGGCGGCCCTCTGTGCTGACTCACGACTTCTTGGCGCCACGTGCGCCACTCAAGCCCGGATGGGCCCGGTCCAAAGGGACTTAAGTCCCAAATGCGATGACCTATGGCCGGGTTCCGCCAGATCACGGGACTGTAACGTCCGCACTACGTGGTACTGAGGCCAACGGCCGAGAAAAGGAAGAATCATGGAAAACGTATTTGTCCTGTCTGGTGTCAGGACTCCGATCGGGAAGTTCGGCGGTGGCCTGGCCTCCGTCCCGCCCTGTGATCTGGCCGCGAAGGTGGTGCGCGAGGCGGTCAGCCGGTCGGGCGTGGACCCGGCCCAGGTGGGCCACGTCGTGTTCGGCAACGTGCTGCACACCGAGCTCAGGGATATGTACCTGTCCCGGGTGGCGGCCGTCAACGGCGGCCTGCCGGTCGGGACGCCCGCGCTGACGGTGAACCGGCTGTGCGGCAGCGGGCTGCAGGCCATCGTGTCTGCCTCGCAGGCGATCATGCTGGGTGACTGCGAGGTCGCGGTGGCCGGCGGCGCCGAGTCGATGAGCCGCGCCCCGTACTGGCTGCCCGGCATGCGCTGGGGCCAGCGGATGGGTGACGGTGCCGCCATCGACGCGTTGACCGGCGCGCTGTCCGACCCGTTCGACGGGTGCCACATGGGCGTGACGGCGGAGAACGTCGCCACCGACTTTGACGTGTCCCGGGCCGACCAGGACGCGCTGGCCGCGGAGAGCCACCGCCGGGCCGCGGCTGCGCAGGCGGCGGGCTATTTCAGGGAGCAGATCCTGCCGGTCGAGATCCCGGGCAAGCGGGGCCAGATCACCATCGTCGACACCGACGAGCACGTGCGAGCCGAGGTCAGCCTGGCGGACATGGCCAAGCTGCGGCCCGCGTTCGCCAAGGACGGCACGGTCACCGCAGGCAACGCGGGCGGCATCAACGACGCCGCCGCGGCCGTGGTGCTCGCGTCGGAGTCGTTCGTCCGCAGCAGCGGCCGCGCCCCGATGGGCAAGCTGATCGGGTACGCGCATGCGGGCGTCGAGCCGCGCATCATGGGCATGGGCCCGGTGCCGGCGGTCCGCACCCTGCTGGACCGCACCGGGATCAAGATCGACGAGATCGACGTGTTCGAGGTGAACGAGGCCTTCGCCGCCCAGGCGCTGGCCGTGGTCAGGGAGTTGGGCCTGCCGCCCGAGCGCACCAACCCGAACGGCAGCGGCATTTCCCTCGGGCACCCCGTCGCGGCCACCGGGGCCATCCTGACCGTCAAGTCGCTCTACGAGCTCAAGCGCACCGGCGGCCGGTACGCGCTCATCACGATGTGCATCGGCGGCGGCCAGGGCATCGCCGCGATCTTCGAGCGCGTCTAACCCATCCACGACCGGGCGCGGCCCCATCCAGGACCAGGCCCCGGTTACCAGCAGAAGCCAGAAAGGAAAAGACAATGGCCAGCAATCCCACGCAGGAGCTTCAGGAAGAGTTCCTGTCCACCATTCGCAAGAGCCAGGACACCGTGCTCGACGCGATCAAGACCTGGGCCGAGGCGGTCCCGTCCCTCGCCCCCCAGCTGTCTTCGGTCCAGCTGCCGCTGGCCGACAAACTGCCCAAGCCCGAGGAGGTCGTGGCCACCGCCTACGACTTCGCCGAGCAACTGCTGGCCAGCCAGCGCAGGTTCGCCGAAGAGATCGTGAAGGCAACGTCCCCGCTGCAGCCGGGTGGCGACGGCACGCCGAAGGCCTCAGCCCGTAGCTGAGCCATCGGTCAAGGACGCGATTAGCGCATCTCGTGGAGGTTGGTATGGATCCGGTTTCGTACACGGCGTTGTCGCCGCTGTCGTTCCTTGAGCGGTCGGCTCGGGTGTGGCCCGGCAAGACCGCCGTGATCTACGGCGCGCGGCGGCTCACCTACTCGGAGTTGGCGGCCGAGGCGCAGCGGGTGGCACGAGCGCTGCAGGCGAGCGGTGTCGGACCGGGTGACCGGGTCGCCTACCTGATGCCAAACCTCCCCGAGATGCTCATCGCCCATTACGCGGTCCCGCTGGCCGGCGCGGTGCTTGTCGCCATAAACACCCGGCTCACGGCCGAGGAGGTGGCGTACGTCCTCGGCCATTCGGGCGCGAAAACCATGGTTGTCGACGCCGCGCTCCTTTCGACGGCAGTGGC
>PLIQ01000130.1:1762-6621 GCA_003140115.1 Actinomycetota bacterium | reverse complement strand
GCGGGCGGGGGCAGCACTTTCTCTGCGCCGTCGATGACGGTCAACGGCAACAGCGTCAACATCAGCGCGGTGGGCGCCGGAAACCGGCTCAAGTTCTACTGGGCCGTCAACGGCACGCCCACCTGGCACCCCGAGACGGTCGCGGGCCCGGGCAGCGTGCAGTAACAGAGACAACCCCGCCCTGGGCCGGAATCTGGCCCAGGGCGGGTCTGCCTGAGGCATCTACGGCCCGCTGACCTTGACTGCCGTACACGTCGAGGCCAGGCACCGGCCCTTGCATCGTGGTCCAGCAGCCGCACAGACAACTGCGACGTGCCTGGTTATCCGCAGCAGGCACTGGAGGAGGCGGAGTCCGCCGCGCCGGCCTCTCGTGGCCCGCCGCAGCATTGCGTGCCCTGCGCGCCTGCGGCAGCATCGAGCACGGCGGCGGCCGCGTCCCAGCTCTGGCTGCCGTCTTGGCCCCAGAAGGTCTGGCTGTCGGCTAGCACGGTGTAGATTTCCCACCGCTCGCCGCTGGGGGTGCCGGTGACCCAGAACTTGTCCTGCCGGGCGTAGCAGCAGGTGGTGTCCCGTTCGTCGACCGCGGCCAGGCCGGCCCCGGCGAGCCGGGCCTGCTCGGCGTCGACGGCGTCGGCGCTGTCGACTTCGACGCCGAGGTGGTTCAGGGTGCCGCCCTGACCGGGGTTCTCCAGCAGGACGAGCTTGAGCGGGGGCTGGGTGATGGCGAAGTTGGCATATCCGGGCCTGCGCTTGGCGGGCTCGGTGCCGAACAGCTTGGTGTAGAAGCTGACGGCCTCGTCGATGTCGTTGACGTTCAGCGCGAGCTGCACCCGGGACATTGCGCCCTCCGAAGGACATTGATGCCTGTCTATGTCTTGCCTGCAACCGAGCTTGCCACAAGACATCGACTTCTGTCAATATAGATGTGTGCCTATTTCCTTGACAGTGCTCAGCCCGGCGGAGACGGCCGCCTGCTGCGCGCCGCTGTCCGCCGCGCCGCTGAGCATGGAGCAGGCCGAGCAGGTCGCACCGCTGCTGAAGGCCCTGGCCGACCCGGTCCGGCTGCGGCTGCTGTCGCTGGTCGCCTCCCGCGAGGACGGCGAGGCGTGCGTGTGCGATCTGAACGACGCGTTCGACCTGTCGCAGCCGACGATCAGCCACCACCTGAAGGTGCTGCACGAGGCCGGGCTGGTGGACCGGGACAAGCGCGGCGTGTGGGTCTACTACCGGGCCCGGCCGCAGGCCCTGGCCGCCCTGGGCGCCCTGATCGGCTGCCCGCCGCAGTAACCCAGGCCCTCCTCGGGGCTTCCGCTCCGGGCATTCATCGTCTATCGTCGATTAACGATGAATGATGTGCGGCCGCTGGACCGCGGGGTCGCCGAGACCTACGCGGCGTGGTTCAAGGCGCTGGCCGACGCCACTCGGATCCAGGTGGTCTCGCTGCTGGCCCGCACCGGCCGGCCGCTGACGGTCAGTGAGATCACCGCGGCCGTGCCGGTGAGCCAGTCGACGGTGTCCGAGCACCTGCGCCAGCTCGCCGCGGTCGGGTTCGTGCTGGCCGAGGAGCGCGGCACCAGCCGCCTGTACCGGATCAACGAGGCCTGCGTGGACTGCTTCCCGACCGCCGCCGACCTGGTGATGGGCAAGCCCTCACCGGTCCCGCCCGCCGCCGCCCGCTGAGACATCCGGAGGATGATCATGACCCCAGCCGATCAGGACCCGGTCCGGGCGGCGGTTGCCGCCCGGTACGCCGGGCTGGCCCGGTCCGCGCAGCAGCGCCGGGTCGTCACCGGCAGCGGTTCGGACACCTCCGCGGCGGGCCGGTTCGGCCCGGCGGGGTACCCGGACACCGGCGGTCTGCCCGAGGGCGCGGTGCGGGCGAGCCTGGGGTGCGGCAACCCGGTCGCGGTAGCTGACCTGCGCCCCGGGGAGACGGTGCTGGACCTGGGCTGCGGCGGCGGCATCGACGTGCTGCTGTCGGCCCGCCGGGTCGGCCCGGCCGGGAAGGCTTACGGCCTGGACATGACCGTCGAGATGCTGGACCTGGCCCGCGAGCACGCGCGCCAGGCGGGCGTCGGCAACGCCGAGTTCCTCCGCGGCCAGATCGAGGCGATCCCGCTGCCGGACCGCTCGGTGGACGTGGTCATCTCCAATTGCGTGATCAACCTGTCGACCGACCGGCCGGCGGTGTTCGCCGAGAGCTTCCGCGTGCTGCGCCCCGGCGGCCGCCTGGGCATCACCGACATCCTCGCCGAGGACCGTCTCACGCCCGCCGAACGGACCGAGCGCGGCGCCCGGGCAGGCTGCATCGCCGGGGCGCCGTCGTTCACCGAATACCGCGCCGGCCTGGCCGGGGCCGGGTTCGCCGCCATCACCATCACCGCGACCCATCAGGTCGCCGACGGCCTGCACGCGGCGATCATCCGCGCGGCCCGGCCCTAAACCATGCCAGTCCCAGGGGCAGCCGCCCGGGTCGAGGCGATGACCGAGGCGCACGCCGCGGCGGTGCTGGCGATCTACCAGGCCGGGATCGACGAGGGCAACGCTACCTTCGAGACCCGCGCGCCCGGCTGGGAGGCGTTCACCGCCGCCCATCTGCCCGCTCACCGGTTCGTCGCGGCCGCGGCGGGGCAGGTGACGGGGTGGGTGGCCGCCTCGGCGGTGTCCGGCCGGTGCGTCTACGCCGGGGTGGTAGAGCATTCGGTCTACGTCCATCCCGCCGCCCGCGGCCAGGGCACCGGCCGCCGCCTCCTGGCCGCGCTGATCACCTCCACCGAGGCGGCCGGGATCTGGACCATCCAGTCCGGTATCTTCCCGGAAAACACGGCCAGCCTGGCCCTGCACCGGGCTGCCGGGTTCCGTGTCGTGGGCACCCGGGAACGCATCGGCCAGCACCGCAGTCGCTGGCGCGACGTCGTGCTCATCGAGCGCCGCAGCCCGGCCGTCTAGCCTGCGACCGCGGGAGGTCAGCGCGTCGCGGCCAGGCGCGGCGCGAGGCGCTTGACGCGGCCGCCGAGCTCGGCCAGGGCCGCGTCGAAGCTGGCCGGATCCCCGGCCGGGACCGGGTCGGGGACGGACCAGTGCACCGCCGCCTGGCGGCCCAGTTCCTCGCGGGCCAGGTCGCAGACGGTGATGACCAGGTCGCCGTCTTGCCGGACGTCGCTGATGTGGCAGGGCCGCAGGCGGCGCATCGGCAGGCGGTGCCGCCGGGCGGCAGCGATGGCGCCCGGTTCGATCCGGGTGCCGGGGTGGGTTCCGGCCGAGGCGGCCGGGACGGCGCTGGCGCGGCGCCATAGCGCCGCGGCCAGGTGCGAGCGGGCCGAGTTGGCGGTGCACACGAACAGCACCCGCCGCGTCGAGCGGGCGGGCGGAGCGGCGAGCGAGTCCGGGGTGCCGGGAATCAGCCGCAGGTAGGTGCGGCGCCGGTCACCCTCGGAACGGCGCCGGGCGATGATCCCGGCCTGTTCCAGGACGCGCAGGTGGTGCGCGAGGAGATTGGACGGCATGGCCAGCATGGCGGCCAGCTCGGACGGGGACGCGTCCCCCGCGAGCAGGGTATCGGTGATCTGGAGCCGGGCCGGGTCGGCGAGCGCCGCGTGCACAGCAGCCCGCCGGGCCAGGTCAGTGTTTATCTCAGGAAACATTGACTCAATCTTGACTGAGCCACCTTGGTCCGTCAAGATGACGCCGTGACCAGCGCTGTATCCCGATGTCACGCCGGCCGAAGCCGTCGGCATCATCGTCCCCCACCCCGCCCAAGCCAGCCCGGCCCGCGCCGCGCACGACGGCGCGACGCCGTCCGCGGACCGGCCGTTCGGCCCGGTCCCGCTGATCAGCTAACCGATGGGAGCCTGCCGTGCACCTGGTCATGATCGGCGGCAGCGACGCCGGGATCAGCGCCGCCCTGCGCGCCCGCGAGCTCGACCCGGCCGCCGACGTCACCGTGGTCCTTGACGACGCCTACCCGAACTTCTCNNACCACCGCCCGCCGCATCGACGTACCAGCCCGCAAGCTCCTGATCACGACCCCGGCTGGCGGGGAGGAGCTCCTCAGCTACGACAAACTCGTCGTCGGCACCGGCGCCGTCCCGGTCCGGCCCCCGATCGCCGGGCTGGCGGGGCCCGGCGCGCTGGGCCCCGCCGACGGGGTGCACCTGCTGCACTCGATGGGCGACACCTTCGCCGTCATGGCGACCCTGGAACAGGCCGCGCCCGCCAGCGCGGTCATCGTCGGCGCCGGGTACATCGGCCTGGAAATGGCCGACGCCCTGACCATCCGAGGGCTGGCGGTCACCCAGATGGAACAGCTCACCGAGGTCCTGCCCACCGTCGACCCCGGACTCGGCGCGCTGGTCCACGCCGAACTCGCCGATCGCGGCGTGCAGGTCCTGACCGGCACCACCGTCCAGGCCATCACCCGCGCCCCGGCAGGCCAGCCCGGACGGCTGCACGTCCAGGCCACCGCCGCCGACGGCTCGGCCGCGACCCGCGTGGCCGACATGGTGCTGGTCGTAGCCGGCGTCCGTCCCGAGACCGCCCTGACGGCCTGCGCCGGAGCCGCCCTCGGCGTCAGGGGCGCCATCGCCGTCGACCGCGGCATGCGGACCAGCCTGCCGGACGTGTTCGCCGCCGGAGACTGCATCATCACCCATCACCGGCTGCTCGGCGAAACGTACCTGCCGCTGGGCACCACGGCCCACAAGCAGGGCCGGGTCGCCGGGGAGAACGCGCTCGGCGGGAACCGGCAGTTCGCGGGCAGCCTCGGCACCCAGGTGGTGAAGATCTTCGACCAGGCCGCCGCCCGCACCGGACTGCGCGACCACGAAGCGGCCGCGGCCGGGTTCGACCCGGTCACCGTC
>PLIQ01000130.1:0-1705 GCA_003140115.1 Actinomycetota bacterium | reverse complement strand
CGTCCGTCCGCACTAACCCGCTCCGGAACTTCCAGCAAAGGAGCGCCCATGTCAGGGCATCACGCAAGGCCCGGCTGCGCCACCCCCGCAGCCATCCCTGAACCTCGTGTGGCAGCGGCGGCGCTTTGCCGTCTGCGGCCGGGCATCTGTCGGCGGTGCGACGGGCTGAGTCCTGCTCGTTGCTGGGCGTGCTGGCGGCGGGCTTGTAGGCTTGCTGGCGGGCTTGTTGGCCGCCCCCGGTAGCCCCGCCGCGCTGGGTGAAGGCTGCGGGCCGGGCTGGTGAGGGGCGGTGGGGCCCGTGGCGGAGCAGGCTGGGCCAGGTTTTGCGGCGTCCCCGGCGGCGGGTGCGGTGGGAGGCGCGGAGACCCTCACGTTTCTGTTTACCGACATCGAGGGTTCGACGGCGCTGCTCGGGCGCGTTGGGGAGGACGTCTACGCGCAGGTGCTGGCCAGCCACCAGGCGATCATCCGGTCGGGGCTGGCTGGCCACGGCGGCCGGGAAGTAGATACCCAGGGAGACGGGTTCTTCGCGGTGTTTCCCTCGCCGAGGGCGTGCGTGGCGGCGGCGCTGGAAATTCAGCGGGCCCTGAGGCGCACAACGAGCCACAGCTGCCTACCAGGCAGGACATCGAGAGGCGTCGGCTTGCGGTTTGACCAGCTGTGTGCCCGGGGCACGTCAGACCTGAACCGGTCGCAGAAGGGAATCGTTGTGCAAGCTATAACCGTGCGAGACCGAGCCGCTGGCGCCGCCGGGCTCACGCTGTCCGACATCCCCTACCCCCACGCGTCCGAAAACGACGTGATCGTGCGCGTCCACGCGGCCGGGTTCACCCCGGGGGAGCTGGACTGGCCAGGCACCTGGACCGACCGCGCGGGCCGCGACCGGACCCCGAGCGTGCCCGGACACGAGCTGTCGGGTGTTGTCACCGAGCTGGGCTACGGCACCCACCGGCTTGACCGTGGGCCAGCGGGTGTTCGGACTGGCCGACTGGACCCGTGACGGGTCGCTGGCCGAGTACACCGCAGTGGAGGCCCGCAACCTTGCCCCGCTTCCGGCGGACATCGACTACACCGTGGCCGCCGCCTTGCCCATCTCCGGGCTGACCGCGTGGCAGGGCCTCTTCGACCACGCAGGACTAAAGACCGGCCAGACCGTCCTGATCCACGGCGCCGCGGGCGGCGTCGGGTCAATCGCGGTGCAACTCGCACACGAGCTGGGCGCCCGCGTGATCGGCACCGGTCGCGCCGCGGACCGGGAGGCTGCACTCGGGCTGGGCGCGGACGTATTCGTAGACCTGCAGGCCGGCCGGCTGGAGGAGGCCGGCGAGGTCGACGTGGTGTTCGATGTCATCGGGGGCGAGGTCCTCGAGCGCTCGGCCCCGCTGGTGCGCGCTGGCGGAACGCTGGTCACGATCATCGGCCTGCGGAAGGTGCGGCCCGCCGACGGCCGGGCGATCTTCTTTGTCGTCGAGCCGGACCGGCTCCGGCTGGCGGACCTCGCTGAGCGGGTGCGGGCCGGGCGGCTGCAGCCGGTCATCGGGGCCGTACGGCCGCTGGCCGAGGCACCGTCCGCGTTCACGCCCGACCGCCGGATGCCCGGCAAGACGATCATCCGCGTCACGGAAGACGAATAACGGAAGGCGGGTATCTGATCGGTCGGCGGACCGGTCCCAGGCGACCTGTGAGCTGCCCCGCGTTTTTCGGA
>PLIQ01000256.1 GCA_003140115.1 Actinomycetota bacterium | reverse complement strand
ATCAGGCCCGCGATGCCCAGGAAAGACGCGGCCGAGAGGTACTCGCCGGAGATGGCGGCGGCGTTGATCCCGGGCGGGACCTGGCGCGCGGCGACCATGAAGTCGTCCGGTGTGCGGGCGACCCGGATGCCGCGGGCGCCGACCACGATCGTCAGCAGCGTGACGAACGCGATCGCCCCGATAGAGGCGTCAGTCATCGGGGTCGGTCACCGGGGGGTCGACCAGGTGGATGAACCTGGCCTCGAGCTGGCGGGCCTGGCGATGGTAGAACCAGCCGACCGCGAGGAACACGGGGTAGAACGCGAAGCCGAGCACGATCAGGGTGACCGGGATGCCCGCCACCGTCGTCCGGCCGATCGCGGGTACCAGCGCGGCGACGAGCGGGAACGAGACGGTCACGGCCAGGGCGAGCATGAGGCACATCAGGGACAGGCCGAGCTGCGCCCGAATCAGCGAGCCGACGAGCACCCGGCCGGTGTTCGTGTCGTCGCGCAGGTCTCCGGGCCCGGGGATGTTGTGCTGGACCGGCATCTGGTCGCCGCGCCAGACCACGAGCTGACGCTGGGCTGGCTGGGNNGCTGGCTGGGGCTGGGCTGGCTGCGGCTGGGCCGCAGCGGTCTCCTCCATGGTCAGCCCCGCCGGCCGACCCGGAGGATCCGGTCACGGACATCCCGCACATGGCGGCGACTGACCGGCAGCGAGCGGCCGCCCACCATCACGGTGTGCACGCCTCCGGTCACGGAGAACTCCGTGATGTGCCTGAACGACACCAGGTAGCCGCGGTGGATGCGGATGAAACCGTAGGGCGACCACCGCTCTTCCAGATGCGAGATCGGGATCCGCACCAGGTGGGCGGCGCCGTCCGCGGTGTGCAGCCGCACGTAGTCTCCCTCGGCTTCCACCCAGTCCACCTGGTCACGGGAGATGAACCTGGTCCGTCCGGCCGTCTCGACCGCGATCAGGTCGGACGCATCGTCGCCGGGCGGCGGGCCGGGCTGTTGGGGGCGGCCCCCCGCCAGCGGGCCGAGCGCGCGTTCCAGCGCGGTGCGCAGCCGCTCCCGGGAGACGGGCTTGAGCAGGTAGTCGCACGCACCGATGTCGAAGGCGCGCACCGCGTACTCCTCGTACGCGGTGACGTAGACGATGGCGGGCGGTGCGGCGAACCGGCGCAGCACGTTCCCCAGCTCGATGCCGCTGAGCTCGGGCATCCTGACGTCGAGGAAGACGACCTCGTAGCGGCGCTCCTGAAGATACCGGAGCGCGTCGCTCGCATTCTGCGCGCCGTGCACCGGCGCGATCGGGAAGTTCGTGCGGAGCAGGTAGCTCAGCTCGTCCAGGGCTGGCGTTTCGTCGTCGACGACCAGCGCGGACGCGATGGGGATCCGACCGGCGCGCTCATCCGCGGGCGGTTCCGCCCTATCCCGGGCCTGGATCACGGCGTGCTCATCGCCGGGAAGAACTTCGGTAGGCGCATGGTCACCTTCGTGCCGGCCCCGACTCCGGTCTCGATCGTCAGTCCGTGGTCGTTTCCGAAGGTAGCGCGGAGTCGCTCGTCCACGTTGCGGAGTCCGACAGATTCACTGGCCCACCGCCCGGAGAGCACGTCGGCCAGCTGCCCCGGATCCACACCGACGCCGTGGTCCTCGACCGTGACGACCGCTTCATGGCCCCCGTCCTCCGCCGAGATCTTCAGCCGGGCGGTCCCGCTGACCCGATCCAGGCCATGCCGGACGGCGTTCTCGACCAGCGGCTGCAGCACCAGCGAGGGGACCCGGACGGGCAGGACCTCCGGGGCGACCCGCAGGCTCACCACCAGGCGGTCGCCGAAGCGCGCGCGCTCGAGCTCCAGGTAGGTGTCCACGAAGCGGAGCTCCTCGGCCAAGGTGGCGTACTGACTGTGCTCGCGGAAGGTCCAGCGGATGAACTCGGCAAAGCCGACCAGCAGGTCCCGGGCCCGCTCCGGGTCGGACCGGACGTAGGACTCGATCGCGGTAAGCGCGTTGTAGATGAAGTGCGGGCTGATCTGGGCGCGCAGGAAGTTCAGCTGCGCCTGCACGGTACGGGTCCTGGACGCGTCGAGTTCGGCCAGGGCCAGCTGCGTGGACACGAACCGGGCGACCTCGCCCGCGATCCGCATCAGCGCCGCGTCGGCGGACGGGCCCAGCGCCGCCAGGGCCCCGACGAGTTCACCGTCGACGGAGATCGGCACCGCGACGCCCGCCCGCATCGGGCAGTCGCCGCCGTGGCCGCAGCCGAGATCGAGCGCGCTGAGCAGCTGCGGGCGGCCGGACGCCGCCACATGGTGCAGCCGGCGGCCGAGGGCCTCGGCGTGGCGTTCGGAGCCTTCGCAGGCGATCAGGTCCGTCCGGTCCGCGATGGCGACGGCGGGCGTGCCGAGCAACCGCCGCAAGGCCGGCGCCGCCTTGACCGCAGTGGCCGGCGTCAGCCCGCCGCGCAGTGCGGCGACCGCCTCGCTGGCGGTGTGCAGGGCCTCATAGGTGGCTCGCTGCGGAGGCGTGCCGACGCGCCGCGAGGTCCGCTTCCAGAACAGCACGGCAGCCAACAGCGCGGCGGCCACAGAGGCCAGCATGATCGGTAGGACGACCATCGCCGCACTATAGCCCGCCGGGCCCCCCGCTGAACAACGCGCAGCGGCGGGGCCGCTAGCCGGCGGGGCCGCGCCGTTCCTCGCCGTGCGCAGACCGTTCCTCGCGCCGATCGCGGCACTCGTCGCACGGCACGCCACGCGGGCGGGCCGGCGTCGTATCTTCCGAGGTGAGACCACTGGGCGGCCGGGCGGGCCGAGCACCATCCCGGTCGCCCCGGGTCAACGCTGGAAGCGCTCCCGGGCGTCTGCGTGCCGACGCCCGGGAGCAATATCCAAGGGCGGGAGTTTATCCCTAAGCGCGGGAGGCGCGGGCTCGCTCGCGGAAGCGGTTACGGGCGTCCAGGACGGTCTTGCGCAGGCGGACGGCTGAGGCGGTGACTTCCACGCACTCGTCGTCGGCGCAGAACTCCAGCGCTTGCTCGAGGCTGAGCAGCCGCGGTGGCACTAGGCGCTCGAGTTCCTCGCTGGTGGACTGGCGGACGTTGGTGACCTTGCGCTCGCGGGTGATGTTGACGTCCATGTCGTCGATCCGGGAGTTCTCCCCGACGATCATCCCCTCGTAGACCTCGGTGCCCGGGCTGACCAGCAGGGAGCCGCGTTCTTGCAGGTTGAACATGGCATAGGCGGCGGCGGTGCCGGATCGGTCGGCGACCAGCGAACCGGTGGCCCGGCCGCGCATGGGCCCGGACCAGGGCTCGTAGCCCTCGAAGACGTGGTGGGCGATGCCGGTACCGCGGGTCTCGGTGAGGAACTGGGTGCGGAAGCCGATCAAGCCCCGCGCGGGCACGACGAACTCGAGCCGGACCCAGCCGGTGCCGTGGTTGGTCATCGACTCCATCCGGCCGCGCCGCACCGCGATCAGCGAGGTGACCGTGCCCAGGTACTCCTCGGGCACGTCCACGCTCAACCGCTCGACCGGCTCGAAGACGGTGCCGTCGATGTCCTTGGTCACGGCGGCGGGCCGGCCCACGGTCAGCTCGTACCCTTCCCGCCGCATGGTCTCCACCAGCACGGCCAGCGCGAGCTCGCCGCGGCCGCGGACCTCCCAGGTATCGGGCCGCTCGGTGGGCAGCACGTCCAGCGACACGTTCCCGACCAGTTCGCGGTCCAGCCGGTCCCGCACCAGCCGCGCGGTGACCTTGGCTCCCGCGGTCCGGCCGACCAGGGGTGCGGTGTTGCCGCCGAGGGTCATCGAGATGGCCGGCTCGTCCACGGTGATCAGCGGCAGCG
>PLIQ01000608.1 GCA_003140115.1 Actinomycetota bacterium | reverse complement strand
GTCTCTTATGCGGCTTTTCTCCCTTGCGTCCACGGTCTGGCTGCCTGGTTGATGGTCCGTTCTACCTGTTCTTGCAGGTACAGCGGTCCATCAACCATGCTCGGCCAGGCGGCTCCAGGGTGGCCCAGCAGGATTATTCAGGATAAAACGGACTCGTGCCGCGACGCGCCGGAAACTCAGGTTGTTTCGGGATGTCTACCGGAGCCCAGCGAAGCCCCCAGCAACGCGAGACGAGGCGCAAACGGCGAGCCGCCTGTGACAAATCCGGGCAGTCGGCGCTGAGCAATGTATGAGCAGCAGGGTCGACGTCATGCGCGGATCACAACCCAGGCGTGGTCTCGGGCAAGGCTCTGGCGTCGACCCTGCTCTCCATCCCGACGAGCCGGGACCTTATCCGTGGCCGTCAGATAACACCCTTGAGTTCGGCGCTCTGCCCACCGCGGTGGCGTGCGCCCGGCTGCACGCCAGGAACCTGCTCTGGGAGTGGGGCTTGGACTGGCTCGCCCCGGACGCTGAGCTCCTGGTCGGCGAACTCATGGCCAACGCCGTAACGGCCACGGTGGTACGCGACGAGGCGGCCGTGCGCCTGCGGTTGTCAAGCGACGGGACACGAGTCCNNCCCCTCGAGGGGAGCGAGGGCGCGGGCTGCTCCTGGTGGAGGCCCTGAGCGCACGCTGGGACTGGTATCTCACCAAGGAACCCAACGGCAAGGTGATCTGGTGCGAGATAGCGGCGTTATCGCCCGGACCCGAATACGCCCTGCCCCAGCCGCGACACACTACCGGGGGGCCCGCCTGGAGAGGGCGATAGCGGCGATGGCGATCCAGAGGAGTTCCAGGCCGAGGAAGACGCGCTCGTAGAGGCCGTCGGGGGCGTGGTGATGCTTGAGGGCGCCCCCGAGCAGCAGGTAAGCGATGGCGGCGGCGATCGAGATGGCGAGCAGGACGGGGGCGGCGGGACGCCAGGTCGGGTCGGACATCAGGCTGGCGGAGATCAGGATGGCGCCGATCGCGATGGCGGTGAACGCGATGAAGGCCAGGATCAGGTGGACGACGCCGCTGCCGTGCTGCGGGGTGCCCTCGACGTCGTCGGCGAAGAACGCGAGCAGGCCAGAGCAGATCGCCCAGGTGACCAGCAGCGCCAGTCCGCTGCGGGTGCGGCCGTCGGGGCGCAGGACCTGGGACAGGGCGCTGGCGATGGCCAGGGACAGGGCGCAGCGCAGCAGGAAGTTCGCGTCCATCACCCAGAACCACGGGCCGCGGCCGTAGTCGCTTTCCGCGTTGTAGATCAAGCTGTACCCGGGCCGCAGGAACGCCAGCAGGATGTCGATGGCCACGTACCCGGCGACCCCGGCGACCGCGAGCCGGGCCAGTGGCTTCGCGCGGGACGGGACGGGGCGAGGGCGCTGCCGCGGCGGCGAGACGGCGGCAGTCATCGAGACCCCTGGCGGGACGGATCACGGCAGGGACCGCGGGTCCGCAGCTGAGGGTGTACCCGCGAGATCGGCGGGGGAGAAGCGCAACCTGGTTGCATATCTTTAGTATGGTGAAGTCATGGCCGCGGAGTCAACTCCCACGTATCGGTTCGGCGACCTGCTCGCGCTGACCAGGCAGAGCTGGGTCGGTCAGATGACCCTCCGCCTGGAACAGCTCGGTTACGCCGACTACCGCCGCAGCGACGCGGGCGCGTTGCGGATGCTGTGGCGGGACCCGCTGCCGGTCGGCCGGCTCGGCGCGGGCCTGGGCGTGACCCGGCAGGCGGCCAGGAAGGTCGCCGACGGCCTCGAGCAGCGGGGCTACGCCACGACCGGACGAGACTCGCGCGACACCCGCCAGCTGAACGTCACCCTCACCCAGCTCGGCCGTGACTACGCCCGCGCCATCACCGCGGTCATCGAGGAACTCAACCGCGAGGTCGCCGCGCGGGTCAGCCCGTCCCAGCTCGCCGCGGCGGACGCCGTACTGCGCTCCGCCCTGTTCGATGACAGCGCCAGGCAGCGAGCCAGCCGGCTGCCTCCACCTCCGAGTCAGCCTCCCGCCGACGGCACGTCTTAGCCGGTGAGCGGGCGAACCGGATAGCCATCGCTATGTCGTCCGCAGCAGTGCGGCCTGATCGACTTCAGGCGCTTCGGTCGTTACGTTCTGACCACGACAACGGACCCGGGCTATTTTTCCACTCGGAAATCGACGAGCAGGTAGCCGGTCGGAGAGACGACGTTCCGGGTCAATTTGAGTCGATGCGGCGCCGGATTGACGAACAGCCTGCGGCCACTAGCGGCCAGAGCAGGCGCAATCACCAGCCGAAGCTCATCGACCAGACCGCGCTCGAGCAGCGATTGGGTCAGGGTTACGCTCCCGTGGATGCCGATGTCACCCCCGGGCTGGCTTTTCAGATCCATGAGGAAACCGTCAAGTGGGTCTTTGACGACGGTCGTATTCGCCCAGGGGCGGTTGGGTTCCGTCGAGGTGACGACGTACTTGCGGACGCCGTTGATGAAGCTCGAGAACGGCTCGATCTCTTTACCCGGCCAGAACGCCGCCCACTCCTCGTAGGTGCCGCGGCCGAGGATTACGGCATCCTGATCGGCTATGACCCGCCGGAGGTTCTCTCGCATTACCTCGTCAAAATGGAGGATGAAGTTGTCCGGACCCTCGGCCACGCCATCAACGGACAGAAGTTCATAAAGAACGATCTTGCGCATTGACGCTCCTCCGGGTATGTCGTGCCCGTCCTCGCCTTTGCCGGGGACCGCCGGAGGCGAGTTCGAGCACGCGGTCGCCGATCACCGTGACCCCCGGGCGGGGCTCGCGCTGGTAGTACCAGGCCTTCCGGCGGCGCATCAGCGCCTCGCCGTGCTCGGCCCAGGTGAAGTCCCGCCTGCGCAGGATCTTCCGGAATACCGCGTCAACCGTGTCCGGGTAGCTGGCGGCGAGGCGCTGCAACGGCAGCGGCGCGATGGTCTGCGACCGCAGGTATCCGCGCAGCACGTCCGCGTATCGCCGGTCGGCCGCGAGCGCCGGATTGCCGAACAAGCCGCGGAGCATCCCGTACTCGGGATAGAAGTTGAGCCCGTCTATCTCGTCGTAGATGATGCCGACGGTGTCGGCGCTGGCCAGTGCGGGCGGGAACTCGAAGACGGGCACATCCAGGCCGGGGAGGTTCGGGGGCCGGCGCTGGCCGGGCTGCCGGGCGAGCGCGGCTTCCTGCTGGTGCCGGTAGTAGGCGTTGAGCCGTTCCTCCGCTTCGGCGGGCGGAAGGACCAGGTCGTCGCCGCCGAAGAACTCCACGAACGCCGCCCGGTCCTCTCGCATCTGCTCCCAGCCTTGCTCGATCTTCTCTGGGTTGCGGAAGACCAGTTCGGGCTGTCTGGTCGCCGCTTGCATAACGGCCCGTGCGATCTGTGCGGCACCGGACTTGGGGTAGGGGGACATCATCCCGGAGAGCAGCCATACCCCGGGGACCGGGCGGATGGGCACGAGGCGCGCGTACAAGAATCCGTCCCTGGGCAGCCGTTGGAAGACAGCCCGGCCCATGTTGGAGTACGTCCGGTACTCGAGGTCATCGATCAAGTTCAGCAGGATGATCGCGTCGCCGTCCCTGCTCCGGATCTCGAAGATCCCCTCCACCGGGTCGCGCCAGCCGAGCAGCATCTCCCGGTCCGCCGCATCCAGGTCCGGTCGGCTGGCCACGAATCGGTCCACCACCGTCTTGTCGTCTGGCAGGCGGTATTGCAATGCGAATCGGTCGATGATGCCGATCGCATCGGCTTCCTCGAACTCCTCGATGCCGGCCTTGAGCATGGCCGCGCCCAGCGACCGCTTCATGCGCGGGCTGCACGCGAACTCGACCAGGTCCCGCTTCAGTGCCGTGCTGCGTGCGACAAGGACACCGAGCCCCTCCTCCGACCAGTGCGCCATGGTGTCCACAGCGGGACCCTACTGCCATCCCGAGAGGCACGCGATCCATCCTGCATTCCTCGGCTCTTGGGTCATCGACCCGGCCACCGCCGCGCACGCAGGTAGATCGCAACCCTAGCCCCGCGATTCTGAATCCCGTCTTCCCGGGGGCTGGCACAACGGCCCGTTCGGCCCGAAGATCTCGGGTCGGACCACGGCCTCGAACTCTTCCTCGGTCAGGTACCGGCCGGCGCCCCCAGAGCAGGCCGTCGCGAGCTGCTCGAGCGCCGATCGCAGCAGCGGCCGGAGCGGGACGGGCGGGTCGGCGGCGCCCCAGCGCCTGACCGCGACCTGCGCCGCGGCGGTGACGGCGGCGGCCAGGACCTGCGGGTACATGTCCTGATCGGCATCGGTCCCGGTCCTCTCCGCGATCGCCGCGGCCAGGGCCTGCTGCATCTCGGAGCTGATCTTCAGGTACTCGCCGCGGATGGCCGGTGAATTAAGGACCAGCTTGAGCCCGGCCAGCCACTCCCGGTCCGGCGCCTGGTCGGTGCCGTCGTAGTGCGCCAGCATCGCGTTGACCAGGGCCTCCCACAGTGGCTCGCGGGCCGGCCGGGCCAGCAGCTCCGCGCCGATGCTCCGGGCGCGGTCGGTCCCCAGGGCGCAGATCGCCTCGTACTTGCTCGAGAAGTAGTTGCCGAACGTCCGTACCGACACGTCCGCCTCACCCGTGATGTCCTCGATGGTGACGTTCTCCAGGCCCCGTTCCACCGCCAGCCGGATGGCGGCCGAGCTCAGCGCACGCCGGACGGCGAGCTTCTTGCGCTCCCGCAGCCCGCCGCGGCCACGCCCGATACCCACGGATCCAGCCTACACTTTCATGCCGATGAGGAAAACTTGCATGATCGGCAAGAATTTAGAGATATAGTCACCGAACGGTCCGAATGACCGACAGCTCATGGACGTCAAAGGCGTGCGCTACCGTCGCCGACCCGCGCCGTTCGGCCACTGCCCGCTTCGTCGGGGCCCGGCCCGGCCTGGTCCTGGCTGCCGTCCGGATAGTCGCGCTGCTCCTGGGCGGCGAGGAAGTCCCTGAACGCCTTGGAGACCTTATCGTGCGAGAAGCGCAGGGAGCCGAAGTCCGGGTCGACGGCGATCCACTCGCACGGGTGCTCCAGCTCGCACTCGGGGACACCGACGGCAAACTCCAGGCTGGTGACGGCCAGCCTGACGAGCCTGTCCGGGTCGGCTTTGATGTTTCTGGTGTTGCCTGCGGCCTGGGGTTCGCGCTGGCAGTGGTGCGCGATCGCCGCGTAGGCACAGGCCAGGTTGTACGCGGCCTGCCAGGATCGGGTGCTGCACTGCCAGGGCTGGCGGCGGGTGCGCAAGCTCTTGGTCAGCTGCGGCGGCCTCTGGCCCGCCGTCTGGTCCGGCCCGAGGCGCAAGACCTGCCCGATATCCCCGATGTCACCTGCGATGGCAGTCGCTANNAGCAGGGCGACGCGAACGCCGTCGTGAAAGCTCTGCCGATGCTGCAGCCGCCAGTACTGCTTGAGGATGCCGCGCTCGTCGCGATGCCAGAACGACCGCCAGATGACGTGCGGCAGCGTCAGATATCGCCGGATCGCCTGCAGTTCCTCCCATGCGGCATCCAGCAGCTCGGCTCGCAGCTCAGCCGGCAGTTCGACCGCGTCGCCGTGGAGGGCAACGCTGTTCTGGGCGGTTTTTATCACGCCGGTGCGGTACAGGATTCTGAGTGCTTCGTCAAGTTTGGGCGCTTTTGCCGCATGGATTGTCTTGCCAGGGTCCGGATTCGAGATCATCTCAAGCGACATGGCGAGCCGGTAACGTCCGCGGTAGAAACGCGGATACCGCTCCCGGTTGATTGCGTGCATCAGCAAGGCTTCGACGTGCCGGCCCTCGAGGTCGTAAAGCTGCGCCAGCTCGTACCGGGTTACCCCGGCGCACAGATTACTGTCTGCCACCCTCTCGAGGATCTGGATCTGGTGCTGCCGGGCGCAGCGGACCTCGTGCTCGGATTCCGGGTAAGGCCGCACCTGCCGGGCGCGCAGTAGCGCCGCGAGGTCACGGCCGTCCGCCGCACCGGTGCACCACGGCGGCGCGGTGCGGTCTTCGGCGAAGATCTGCCGGGCGACGAAGCCGGCCACCACGGAGGCGGCCTCGTCGATATCGCTCGCGGCCAAGGTCTTGGTCGCGAGGCTCGCTCCGGTCTGCGGATCCTGGAGGCTCACGGTGACCGTCGTCACGTCGGTGATCTTCGCCTGGCCCGGGAGTCCTTCCACCCATACCCGGACCTGGATCCGGCGCTGGCCCGGCCACAGCACCCCGAAGAAACGGATGATGGCCCCGGCCAGTCCGCTTCCGGAGACTCCGCTGGCCTCGACGATGGACGCCAGTCCGCTGGACCTGCTGCCGCCAGGCAAGATCGAGGGCGCGCGTACTTCAACCGCGGGAAGCCGGAACCTGAGCTCCGCGATAAGCCGGTCGTGGCGCTGCTTGCCCAGCGCGTCCTCGCTGTCGCGGGGCGTGTCATCCTGCTGGTTGCCCGGGCGGGAACCGGCCAGCGCCGACATGTCCAGGGAGCGAGCCTGGCAATGCAGCGTCCAGGCCTCAAGTTCCCGGTAGCCGATCACGAGCAAGACAATGATGACAAGCCAGCCGACCGGCCCGGGCCCGACAACGGGATGTGGCGGCGGCTGGCGGAAAAGGGCCATGCCGAATGCGTCGGCGCCCTGGGTAAACGCGCCGGAAAGGCTTCCCGGTGGCGGCTGCGCCGGATGCGTTAAGCCATACCAGGTGATGTATATGACCGTCGCCAGAGCGAAAAATGCCGCGACTATTCGAAGCGTGCGAAGGCTGAAGTGGTAGCCGATCAGACCCAGCACGAGGGCCACCCACACGAATGCCACCCACACGATCCACGAATTCATGGCGTCGCCTCCAACCGGGCCTTTACCACCCTATGGCATCACGGTGCTCCGACCCAAGACACTGTTGAGGGATTCCCGTGCTAAGCGGTAACGTTCCCGGAACGGTCCGCGGGTAGCGTTGCCGTCGTGGAAGACGCGCGGCCAGGACCGGGGTGCGAGCCGGTAACGACATGCGCTGGGGCTCGCCGGTTTGCCGTGCTCTCGCCAGCTGCGGCGTCTGCGCTTGGCGTCGTGGTCCTTGCACTGGTAGCCGCATCTGTTCCGCTGGCTGGCCTTGTCCGTCAGCTGACCGTCCCGGTCGAGGCGGCCGCGGTCATCCCGGTATTGGCGTGCGCGGCGATCGGGGTGGTCATCGGGCGCCACCAGCCGGGCAACCCGGTGGGGTGGCTGCTGCTGGGCTTTACGTTGCTGGAAATGCTCAGCATTGACGCCGGATATTACGCGGTGTTCTGTTACAGCCACGGCCACCCCGAGTGGTGGTTCGCTCCGGTCGCGGTGCTGCTGGTGCCGTTGTGGGCGGCGGCGGCGGCGTTGTTCTCGCTGGTCTTTTTGCTGTTCCCCGATGGCCGGGTGCCGTCGCGGCGGTGGTGGTGGGTGCTCTGGGCCTATGCCGGGCTCGTGGCTTGCTACCTGGCGTTCAGCTACGCCGGGACCATCGCCGCGGTCGCAGGCCGTCACATCCGGCTGGACAGCGCCGGTGATGTCCTCAGCACGCAGCATTTTCCTGTGTGGTTTGTCGCGCTTGTCCTGATCCCGATCAGCGTGATCTGGCTATCCTTCGGGGCTCACCAGTTGCTGAGCTGGCGGCGGGCGGCGGACGAGCGGCGCCAGCAGCTGAAGTGGCTGGCCAGCGGGGTGGTGGTGACGCTGGGCGTGGGCGCGGTGGCAAGCTCGCTGGTGCCCGGCGCCGCGGGGCAGGTGCTCGGCATGGCGATCGCCGCCCTGCCGGTCAGCATCGGCGTCGGCATCTTGAAGTACCGCCTCTATGAGATCGACCGCATTATCAGCCGGACGCTGGCCTATGCGATCGTCACCGGGCTGCTGGTCGGGGTATACGCCGGGCTGGTGCTGCTGGCCACCCAGGTGCTCCGGGTCCGCACCCCGGTGGCGGTCGCCGCCGCCACGCTGGCCGCGGCGGCGTTGTTCAACCCGGTGCGGCAGCGGGTGCAGCAGGCAGTGGACCGGCGGTTCAACCGAGCCCGGTATGACGCCGACCAGATGGTGGCCGCGTTCGCCGCCCGGCTGAAAGACGCCGTCGACCTGGACTCGGTCCGCAACGACCTGGCCGGTGTCGTGTCCCGTGCCCTGGAACCCGCCCACGTCTCGGTGTGGATGAGCCGGCGCGACTGAGCACCCACTGAGCGTCAGCGCGGGCGGCCGCCGGGGCCCCTCGACGCGCCGCGCCGGGCGTCCGGCATACTGCCGGTCATGATGATTGGCGTTGGCCTGGATGCTCGGCTCGGCCTTCCGTTCGACGAGCTGCGGGCGGCTGCGCGGGAGGCGGAGCGGCTGGGGTTCGAGAGCGTGTGGACTCCGGCCGGCGGGGTGCCGGACGCGTTCCACGTCTGCGCGGCCTGGTCCCAGGACACCTCGCTGCGGACCGGGATTTCCGTCGTCCCGGCGGTGCGGATGTGGACTCCGCTGGCCCTTGCGGCCCAGGCGGCCACACTGGCCCAGCTGTCCTCGGGGCGGTTCGTGCTCGGCTTGGGCACAGGGGGTTACGGGCCGGGGTTCTGGGCCTCGGTGGGCCTGCCCGACCGCCCGATCGCGGTGATGCGCGAGTACGTCACCGAGGTCCGCGGGCTGCTGGCCGGCCAGCAGGTCACGGCCGGGCCGATCGTCGCCGGGCCCGCGGGCCCGGGTGCCCCCGGCTGGCCGCGGTCCGCCTCGCTCGGGCTGGCGGACCCGCCGCCGGCTCCGGTGTACCTGGCCGCGCTCGGCCCGCAGATGCTCCGGCTCGCCGGGGAGACCGCCGACGGAGTCCTGCTCAACTGGGCCACGCCCGAGCGCATCGCGGTCAGCCGGGACCGGATCGACGAGGGGGCCGAGCGGGGCGGCCGCGACCCGGGCACGGTCCCGATGACCATGTACATCCGGGTCTGCATCGACGACGACGTGGCCGCGGCCCGCCTGGCGTTCGGCACGCAGGTCCTCAGCTACGCCATGGGCCGACCCGGCACCCCGCAGGGCGCGGGCTACCGGGGCCTGTTCGCCCAGATGGGGTTCGATCTGGACCTGAGCGAGCTGGAGGAGCGGCGGGACCGGGGCGCGGCCATGCCCCAGCTGGTAGCCGCCGCCCCAGAGGAGATGCTGCAGGCAGTCGGCTACTACGGCCCCGCCGGCCCCGCCCCCGCCGCATTCGCCCGTCTGATCGCCGGCCTGGACGAGGCCATCGTCCGCATCATCACCGCCCGCCCCGGCCTGGAGCCAGTCACCACCGCCATGGCCGCCCTGACCCCCGCCCTCATCCGCGACGCCACCCCTCAGCCAGGGCAGACGCCAACCTGACGAAAGCAGCCCGGTGAACACGCTCCGCCCTGCGCCGCGGATCGCTCCACCCTGCACCTTCAGCCCCTGGTGCCCCACTGCCACCACCGCGCAGCCCCATTCGCCCCTTCCCAGCCCCCGCGCGGCCCCTCCGGCCCCCGCCCAGCGGCCTGCCGGTAATTCGCCGCCACCGCGGCCAGGTTCTGCAGCATCAACCCGAATTCGGCCGCCCGATCATCAGTGCCTGTACCTGCCCAGATCAGGTAATCCAGGTCGAGCAGCGCATACGGTTCGCCGCGCTGCTCCAGCAGGTAGGCGATCTCCTCGGCGACCGAGCTCTTGGGCTCGTGGCACACAGCCCCCGCACTACCGGTGCCGACATGCCTTTCGGCAGGGTGTGCGGTGCGGCAGCGTCCCGCGTAACGTCTCTCGCCTCCCACCCGCACCAGGATCTGGGAGCATTCGGGCT
>PLIQ01000102.1 GCA_003140115.1 Actinomycetota bacterium | reverse complement strand
CTGGTCGCCGCGCTGTGCCGGGCCCTGTCCGGCGAGCTGACCATGGGCGTGGTGACCAACGACATCTACACCACCGAGGACGCGGACTTCCTGCGCCGGGCGGGGGTGCTGCCGGACGCCCGGATCCGGGCCGTGCAGACCGGCGCCTGCCCGCACACGGCGATCCGGGACGATATCAGCGCCAACCTGGACGCCGTCGAGCAGCTGGAGGCCGACCACCCGGGGCTGGAGCTGATCCTGGTCGAGAGCGGCGGCGACAACCTGACCGCGACGTTCTCCTACGGCCTCGTGCACCGGCAGATTTTCGTCATCGACGTAGCCGGCGGGGACAAGGTGCCGCGCAAGGGCGGCCCCGGCGTCACCCGCTCGGACCTGCTCGTCATCAACAAGACCGACCTCGCCCCGCTGGTCGGAGCGGACCTGGCGGTGATGGCGCGGGACGCGGCCGCGGTCCGTGGCGGCCGGCCCACCGTGTTCACCTCGCTGGTCGCCGNNCGCCCGGACGACCGTGACCGCCCGGACCCCCGTGACCGCCTGGACGCTCGCGTGATCGCGCGGACGACCGCGGTCATCGAGCCCGGCGGCGTGCTGGGCGAGCTGGCCTGCGCGCCGCCGCTGACGCTGCGGCAGGTGCACGGCGATGCCTGCGACTGGTGCGAGCTGCGCCTGGTCGGCACGGCGGCCGGCCCCCTGGCCGGGGATGACCTGTCGCTCGAATTGCGCCTGCGCACGGGCGCTCGGGCCGTCCTGCGGGCGACCGGGGCCAGCCTGGCCCAGGGCCGGGGCAGCTGCGCGGCCGCGTCGCTGTCGGTCTACGCCGAGCTGGCCGAGGGGGCCGCCCTGGTGGCAGACCCGGGGGCGCTGATCGTCTGCGCGGGCAGCCAGGTGGACGTGCGGCTGGAGCTCGTGCTGAGCGCGGACGCGGCGGTGGAGTGGCATGAGCTGATCGTGCTCGGCCGGACCGGGGAGGGGCCGGGGCGGGCCACCGTGCGCTGGGATGTGACCCGGGCCGGGCGGCCGGTACTGCGGCAGTTCGTCGAGCTGGATCCCGGGCTGACCAGCGGGCACCGGGTGCTGGCCTGCGCGCTGATCGCCGGTCCGGCGGTCGCGGCCCGGACCGTCGTCGCCGGTCCGGCGGCCGCCGCTCAGCGGGTCGATGAGCACACGCTGCTGGTCACCGTGCTCGCCGACGACGCGGCCGACGCAGCACGTGAGCTGGCCGGACTGCGCGATGCCGCGCTGTTCGCTTGACCGGACTACTCTGCTCTCCGGGGTACCGCACGGGAATACAACACCCTGCTGATAGCCTTGCAGTCAGTGTGGCGATCTTCGCCGCCGCTCCGCGGGCGAGCAGCCCGCCGGTCGCTGTGTGAGCAGTTCGGCTCAGTAAGCCGTTCGCCGTTGTCGTTAACGTCTGTCGAGCATGCGACCCCCGAACCACCGATGGAGTTTTCTGCATGCCCCACAGTTCCAGGCGTCCGCGCGCGTCGTCCGACCGTTACGGTCGAGGCGCCGAGCGCACCGCCACTCGCCGCGGCCCGGCCGCGGCACGGCACCCCCAGCCACCCCGCGCGCGGCGCGTTGAACCGCATTCCGAGCTTGATCTCGCCCTGGACGCCGCCGCCGCGGCACCGCAGCCGACGGCGGCCACGTTCGCCGAGCTGGGCCTGGACGACCGCCTGGTCCGCGCGCTGGCGGCGCGTGACATCCACGAGCCGTTCGCGATCCAGGCCCGGGCGCTTCCCGATGCGCTGGCCGGCCGCGACGTGCTCGGCCGCGCCCAGACCGGGTCGGGCAAGACGCTGGCCTTCGGCCTTCCGCTGCTGACCAGGCTCGCGGGCGGCACGGGCCCGCGTCGCGAGCGGGCCCCCCGCGGCCTGATCCTGGTCCCGACCCGCGAGCTCGCCCAGCAGGTCGCCGACGCGCTCGAGCCGCTGGGCCGCAGCGTCGGCGTCAGCATCACCACGGTCTACGGCGGGGTGTCGATCAGCAGGCAGGTGGCCCTCGTGCGCTCCGCCGATGTGGTCGTGGCCACGCCAGGCCGGCTCATCGACCTGCTCGAGCGGCGGGCCTGCACGCTGTCCGGCGTCCAGGTCACCGTGCTCGACGAGGCGGACCACATGGCCGACCTGGGCTTCATGCCCGCGGTCACCCGCATCCTCGACGAGACGCCCCGGGACGGCCAGCGGATGTTCTTCTCCGCGACCCTGGACCGCGGCGTCGGCCAGCTGGTGACGACCTATATCCACGATCCCGCGCTGCACGCGGTCACCTCCTCGACCGATTCCGGACCCGCCGAGCACCGGGTGCTGGTCCTGTCCGCCCAGGACAAGGTGCCGGTCGCGGCGGAGATCGCCAGCCGACCGGGACGGACGCTCTTCTTCGTCCGCACCAAGCACGGCGCGGACCGGCTGGCCAAGCAGCTGTCCAGGACCGGGGTCGAGGCCGCGGCCATCCACGGCGACCGGAACCAGAACCAGCGGCAACGGGCCCTGGACGCGTTCGCCGCCGGGCATCCCCGGGTCCTGGTCGCCACCGACGTCGCGGCCCGCGGCATCCACGTGGACGACGTGGACCTGGTTGTGCAGTTCGACCCGCCGAACGACCACAAGGACTACCTGCACCGTTCGGGCCGCACGGCCCGGGCCGGAGCCACCGGCATGGTCATCGCGCTGGTGGAGCGCGGCCAGGTCCGTGAGCTCCAGCGGCTGCACGACGCGGCGGGCGTCACCGCGGCCAGCGATGAGGTCGCGACCGGGCATCACCTGGTCCGGCAGATCGCCACGTCGGGCACGCCCGTGCCGCCGGCCCCGCAGCATGCCCGGGTGGCCTCGCGCGACAAGTCCGGCCCTGATCACTACTCCGGGAGCAGCCGCCGCCCGTCGGCCGTTACCCGTGAGGGCTTCTCGGGCGGCGCCGCGCAGCCTGGCCGCCGGCCCCAGCGGGCTCATCGGCCGCGAAACGCCAACCGGGCCGCCTGAGCGGAACCGCACGTCTTGATCCGCACGGCGGGCGGGAAGATACTGGAAGCAGAATTAGTTGCTTGCTACTAAGCAAGTAATTCTGGACCCGCCCGGAGGAGTGCCGTGCCGTCTGCTTCCGCCTCGCCATCCGTGATGCCCGCCAGTCAGCCGGGTCCCGTCAGTCAGCCGGGGCCTGGGCCGCGGTACAAGTGGATCGCGTTGTCCAACACGACGCTCGGCATGCTGATGGCCACCATCAACTCCTCGATCATGCTGATCGCGCTGCCGGACATCTTCCGCGGCATCGGGGTCAACCCGCTGCAGCCCGGCAACACCTCGCTGCTGCTATGGCTGCTCATGGGCTACCTGGTGGTCACCGCGGTGCTGGTGGTCAGCTTCGGCCGGCTGGGCGACATGTTCGGCCGGGTCCGGATGTTCAACCTCGGGTTCGCGATCTTCGCCCTGTTCTCTGTGCTGCTCTCGGTGACCTGGCTGCACGGCGTCGAAGCCGCCTGGTGGCTGATCGGGATGCGGATCCTGCAGGCCGTCGGCGGGGCGATGCTGATGGCCAACTCCAGCGCGATCTTGACCGACGCGTTCCCGGCCGGCGAGCGCGGCCTGGCGCTGGGGCTGAACCAGGTGGCCGGGATCGCGGGCTCGTTCATCGGCCTGGTGCTGGGCGGCGTACTCGGCCCGATCAGCTGGCGTTACGTCTTCCTGGTCTCGGTCCCGTTCGGGGTGCTGGGGACCGCGTGGTCGTACCTGAAGCTGCGTGAGCTCGGGGTCCGGCGGCCGGCCGCGCTGGACTGGTGGGGCAACGTGACGTTCGCCGCGGGCTTGATCGCGGTGCTGGTCGGCATCACCTACGGCATCCAGCCCTACGGCGGGCACACCATGGGCTGGACCAGCCCGCTGGTGCTCAGCCTGGTCGGTGGCGGCCTGGCCGTGCTCGCGGCGTTCTGCGTGATCGAGACCCGGGTGGCCGAGCCGATGTTCCGGCTGGCGCTGTTCCGGATCCGGCCGTTCACCGCCGGGAACCTGGCCAGCCTGCTGGCGGGCCTGGGCCGGGGCGGCCTGATGTTCGTCCTGATCATCTGGCTGCAGGGCATCTACCTGCCGATCCACGGCTACAGTTTCGAGCGGACCCCGCTGTGGGCCGGGATCGCGATGCTGCCGCTGACCGTCGGCTTCCTGATCGCCGGGCCGGCCTCGGGCTGGCTGTCCGACCGGTTCGGCGCCCGGCCCTTCGCCACCGGCGGCATGGTGGTGGCCGCGCTCTCGTTCGGGCTGCTCGAGCTGCTTCCGGTGGACTTCAGGTACTGGCAGTTCGCGCTCATCCTGCTGCTGAACGGGATCGGCATGGGCTTGTTCGCCTCGCCCAACCGGGCCGGGATCATGAACAGCCTGCCGCCCGAGCGCCGCGGCGTCGGCGCGGGCATGAGCGCCACCTTCCAGAACTCGGCCATGGTCCTGTCCATCGGCATCTTCTTCACGCTGATCATCCTGGGCCTGGCCTCGTCGCTACCCGCGACGCTCAACCACGGCCTGGTGGCCCAGGGCGTCTCGGCGGCCGATGCGGCCAAGCTGGCCGCGCTGCCGCCGGTCTCGATCTTGTTCGCCGCGCTGCTGGGCTACAACCCGATCAGCACCTTGCTGGGTCCCGCGCTCAGCAAGCTGCCTGCCAGCCACGCCGCGTACCTCACCGGCCACACGTTCTTCCCGTCGCTGATCTCGGCGCCGTTCCAGCACGGCCTGAACATCGCGTTCGACTTCGCCATCGTGGCGTGCCTGGTCGCGGCCGTGGCCTCACTGCTGCGGGGCCGCCGTTACGTGCACGACGAGCAGGCCATCGTCGCCTCGGCTGAGGTGGAATCAGGCGACGACCTGGAAGCTCCCGAGGCTGGCGTCGGCCGCGTAGGCGATCCGGCCCCCGTCGGCGGCCACCTCACGCAGCGCGAGTAGCGCCTGCTCGGTAATGAGCTCCCCCGGGGCCAGCACCGGGACCCCGGGCGGGTAGGGCGCGACCAGTTCGGCGCTGATCCGGCCGACGGCCGCGCTCGCCGGGACGGTCTCGTTCGGCGCGAAGAACGCCTCCCGGGGGGACAGCACCGTCTGCGGCTGTACCGTCCAGACGGCCGCCGCGGCCGGGCTGCGGGGCGTGCCGCGGCGCCGCTCGATCGAGGCGATCAGGACCTCGGTGAACGCGGCCAGCTGGTTTTCGTCGTCGGCGATCGACGGGATGGGGACGACGATATCCCGGTCGCCCATCTCCACCGGCATGCCCGCGGCGATCAGGTCCGCTTCTACCAGGCTCCCGTTTGCCCCGGTGCCGGCCAGCAGTACCACGAGCTTGGCCGGGTCAACCCCCGGGCCGTCCAGCACGTCCACGCCCGGCACCTCGCGCAGCCGCCGGCGGGCCGCCGCCACACCGTGCAGCAGCCGGCCGCACAGCCGCTGCCCCTCCCGGGCCAGCAGGGCCCGGGAGGCGTCGATGCTGGCCAAGATCGAGCCGGCCGGGCTGGTCGTGTGGGTGGCCTCGAAGGCCCGGTTCAGCCGGGCCACATCCAGGCGGTCGGTCCTGGCCAGCAGCAACGCGCCCTGGGTGTAGGCGGGCAGCGTCTTATGCGCGCTGGTCACCAGCCCGTCGGCACCGGCCGCGATCGCGTGCTGCGGCAGGCCGGGGTGAAAGCCCAGGTAGGCGGCCCAGGCCGCGTCGACGATGAGCGGCACCCCGGCCTCGTGCGCGACCCGGGCGTGCCCGGCCAGGTCGCCGGTGGTCCCGACGTAGGACGGGTCGCCCAAGATCACGCCGCAGGCCGCCGGGTGCGCGGCCAGCGCGTCCCGGACGGCCTGCACCGCCACCGCGGCGGGCAGCCCGGAGCCCGGATCGATCTCCGGCCGGACCCAGACCGGCCGCAGCCCGGCCAGCACCAGCCCGAGCAGCAGCGACCGGTGCATGGTGCGGGTGATGATCACTTCCTGCCCGGGCTGGCCGAGGGCCAGGCAGAACGCCTGGTTCCCGTGGGTAGACCCGGCCACCGAGAAACGGCACCAGTCGGCGCCCCAGAGCGCGGCCGCGCGCGCCTGCGCGTCGGCCAGCAACTGGTCGGCCTGCTTGATCGCGGCCAGCCCGCCGTACAGCGGCGCGTCGCCCGCCACCACCGCGCCGGTCAGGTCCTGGCGCTGCTTGTGCCCCGGCGTGCTCATCGGCGTCAGCGTCCCGGCCGCGGCCTGCTCCGTCCAGTTCAGCCAGGCGGCCAGCAGCGGGGCGTCGGCGGCCAGGCCGAGCGGATCGCGCGGATCGGTCATCACCACGCCTGCCGCGGGCTGAAGAAGATCACCACGACGCCCACCGCCACGATGACGGCGCCCAGCCAGTCGTAATTGTCCGGCCGGCGCCCGTCGACCCCCCAGCCCCAGAGCAGGCTCATGATCACGAACACGCCGCCGTAGGCGGCGTAGACCCGGCCGAAGTCGGCGGAGGACTGAAAGGTCGGGATGACCCCGTACCCGACCAGGATGAGCGCGCCCGCCAGGCCGACCGGCCAGGAGGCGCCCTCGCGCAGCCACCGCCAGATCAGGTAGCCGCCGCCGATCTCCGCGAGGCCGGCGGCGGCGAACAACCCGATGCTGCGTATGACGTTCATGGCCCGACCTTAGCGCCCGGACCGGTCGGCAGGCCCCGGCCCGGAACCGCCATGCGCCTGGTCAGCCGGCTATGCCTTACGTGCGCCGCCGCCGCCGGATGATCACCGATCCGGCAACGAGGACGCCGGCCACCACCGCCACCGGCCAGCGGCGCTGCAGCACCTGGCTCTGCCTGACCCGGCCGAACACGCCGGAGGCCCGGGCTTTGATGTCGGCCTGGCCGGCCAGTTCGTCGATCGTCTCCCCGAGATGCTCACGGGTTCGCTCGATCCCCTGCTTAAGTTCATGCGCGGTCATGCGTTGTCCCTCCGTTGTGGTCCTGCCCGTCGCCTCTGGCGGTGATCGCGCAGGCTAGCAGGAGGCCCGCGGCGCGGCGGGCCACCACGCCGCTGGCGGCCGGACGGCCCGCGGTTTCAACGCGGAACCCGCAGGGAAAACAATCTCGTGCCGACCGTGATTGGCCTGGTCTGGTGCGGATTGTTATCCGCTCGAGACCTGTACCAATGCGGGCGAAGGCGGCATAATTGGCATTACGTAGTCCCTACGTGGAGGTCTCACCTCTTGGCGAGCATGGCCCACCGCGTGGCAAAGGGCCTCGTCGGGGGATGCGCGCTTCTCCTCGGGGTCACCGTTACTGGGTGCGGCGCGCCGCAGTACACGTATGTGGCCAACTCCAGCCAGAGCACCTACTTCAAGGTCCCGTACGGCTGGCACCAGATCAACGCCGGCGCGCTCAGCAAAGCGATGGAAGCGGTGCTGGGCAGCGCGGGCTCCGGCTGGCAGGTCGCGTACCAGGCCGGCTCGAAGCCCGACGCCGACGACTTCCTGTCCTTCGGCGCCGACCAGCCGTTCGTGTTCGCCGAGATCGGCGCGCTGACCTCGACCGCGAGCCAGGGGCTGTCCTACGACGCGCTGCGTGACTTCTTCCTGCCGGTCAGCTCCACCGCGCGCGGGGACGAGCCCGCCGGGTTCCCGCTCACCGATTTCAAGCAGATCCGCGACCAGGTACTCACGCCGGGCTTGGGGGTGCACGGGGTCCGGGAGACGTTCGACTACACCTACGAGGGCTCGACCGACACCTTCGACGAGATCGCGCTCACGAACGCCGAGGACACCACCGTCTACTTCATGGTGCTTCACTGCACGACCAGCTGCTACAGCACTGACCAGACCGAGATCAACGATGTGATGTCGTCGTTTACCATCAGGAGCTCGTCATGAGGAACGCCCGCGCCGCCACCGGACTGCCTCCCGGCGGGCGCCCGAGGGACGAGGACCGGCAGACCCGCAAGCCCCTGGCCTTCTGGGACCGGATCAAGTTCCTGATTCTGCTCGGCGTGGTGTGGATCATCCTGGTCTGGTCCGTGATGGCGAACGACCCCCTGGTGGGGTTCTCGGACGCGGTACGGATCGAGGTGCGCTCCGGCTGGTGGGTGTTCGTCCTGCTCGGGCTGGAGCTGCTCCGCCAGATCCACTTCCTGATCAGCGAGCACGCGCGGGGCTACAACCGGTTCTGGACCTGGATGGTTTTCGGGGGGATGGAGCGGCTTACCCACCGCCGGATCTCGGACTGGACCAGGTTCCGCATATCGCGGCTGCTGAAGTGGGTGTTCTGGATCGCCGTGGTCGCGGTGGTCACCGGGAAGATCATTCACACCACGCCCCTGCTCGCGCTGCTCAAGGGACCCGAGCTGATCTGGCACGTGCTGCCCTACGTGCTGCAGGTCATGTTCACGCTCTTGTTCGTGGTGCTCCAGTTCGTCGCGCTGTTCTGGTTCATGTCCCGGGGCGGAGTGGACGTGTACTACCCCGATGACATCAAGACCAGGTTCTCTGATGTCTGGGGCCAGGACCACGTGCTCGAGCGGGTCAAGGAGAACATCATCTTCCTGGAGAACCCGGAGATCGTGGAGGAAAAGGGCGGCTACGTGCCCGGCGGCCTGCTGCTGTGGGGTCCCCCCGGGACCGGCAAGACGCTGATGGCCGAGGCGGTCGCGGGCGAGACCGGCAAGCCTTACGTGTTCGTGGATCCGGGCGCGTTCATCAACATGTTCATGGGCGTCGGCATCCTCAAGGTCAAGTCGCTGTTCCGCAAGCTGCGCCGGCTCGCGCTGCGCTACGGCGGGGTGATCGTCTTCTTCGACGAGGCCGACTCGCTGGGCAACCGCGGCATGATGACCCAGGGCGCGCCCGGGGGCGGCGGGGTCGGCCGGGCGGCACCCGCGCCGTT
>PLIQ01000466.1 GCA_003140115.1 Actinomycetota bacterium | reverse complement strand
TACCACAAGGTGCCTTCTTCCCATTGGAGAGCTGCTCTCATAGGGTAATCGCAGGCGTCGTCCGACGCCACCCGTCACTCCCGTCCAGTAGAAAGGCACCTCGTGTCTCGCATTACCGTCATCGGCGGCACCGGCTATGCCGGTTCGGCCATCGTCGCGGAGGCCGCTGCTCGCGGCCACCAGGTCACCGCACTGAGCCGCTCGCTCCCCGACGCGCCAATCCCGGACGTGACCTATGTCCAAGGCGACGCCACCGACGAAGCAACGCTCCAGGCACCCATCGAGGGCGCGGACGTCGTAGTGGGCGCACTCGCCCCACGCGGCCCGCTGGCCGGCACCTTCCGTGACGTCTACCGCACCATCGCGCGTCTGGCCGATGCCGCAGGCGTACCCCTGTTCGTCGTCGGCGGCTACTCCTCGCTGCGCCCTGCGCCCGGGGCCGATCGCTTCGTCACCGACCTCAGCTACATCCCGGCAGAGTTCCACGACGAGATCCGCGCCGGGGCGGCGCTCATCATTGAGGACCTCCCGGCCACGCCCGCGACACTCGACTGGGTCTTTGTCAGCCCGGCGCTCAGGTTCGGCGCACGTATGCCCGGCGACCGACTCGGCCGATACCGGCTCGGCGACGACGTCGCGGTTCAGCCCGAGGACGGCGGCGCGATCTCCGCCGCGGACTACGCCGTCGGGTTCGTCGACCTGATCGAGAAAGGCGACCATCACCGGGCACAGGTCAACCTCGGCCACTAACTGGACAACTTCCGGAATACCAGAAGACCTGGCCGTGACCTGGCATCGCCGCTACGTCGCGGGAGTGCGCCCGAGGAAGGCCGCGAGCCGGTCGCTGGGGCCGGCCGTGGCCGCCAGGGCGACTGGCGCCGCGAACAGTGGGTGCCGGCCGGCCCGGGGGACCAGGACTGGAGCTATCCCCAGCAGGTCGACGGCCAGAGCGCGCGGGATCGGCTGGCGCTGCCCGCACGCCCGGGATATGTCCCAGCCGTGGACGGCGACCTCGAGGGCGGCCGCACCGGCCATGACGCTGGCCGCCAGCGGGCAGCCGGCGATGTCGACGACCTGGCGCTGGCGGCCGGAGCCGGTCCAGGCGTCCAGCAGCTGGCGGGCCCGATCGCGGAACGCCCGGGCCGGGTCAGCGGCGAGGTCCCGGTCCTCCGCGGCCGGGTCCAGCCCGACGCGGCCGGTTTCGATGCCCTCACCGAACGCGGCCAGGGATTCGCAGGCGTGCCGTAGCAGCATCCGCAGGTCCCATTCCCGGCATGGCGTCGAGCGGGACAGGAACTCCGGCGTGACGGTCAGGACCACGCCGAGCGCGTAACTGACCGACGGTTCAAGCAGCCGGGCACCATCGCCCGGCCAGGCCGCCCGGTCCGCCGGGGTCATCGGCCCGGTACCGGGACCGGTACCGCGGCCGCTGGGGCGGTCTGCGGCAGGCCGAACGTCGCGAAGAGGCCCGGGTCGTTGAACGAGGTGACCCGCGTGACCCGCGACGCGGCGATGGTGAGCACGCAGATCGAGTGTGCCCAGTACCCGCCGTCGCGGCCGCGCATGTACGCGGCCAGCGCGGGCTGGCCGTTGGCGGCCACCGGGATCATCTGGAAGCAGCCGGGTTCGGTGAGGATCCGGGACCGCAGGAAGCGCCCGATCAGCTCCCGGCCGGTGAACCAGGTCACCTCCGGCGGCATCTCGAACACGGCGTCCTCGCGCAGCAGTCGCACGACCGCCGTGACGTCGGCATTCTGGAACGCGGTGGCGAACCTGTCGAGTAGCGCGCGGTCCTGCGGGTCGGCGGGCTCGTGAATCTGGTCCTGGCCGGGGGCCGCCTCCTCGAGCCGCGTCCGGGCGCGCTGGAGCATGCCGTTCACCGCCGTGGTCGTCGTGCCGAGCAGCTCAGCAACTTCCGCGGCCCGCCAGCGCAGCACGTCTCGCAGGATCAGCACGGCGCGCTGCCGGGCGGGCAGGTACTGCAAGGCGGCGATCAGGGCCAGCCGCATGCCCTGCCGCGACGCGACGATCTCGGCTGGATCGGCGGACCCGGCGCTCACCAGCGCGTCGGGNNGCCAGCGGAGCTTCGGGGTCCTCACCCGGGCCGCCCAGGCCGGACGGCAATGGCCGGCGGCCGCTGTTCTCCAGCGCGCGCAGGCAGGAGTTGGTCGCGATCCGGTACAGCCACGTCCGCAACGACGAACGCCCCTCGAAGTCGTCGTAGGACCGCCAGGCGCGGATCATGGTCTCCTGCACCTGGTCTTCGGCATCGTGTACCGAGCCCAGCATGCGGTAGCAGTGCGCCAGCAACTCCGGCCGGAACGGGTCGGTGAGACGCGCGAAATCCTCGCTGGCTGCCATGGCTGCTCCCTCCGGCGTCGCATGCTGCGCCATTACTGGTATAGATCCGGCCCGGCCCCGAAAGTAACCGGCCGGCGGCGCATTTATTCGCACCGCGTATTCCCGGTCGGTTTCCCGCGCGCCCCGGGTCTGTACCGGTGTACGCAGATGCACACCCACCAGGGAGCCCGCATGTCAAGCCACCAGATCTCAGGCGCGATCGCCTACCAGGACCATCAAGGGCCGAATCAGGTCCACCGCTGGCGCGCGTTCGCGGTGCTGGCTGTTTCGTTCTTCATGACGGTCGCGGACCTCGCGATCGTCAACGTCGCGTTGCCGACCATCGGTCGCAAGCTGCACATGCCGGAATCGAGCCTGCAATGGGTCGTCACCGGCTACGCGCTCACCTTCGGCGGCTTCCTGCTGCTCGGCGGGCGCGCCGCGGATCTCCTGGGGCGCCGCCGCATCCTGATGGCCGGCCTGGCGGTGTTCACCGCAGCCTCGCT
>PLIQ01000425.1 GCA_003140115.1 Actinomycetota bacterium | reverse complement strand
CCGAACCACCTCAAGTGTGGTCACGAGCCTAACTTAGCAGACCTAAATCGACTAGGGCGTATATCTAGACTGATCTGGTCTGATCTGGTAAGGTGGGTCACGAATCCCAGAGGGGGGGATGACAGCCCCGGTACCAGCTCCCACTCCCGGGTACCGGGGCTGTCCCAATGCCCGGGGTCGGCCGCTGCACGGCCGNNGTGGCGTAGTAGCCGACCAGGGTGGACAGCTCGACCAGGGCCTGCTCGCCGAGGGTGGTGACGGCCAGGTGGTACTGCTGGTCGTCCAGGTCCGCCGGGCCGGTCAGGGACCGGACGACCGAGTAGGCCACCTGCTCCCCCTTGTCGGTGAAGCCGGGATCGGTGCCGGCCCGCAGCGCCTTGATCTCCGGGTCGGTGAGCCCGGCGTCGCGGCCGATCGGCTCGTGCGAGGACCGCTCGTAGGCGCTGTCCCAGGCCTGGGCGACGACCAGGATGGCCATCTCCCGGACCCGGGGCGTGAGCTCGGTCCGGAACCGGATCGCCGCGCCGAGTTCCTGCAGGGCGTGACCGACGGCGGGCGCGTACAGCATGACGTTGAACGGGCCGGCCAGCCCGCCGGCGCCGGTGGCGAGCAGGACCGCGCGCGGGCCCTGGCCGCGCGGGCCGCTGAGGATCTCCCGGTACAGGCCGACCTGTTCCGGTGTCATCGTGTCGGACGATAGGGCAGCAAGGCGCATCGGTCCTCCTACGTGGCCGGGGACGGGGACGTCCGGGGGTTCGTGGCCCGCGCGCCGGCCAAGAACGTGGTCATGCAGGAGTAACTGCCCACAGAATCTGATCATGCACCACGGACCGTTCGGAAACAGTGATTGTCGCACATACGGTCCGTAGACGCCCTGAGGTCACGCCTGGTTCGACGCGCCTCGGCGTGACAGGACATCGATAAGCGCCGCCGCGAGCAGCACCGCGGCGACCACGATGTCGATCCACTGACTCGACACACCTAGCAGGTAGAGACCGTTGTAGATGCCGCCGATGACAAGGCCGCCCAGCACGCCGTGGATGGTCTTGCCCCGGCCGCCGAACAGGCTGGTGCCACCGATGACCGCCGCGGCCACCGCCAGCAGCACGTAGCTGTTCGCGGCCTTGATGATGTTGGTGGTCAGCGAGACCTGCCACGAGGCGAACAGCACGCCGGCGATCCCGGAGATCAGGGCGGACAGGACGAAACACCAGGTCCGGATCCCGGTCAGGCTGACCCCGGCGCGCCGCGCCGCCTCGGCGTTGCCGCCGATGGCGTACACGTAGCGGCCGAAGCGAGTTCGCTGCAGCAGGATGGTCGAGGCGCCCAGCACGACCAGGACGATCGGGATGATGTAGGGAACTCCCTCAATCGTCCCGACGTGGGCCCGGTTGACGCTGCAGATGGCGACGAGCGCGACGCCCGCGACCACCATCAGGACGATCTTCAGCGCGGTGAGGCTGCGCGGCGGAGCCTCCAGGCCGTGACGGCGCTTGCCGGCGTCCCGCAGCCAGAGCCCGGCAGCGGTGGCGCCGACGACCACGACCAGCAGGATCCAGCTGACCGTCGTGTTGAGCGATCCCCAGAAGATGTCGTAGAGGACGAGCTCGTTCTTGTACTGGGCGTTGCCGATACCAACCAGGCTCCCGCCGAGGACGATGATCGCCACGCCCTCCAGGATCAGCAGCCCGCCCAGGGTGACGATGAACGACGGCATCCGCAGCCGGGCCACGAGCGTTCCCTGGAGGGCGCCGACCGCGCAGGACGCGATCAGCGTCAGGATGATCGCCACCCACCACGGCAAGTTCGCGCCGGTCGGCTGCACGAGTTCGGCGACCACGACGCTGCTCAGCCCCATGACCAGGCCGACGGACAGGTCGATCTCGCCCAGGAGCAGGGCGAAGATCTCGGCGATGGCCAGCAGCATGTAGATGGTGCTCTGCTCGAAGAGGTTGACCAGGTTCTGCGCTGACAGGAACTTCGAGTTCGCGATCTGGAAGCTGATGGCGACCACCACGATGGCCAGGACCACGGGCAGGACACCGCTGTTGCCGCCGCGGACCCGGGCCCACGAGGCCCGCAGGTACTGGCCCAGCGACTGGGCGACGAGCTCGGGCGGGACGTCGGCCGCGGCCTCGTCGGCGGCGGTGAGGTCGGCCACCATCGTGGTGTCCGTCGCCCCGGCCGGGGTCTGGCTGGAGTCCGCCGGTACTTGAGACACGGGCACTTCAGACACGGGTCACGCTCCCAGTACTACCGCGCCGTGACAGCACGTCAATGAGCACGGCGGCCAGGAGCACGCCGCCGGGCAGGATGTATTGCAGCGGCGTAGACAGGCTGCCCAGGTTGAGCAGGGATACGCCGTAGGCGATGCCGCCGATCAGGAGCCCGCCGAGAACACCGTGCAGGGCCTTACCCCGGCCGCCGAACAGGCTGACCCCGCCGATGACGGCGGCGGCGACGGTGTACAGGACGAGCTGACCGGGGTCGGCCGTATTGGTGCTGTACTCACCGTAGAAGAAGGACCCAAGCAGGATGCCGCCGAGTCCGGCGGTCGCCGAGCAGAGCGCGAAGGCCCAGGTGCGCATGCCGGCCAGGCTGACGCCGGCGCGGCGGGCCGCCTCGGGGTTGCCGCCGATGGCATACAGGTAGCGGCCGAAACGGGTCCGCTCGAGCACGAGCGTCCAGACGGCAGCGACGACGAGGACGATCGGGATCACCCACGGAAGTCCCTGCACGGACTTGAGCGAGGTGCCGCGGTTGACAGTGCAGACCGCCACCACAGCCGCCCCGACGATTGCCACCAGGACGATCCTGACTGCGGTCACGCTCTTCGGGGGAGCCACCAGGCCCTGGCGTCGTCTGCTGGCCGCGCGCAGCCACAGGGCAGTGCCGATGCCCCCGACGACGACCACCAGGAGTATCCAGCTGGCCACGGGGGTGATCGTCCCCTGGACCAGGTCATAGATGACGGCCTGGTTGGAGTCCGAGGTGTTCAGGTTCACGGAGCCGTCGGCACCGCCGAGGACGACGATGAGGATGCCCGAGAACAGCAGGAACCCGCCCAGGGTCACGATGAAGGACGGGATCTTGAGCCGGGCACTGAGTATCCCCTGGAGGGCGCCGAACACGCCGCAGGCGACGAGCGCGGCGAGGATGGCCGCCAACCACGGCCAGTCCGCCCCGGGCTGCTGGACCAGCTTGAACGCGATCACCCCGCCGATCAGCGCGACCGCGCCGACCGAGAGATCGATCTCCGCGATGAGCAGAACCAGGGTCTCGGCGATCGCCAGCACCATGTACACGGTGCTCAGCCCGAAGATGTACACGAGGTTGCTCGGCCGCAGGAAGGCGTGCTCGGGGGTGATGATCTGGAAGACGACGGCGACCACGACCATGGCCATGAGCACGGGCAGGACACCGCTGTCGCCGCCGCGGACGCGGAGCCACGAGGCCCGCAGGTACTGGCCCAGCGTCTGGGCCAGGAGCTCGGGCGGCACGTCGGCTACGGACATATCGGGGGCGGCGACGAGCGCGACCGCCTCGGCCTCCGTCTGGCGCCGCCGGGCATGCGCCGTCTCGGCCGGCGGCTGGCCTGGGTCCGCGGTCACGGGGTCTTCCCCATCCGGGGCCATGGGCTCAGACCTCGCCACTGGCGGATGCGGCAGGCTCGGACGGCCGCCCGTTGGCGGCGCCCGTCGTCATGTACTCCACCACGCTCTGCCGGTCGAAGCCCGCGGCCGGCCCGTCGGCCACCATCCGTCCCAGGTACAGCACCGCGATCCGGTCCGCGACCTCGAAGACGTCGTTCAGGTTGTGGGAGATGACCATCACGGCCAGCCCCTGGTCCCGGAGCCGCTTGATCAGGTCCAGCACCTGCCGGGTCTGCACCACCCCGAGAGCGGCGGTGGGCTCGTCCAGCAGCACCAGCTTGGAGTTCCACATGACCGCCTTGGCCACTGCCACCGACTGCCGCTGACCACCCGAGAGCGAGGCCACCGGCTGGCGGATCGAGCGCACCGTGGTCACCCGAAGAGTCTTCAGGGTGTCGGCCGCCGCCAGTTCCATCGAGTCCTCGTCGAGCAGGCCGTGGCGCAGCCGTTCGCGGCCGAGGAACATGTTCTGGACGATGTCCAGGTTGTCGGCCAGCGCCAGATCCTGGTAGACGGTCTCGATGCCGAGCGCGGAGGCGTCCCGGGTACTCCGGATGTGTACCGGTTTCCCCTCGAAAAAGATCTGGCCGTGGTCCGGCTGGTGCGCGCCGGCGATGGTGCGGGTGAGCACCGACTTCCCGGCCCCGTTGTCTCCGCACAGGCCGGTCACCTTCCCCGAGTACAGATCCAGGTTCACCCCGTAGAGCGCCTGCACCGGCCCGAAGTGCTTGTCGATGCCCCGCATGCTCAGCAGGGGTTCCGCGTCCTCCCCGCCGCTGCTCGCGCCTGCCGGGGCCTCGTTTACCTCAGTCATCTTCAATACCCGTCAGTAGCGTTACCGGAGGCTCAACTATCTCATGACCTGGGGAACCTCAGCGGAAACCCGCCGAGGCTCCCCAGGTCAGCTGATTACTTGATGCCGTTTGCGGAGCAGACGCTCGCGCCCGCGATCGCGCAGATGGCCGAGGCCGTGTCGAAGTTGTCCTTGACGACGGTCGACTCAATGTTGGACTTGGTCACCCACGTGGCCGACAGCAGGGACGCCGGCTCGGTGATGCTCGTGTCAGCCGAGTCCGTGGCCGTGCCGTTGAGCAGGGCCGGAGGCACCGTCTGGCCGGCCAGCAGGATCGTGGCCACCGATACGGCGTCCTGGACCTCCTTGTAAACCGGCTTGTAAACGGAGCCGCACTGGTAGCCCTCGAGGATCCAGGCCATGCCCTGCGCCGTGGCGTCCTGACCCGTGGTCGGGATCGTGTTGGGCTTGACCCCGGCCCCCTTGAGGTCGGTGATCACCGCGTTGGCAAGCCCGTCATTGGCCTCGATGGTGGCGTTGATCTTCGGGTTGGCGGTGAACGCCTGCTGGAAGATGGTGCCGCCCTTGGTGTTGTCCCAGCCGGGGGCGAAGTTCTCGGCCACCAGCGTGGCGCCGTCGGCGGTGCCCTTCGCGCCCGCGGCGACCGACTTGGCCGCCTGGTTGAAGACCACCTTGTTGTAACCCGTGGCGAAGGCGATCGCGTTGGGGTCGGTGTCCTCGCCGCCGTTCAGCACGTAGACCTCGGGGTTCTTGATGTGCCAGGCCGTAAGGCAGGCGTTGAAGCCCGTGCCGATCAGCTCACCCACCGCCTCGCCGTTGAAGCTGACGTAGTAGGTCTTCGTGCCTTCGAAAATGGCGCGGTCGTAGGCGATCAGGGTGACGCCCTTCTGCTCGGCAAGCTTCGCGATCGCGACGCCAGTCGGGCCGTCGAGCGGGCAGACGATCAGGATCTTGGCACCCAGGTTGATGTCGGCCGTCGCGTCGCTCAGCTGGGTCGCGTCGCTGCCCTGCGCGTTGTCGATGCGGAACTCCGACGAGGTGTACCCGGCGGCGAGGAAGGCTTGCTTGAAGTACGGCGCGTCGAAGTCAACCCACCGCGTCGACGACGTGGTGTCGGGCAGGACCACGCCTACCTGCAGGCTGGTGGCGCCCTTGGTCCCGGCCTGGGCCAGCCCCTTGAGCTGGCTCATGGTCGACGCGATGTTGACGGTGAAGGAGTCGATGCTCAGGTTCGGAACCGTGGTCGAGCCCGTGGCCGCCGACGACGACGAGCCCGAGGAGGCAGGCGTGCTCGTCGAGCTCGAGCTCGACGAGGACGAACAGCCCGCAGCCGCCAGGGCCAGGGCCGCGGCCAGAGCTATCCAACCCATTCTGGGGAGGCGGCGACCTCCCTCACTTCTGTTACTTACTCGCATTCCCCATACCCTTTCGCCCAGATGTACCCGAATAAGCCGACCGGGACACCGGTGGAGTAGCGGTGTCCCTTCGGAGGGAAGTTAGTGCATTCGACATGAGAAATCCAGGGCCCGAAAGTTCTCCCGTCAGCAGAACGTCGGTCATCGTGCGGCAAATCCGCCCGGTGAGGATGTCGAATTGCGCCTCCCAGACGCTCATCCGCCGGATAGAACCCGACCAGCGGTCTCTATCCGGACACGGCCGCTGACGGACGGCCACTCGGATCATTACGTACCACCTCGCGTAGTAATGAACGACCACATGATCGTATTCAGGCATGCCGAACGTAACCGCGTGCCTACCTGCGATCGCAGCGCAGCGTCTTAGCTGCCACCTTAGAGTTCCCGGAATTAACATGGCCTTAACATCGGCACCGGCCCGTGAAGATACCGTTAACGGATAGCCTGGGTGTAACTGAATTGTGATCCGAGTGTGACCCGAAATTGCGATTCGGGTCATTCGGGGGCCAGGCGATAGCCGGCCCGCGGCTGGGTGAGGATGAGCGGGGCGCTGTCGTCCGCCTCGAGCTTGGCGCGCAGCCGCCGGACGTAGACGCGCAGGTACTCGGTCTCGGTCTCGTAGCCGTGACCCCAGACCCGGCGCAGCAGGTGGGCGTGGGTGAGCAGCTTGCCGCGGTTGACGGCGAGCTCGCGCAGCAGGGCGAACTCGGTCGGGGTCAGGTGCACCGGCTGCCCGTTGCGCCGGACCTGCTGCAGGGCCAGGTCGATGACGATGTCGCCGACCACGATGACCGGGGGCGCCTGCTGCTCGGTGGGCGCGGCGGGCCGGGTCCGGCGCAGCGTCGCGGTGATCCGGGCCAGCAGCTCCTCGATGCTGAACGGCTTGGTCAGGTAGTCGTCCGCGCCCATGTGCAGGGCGGTCACCTTGTCCCGCTCGCCGCCGCGGGCCGAGACCACGATGATCGCGACCGGGGAGCGCTCGCGGATCTGGCGGCACAGGTCGAAGCCGTCGGCCTCGGGCAGCATCAGGTCGAGCAGGACGATGTCCGGGTCCTCGGTCTCCAGCAGCTGCAGGGCGCGCATGCCATCCACGCTGACGATGGTGTCGAAGCCGCGCACGGCCAGGTTGGACCGGATCAGGTCGACGATGTTGGGATCGTCCTCCACCACCAGGGCGCAGGTCTTGCGCGTGTCCTCAGTCATCGTCACCGTCGTGGTCCCTTCGGTTCGCGGCCATCCGGCCCGCGTCGACCTCGGCCTCGACCGGCAGGTAGACCTGGAAGCAGGTGCCCTTGGGCAGCGGGGTCAGCTCGATCCGGCCGCCGTGGGCCTGCACGATTCCCTTGGCGATGGACAGGCCGAGGCCGGTGCCCGCGCTCTTGCGGTGGCCGTTGCCGTTGCTGCGGGCGGGTTCGAACGGGGCGGCCGCCAGTTCGGGCGGCATGCCGACGCCGTCGTCCCGCACGCTGATCACCACCTCGGACGTCCCGTGGGCGGCGGTCACGTGCACCGGGGTGCCCGGCGGGTTGTGGCGCGACGCGTTGTTCAGCAGGTTCACGAAGACCTGCTCCATCCGGTCGTGGTCGGCCCACACCACGGGCAGGGCCGGTTCGCAGGCCAGCTCGATCGACGCGGCGCTGGCCGGCGGCAGGCAGGCGATCGCGGCCTCGATCACCAGCCGGATGTCGCACCAGTCCCACTGCAGGCGAATGGTGCCCGACTCGATCGCGGAGAAGTCGAGCAGGTCATCGACCAGGCGGCCGAGGCGGGCCGACTCCGCCGCGATCCGGTCCAGGAAACGCTGCTGGGACTCGCGATCCCAGGTCACGTCGGGCTGCATCAGGCTGGACGCGTAGCCCCGGATGGCGGTCAGCGGGGTGCGCAGTTCATGGCTCATCCGGGACAGGAACCCGCGCTGCAGCTCCCGTGACCTGCGCAGGGCGGCCGCCTCCTGGTGGGCGTGCAGGACCTCCTCCCGTTCCAGGGCCAGCCGCAGGGAGTGCGCCGCGTCCTCCAGCAGCGCGGTCTCCTCCTTGGTCGGCGGCAACCGCCGCCAGCTGGCCAGCAGCATGGTGGGGCCGCCGGCGGCCACGAAGGCCACCGCCCGCACGCGATGCCGGCGGCTGCTGGCCAGCTGCCGGGCCACCCCGTCGGGGACGGCGGTGCCCAGCGCGCTCTCGGCGATGTCGCGCATGGACGGGGTGGCCGATGACCAGTCGGTGCCCGTCGGGCCGGTGAAGGCGCGCCAGCGCGCGGGCTGGCCGGCCGGCTGGGTGATCAGCGCGACCTCGTGGGCCTGCAGGCCACGGCGCAGCGACTGGACCGCGATGGACAGCCCCTCGGCGACCGGGACCGGTCCGGCCAGCGTCTCCAGCATCTCGCGGATCGTCTCCAGCACCCGGTTCCTGGTGGTCACCTGGTCCAGCAGCCGGTCCCGCTCGATGGCGCTGGCGGCGTAGCCCGCGTAGACGGTGATGAGGCCGAGCTCGTCGGGCTCCGGTACGCCGTGCTCGGTCCGGAACACGGTGATCACGCCGGACAGCCCGCTGGGCCCGAGGACCGGGACCGACCACGAGCTGGCGATGTTGGCCGTCCTGGCCAGGTCACGGAAGCTGCCCCAGGCCGCACCCGGCCGGACGCTGTCGGCGATGAAGGGGCGTTCGTCCGCCGCGGCCATCCCCACCGGGCCGCCTGCGGGCCCGAACGGCAGCCGGTTCCACGGGTCGAGCTGCCCGGTCTGGAAGCCCAGCGATGCCGCGCAGTGCAAGATCTTGTCGCTGACCAGGTGAATGCACAGCCGTTCGCTGCCGAGCGCCGCGCCCAGCGCGGACAAAATCAGCGGCAGGCTGGACGCCGGGTCGGCCGAGACCAGCCGGTCGGTGAGCCCGTGCAGCCGGGTCAGCTGCTCACGGGCGGAGGAGCCGGCCTGCTGGCCGGAGATCAGCGCCACCACGTCATCGGGATGGGCGTCGGCCGTCCGTACGTCACCCACGATCTGGCCCTGGCGCAGCACCACGATCCGGTCGGCCAGCCGGAACATCTGGTCGATATCGTGGCAGGCCAGCAAGATCGTGGTGCCCTGCTCGCGCAGGTTCGCCATCAGCTCTTCGACCTGGGCTTCTTCCTTCACGCCGAGCGCGGCGGTGGGCTCGTCCAGGGCCAGCAGCCGCGGCTTGCGGCCCATGGCCTGCGCCATCGCCACCAGCTGACGCTGCCCACCGGACAGGGAGCGGACGCTGCGCCTGGTGTCGCTGATCGGGATGCGCAGCGAAGCCAGCAGCGACACGACCTCGCTGTGGAAACGGGTCTCCGACATCAGCAGCCGGGGCCGCTCCCGGCCCAGCATGATGTTGGCCGCGATGTCCAGGTTGTCGCACAAGGCCAGGTCCTGCCAGACCACCGCGATCCCCTGCTTGACCGCCGCGGCCTGGTCGGCCGGCACGCGCCGGCCCGCGAAGAAGACCTCACCGCTGGCCGGGATCACGTCCCCGGCGATGCAGCGGACCAGCGTGGTCTTGCCCGCCCCGTTCTCGCCGGCCAGCGCGACGAGCTCACCGCTGCGCACGCTCAGGCTGACGTTGTCCAGCGCGCGGAGCTGGCCATAGGTAACGCTCAGCCCCGAGACGGACAGCAGCGGCCCGGCGTCGGCCCGGGCGGCGCCGGGGCGCGATCCCGTCTCGGCGTGTAGTCCCGGCTCGGCGCGCGGGGGTGCGTCAGCCCGGCCAGCTACTATCACGAACCCATTCTGGCAGCAATCGGACCCGGCAGATCGATCTGGCGTTATTCAACTTTGAACGGGTACCGGGGGCACGGACCACGGCCCGTTCCGCCAAAAATTTTTTAAAGGTTATGGCGGTCAGGGGGCACCCTACGGGATCCCGAGCAGGCGCAAGACGGCGGTGGTGGCCGCGGCGGCCAGCACCACGACCAGGAACGGCGCCTTGCGCCAGGCCAGGACCCCGCCGACGCACACCCCGGCCGGGCGGGCCAGGCCGGCCAGGTGATGTCCCTCGGTCAGCCCCGTGGTGACGACCAGCGCGGCGAGCAGAATGACGGCTGCGGTCTCTAGCAGGCGTTCGGCCCAGGGCGGGAAGGAGATCCGCTGGCGCAGCACCGGGCCGGCGAGCCGGAACGCGAACGTGCCGGCCGACAGTGTGATCAGGCCGACCGCGAACAGCGTGGGGTCCTTCACGTTGTTTTCCTGATCGTAAGGAGGGCGAGCAGCGCGAGCAGTTCGGGCAGGCCGGGGGGCAGGAACGGGGTGGCGGCCAGCGCGATGACGGCGCCGGTGACAGCGGCCCGGCTGAGCCGGCGGTCACGCAGCGCGGGCGCGATCAGGGCCAGGATCACGGCCGGGAACATGGCGTCCAGCCCGAACGCGCCGGTGTCCGTGATCACGCTGCCGATCAGCGCCCCGAGGACGGCGCCGGCCGGCCAGCACAGCAGCACGCCCAGGCCGCAGGCCCAGTACGCGGCGCGCTTGCGGGGCAGGTCCTCCTGGGCCAGGGCGAAGACCACGCTCTCGTCGTTCATCAGGTGGCTGCCGAGCAGGCGACGGGCGAGGCCGGGCCCGGTGACGCCGTCGGGCAGGGCCAGGCCGTAGGCCAGGTGGCGGGCGTTGACCAGCAGGCCGGCCGCGGCCGCGGCCAGCGGGTTACCGCCCGCGGCGACGATCCCGATGAACAGGAACTCCGACGCGCCGGCCAGCACCAGCACGCTCTGCGCGGCGGGCACCCACAGCGGAAACCCGGACGCGACGGCGATGGCTCCGTAGGACAGGCCGATGAACCAGACGGCGAGGCAGGCCAGGGCGATGTCCCGCAGGGTCCCGCCCGATAGAGTTCTATATATCGAACTCACGGAGTTTATTATGAACACCGATCCTGGCGTTCGTCAAAGCGAACGCGTGGGTGATATGCCGAACGACCCTGCTGGGGGCGCGCCGCTGGAGCTGATCGCCGCGTCGCTGCGGCGGGAACGGCGGCGGACCGGGCTCTCGCTGACCGAGGTCGCCCGCCGGGCCGGGATCGCCAAGTCCACGCTGTCCCAGCTGGANNTGCTGGCCGCGTGCCCGCCGGGCGCCCGCCGCGACGTGTACCGCATCGCGGCCGAACCGGGTCCGCCGCGCGTGTCCGAGGCGCACATGCCCGGCGTGATCGAGCACGTGGTGCTGAGCGCGGGCCGGGCGCTGGTCGGCGTGGCCGGCGAGCCGGTCGACCTCGGCCCGGGCGACTACATCTGCTACCCGGCCGACGTGCCGCACGTGTTCGAGGCGCTGTCACCGGGGACGCTCGCGGTGCTGGTGTCCGAGCACACCTGAGCCTGCTTACTGTCGGACTTACTGTCGGACGAACGCATCCCCGGTGGTGTCGCCGGCCACGCAGAACGTGGCGGACGGGCAGGACACCGACATGAGGAAGACAAGGACCGGGCCGTTGAGCGAGTGAGCGGCCTTGGTGTCGATGGTGACGGGCGCGGTCCAGGTGGTGCCGTCGAAGGTGACCACGTTTCCTCCTTGTCCGTCGACGGCGGCGCAGAAGTCGCTGGCCGGGCACGACACCACCGGCCAGGAGATACCGCCCTCCCCCATGGTCAGACCACCCGGGTTGGCGTTGACGGGCGCGCTCCAGGTGCGGCCGTCGAACGTGAGCGCGTTCCCTTTGCGGTCAATGGCCACGCAGAAGCTGGCGCTCGCGCACGACACGGCCTGCAGGTAGGTGCCTGGGTCGATGGCGGCTGGCTTGCTCCAGGAGGTGCCGTTGAAGGTGAGGACGTTCGGGCCGTAGTCGACGGCGGCGCAGAAGGTGGCGCTCGGACACGACACGGTGCTCAGCTGGCCGGACGGATCGATGGCCGTGGCGGGGCTCCAGGAGGTGCCGTTGAAGGTGAACGCGTCGGAGCCGTTGTCGACGGCGGCGCAGAAGTTGCTGGCCGGGCACGACACCGAGGCCATGCCCGTCTGGATGTCCGGGATGGTACCGCCGGAACTCCACCTGCTGTTTTTGTAGACCAGCGTGGCCGAGTCCCGGGCGTCCACGGCCAGGCAGAAGCTGGCGGCCGGGCAGGACACGGAATCGGGCTCGCCGCCGTCGGCGGACGGTAGCTCGGTGGGCTGGCTCCACGTGGTCCCGTCGTAGCGGGCTGCGTAGCCCGACTGGAGCACGGCCATGCAGAAGCTCGCGGACGGACACGACACTGCGGTCGGGTCTTCGCTGGCCTGGCTGTGGTCGAGGTGCGTCGCTGCGCCCCAGGCCGGCGCCGCGCTGGTGCCCGGTCCGGATGATGCCGGCGAGCCGCTGCACCCGGTAGCCGCGCCGATGAGCAGGAGGGCTGCGCAGGTGCTAATCCGCCGGGTCGCCACTTTTACGGGGCCTCGGCGGGAATGCGGCTGATGAGGGCGGTCAGGCCGGGTTCGTCGAGCAGGTCGGCGGGGCGCACGGTCACCTCGGCCGCGACGTAGTGGAAGGCGGCCCGGACCTCGGCGACGGGGACGCCGGCGAGCGCCGCCCAGGCCAGGCGATAGGCGGCGAGCTGGACGGAAACCGCGTGGCGTTCGGCGTCGGAGGCGGGCGGGCGGCCGGTCTTCCAGTCGACCACGTCGTAGCCGCCCTCGGGGGCGTCGGCGAACACCGCGTCGATCCGGCCGCGCACCAGCCGGTCGCCGATCAGGGTCTCGAACGGCACCTCGACCGCCCGTGGCCACCGGTCCGCCCATTCGCTGCGATCGAACCGGGCCCGGAGCTGGCTGAGGTCCTCGGCGCTCGTGAGCTCGTCGGCGGCGGGCTCGCCCAAGCCGAACAGGTCGGCGTCGTCGATGAGCCGTTGCTGGCCGTAGCGCTGCTCCAGCCACTGGTGGAAGGCCGTGCCCTTCCTGGCCTGGCGGGCCGGCGGCCGGGGCATCGGCCGGCGCACCTGCCGGGCCAGCTCGGCCGGGTCGCGGGCCAGCGAGACCAGCGCCGAAACCGAGAGCCGGGCGGGCAGCTGGACCGGGATGACGCCGTCGCCCCGGCGTTGCGCCCGCTCGGCCAGCAGCAGCTCGGCGTCCCGCCGCCACGCCTCGGCCAGCGCCTGGTCCTCGGGGCTGAGGTCGGCTGGCGCTTCTGTTACGGCTGTGGCTTGTGTTGCGGTTGCGGCTTGCGTTGCGACCGCGGCTTCGACGAGGGCCGCGGCCTCGCGGACCGCCTCGTAGTGCCGTCCAGCCGGAGTGGCCGGCCAGTCGGCCTCGTCCACCGTGGCCAGCAGCGGGTTCTCCGCGTCCGGGGGCGGCTCGGCGGCCCAGGCGTGGACCTCGGCCACCCCGGACGAGCGAACCTCCTCCAGGAATGGCGACGGGCCCAGGCGGCAGGTGCCGCCCTCGCCCCACCAGTAACCCGAACACCCCAGCCAGAACGCCGCCCGGGTGGCGGCCACGTACATCAGGCGGCGCTCCTCGGCCAGGTCCCGGGCCGCGCAGGCGCCGGTGAAGTCCTCGAGCGAGGCAGCGTCGAGCCCGCGCAGCGCGGGCAGGTCTCCCGCGTCGCCGCGCAGGCCGAACGGGATCAGCCGCGGATTGTCGGTCCACCGGGTCGAGACCCGGGGCCGGGCGGGGAAGACCTGGGACCGCTCCCCCAGGGCCAGGCCGGGTACGAAGACGGCCGGCCACTGCAGGCCCTTGGCCGCGTGCACGGTGAGCAGCTTGACCGAGTCCGACTCGCCGACCCGGCCGGTCTCCAGCCCGAATTCCTCCTGCTGCGCCGCGGTCAGGTAGGCCAGGAACGCGCCCAGGGTCGGCTCGGCGCCCTCGCCGGTGAACGCGTCGGCCACGTCGGTGAAGGCATCCAGGTCGGCGCGGGCCGCGACCGGATCGGCGTCCGGCCGCGCGGCGACCTCGATGTCCAGGCCGAGCATCCGCTCGGCCTCGGCGGTCAGGTCGGCCAGCGGCCGCCCGACGTGGGCGCGCAGCCGCCGCAACTCGGCGGCCAGGGCGTGCATGCGGGCGTAGCCGACCGGCGAGTAGGCGTCCGGGTCGCCGAGGTCATCGAGCGCCTCGACCAGGCTGCCGGTCTCCGCGGTCAGGTCGGTGACGGCCTCGGCCAGCGCGTCCTGCTCGTCCGGGTCGCTGTGCGCCGGGGCCGGGGCGCCCGGCCGGCCGTCGCCCTCACCGCGGACCAGGGCCCGGGCGCGACGGCCGAGGGCGACCAGGTCGCGCGGCCCGATCCGCCAGCGCGGCCCGGTCAGCAGCCGGGCCAGCGCGTCCGACGCGCCCGCGTCGTGCAGCACCCGCAGCGTGGCCACCACGTCCTGCACCTCGGGCACCACCAGCAGCCCGCCCAGGCCCACCACCTCGACTGGGATGCCGCGGGCCTCGATGGCCTTCCGTAGCGCCACGAACTGGGACCGCTTGCGGCACAGCACCGCGACGTCGGAGGGCCGCACGCCGGCCTGGCGCGCGTCCGGCTCTTTGGGCCAGGGGTGTCCGTCGGGAGCGCGGCCGGGGCCGAGGGCCAGCAGGCCGACGATCCGCCCGGCCACCCATTCGGCCTCGTCGGTGACCGTGTCCAGCAGCGCGCAGGTGACCGCGCCCCGACCGCCGCGATCCGGCGCGGAGACCAGCCGGGGCACGTCGGGCGCCTCGTAGCGCAGTTCCTCCTGCACCACCGCGGCCGCGTCAAGGACGCGCGCGGCGTTCCGGAAGCTGGTCGACAGGACCAGCACCGGGGCGGGGCCGGTGGGCGCCGAGGCCCCGAACGGCCGCATCCGGGCCACCACCGGGAAGTCCGCGGTGAACCGGCGCAGGTTGCCCGCGCTCGCGCCGCGCCAGCCGTAGATGGACTGGCACGGGTCACCGACCGCGGTGACCGGGTGCCCGCCGCCGAACAGCGACCGGAGCAGGACCAGCTGGGCGTGGCTGGTGTCTTGGTACTCATCGAGCAGCACCACCTGGTAGCGGGCCCGCTCGGCCGCGCCCACCTCCGGGTGCGCGCTGGCGATCCGCGCCGCCAGCGCGACCTGATCGCCGTGATCGAGGACCTCGCGCGCCGCCTTGGCCGCCACGTACCGCTCGACCAGCGGGAGCAACTGCTCGCGGGCCCGCTGGGTTTGCATTATCTTCCGAACGGCCCCAGGTATCCGCCCCGGCAACGCCTCGAGCTCCGCGGTGAGCCAGCGGCCCACCGTGGTGACGTCCCCGGTCCCGCGCAGGTGCTCGGACAGGTCTCCGGCCAGCTCGAGCACGGCCGCGGTCACCGTCTGCGGGGTCCAGATGATCTCGTCCATGGGTCCGTCGTAGGCGGCCACGATCGACGCCGCCAGCTGCCAGGACAGCGCGGGCGTGATCAGCCGCATGGATGGCTCGAGCCCCTCGCGCAGCGCGTTGTCGCCGACCAGGCGACCGGCGTAGGCGTGATAAGTCCCGATCACCGGGTCGCCGCCGAACGGGTCCTCGTCCTCGGGCCTGGTATCGCCGAGACCCGCGCGGCGCAGGCGCTCGAGCCGGGAGCGCACCCGGTCGGCGAACTCGGCGGCCGCCTTCCTGGTGAAGGTGAGCCCGAGCACCCGGTCCGGGCGGACCATCCCGTTGGCGACCAGCCAGACCAGCCGGGCCGCCATCGTCTCGCTCTTGCCCGAACCCGCGCCGGCCACCACCGCGAGCGGACCGAGCGACGCGGCGATCACCGCCGCCTGCTCCGGAGTCGGCTCGGGCACCCGCAGCAGCCGGGCCAGCTGCACCGGGCTGTACATGACCGTGCTCACGAGAGCATTCCAGCAGAGACCACTGACATTTGGCGGCCCGTTGGGGGTTACGGCTGCCCGGCGCGGCACGGTAAGTCACGCTGGAACCAGCTTCCGGTGGGGGGCGTTGAGGCAGTGACACGGATGGGAGGCACCGTGGAACGGGCGGAGAAAGATCAGCTGGAACGAGCCATCAACCACGAGCTGAGGGAGCGGTTCACCGCGGGTGCGGTGCAGCGGGCCGTGCTGCTGGAGCACGGCGAAGACCCGGGCATCGGGCCGGGGCAGCTGATGGTGCGGGTGTTCGTCCCGGCGCCAGACGAGCCGGCGGGCTACGAGCAGGCCCTGGCCGCCTGGCAGGACGCCCACCGGGCGGCCATG